>NZ_JBXAFS010000022.1:0-51477 GCF_058793355.1 Afipia sp. MLSD5-FHT05B12
GAGCAGCACCGGCCGCAGGCGCGGCACCACCGGCAGCGGCAGCCGCGGCGGCTTTCAGTTCTTCGTTGTAGCCCGACGGCGGAACGATGGTGACCAGCGTCGCGTCCTCACGGGTGAACAGCTTCACGCCGTTCGGCAGCTTGATGTCGGTGATGTGAAGCGAGCTGCCGATGTCGAGCTTGCCAACGTCAGCTTCGAGATACTGCGGAATGTTGTCCGCCGGCACTTCGAGGTCGATGTTGTGGGTCACGATGTTGACCGTGCCGCCGCGCTTCACGCCCGGCGCGGTTTCCGCGTTCAGCACGTGCAGCGGAATGCTGACGCGGATCTTGGAGCCTTCGCCGAGACGCAGGAAGTCCACATGCAGCGGGAAGTCGCGCACCGGATCGAGGCTGAAGTCGCGCGGAATCACGCGGTGCTTCTTGCCGTCGAGTTCGATGTCGTGAATCGTCGTCAGAAAACGCCCGGCCTGAATGCGCAGGCGCAGTTCAGCATCGTCGAGCGAGATGGTCAGCGGGGGCTGGTTGTTGCCATAGATCACTGCCGGGATACGGCCAGCGCGACGTTCAGCCCGGGCGGCCCCCTTGCCGGCCTTCGGACGAGCGGTCGCCTTCAATTCCTTGACGGTCGCCATTGTTGAGTTCCTTAAGCTTTAAAAGTGAAGGGCCGCAAAGCGGCCCGGTTTTACGACGCGGCAAGCCTCCAGGGGTGCGGGGGCCGCTGACGTGGCGGGTTCTTAGCCCCAATGGGCCTGAAATACAAGGAAATGACGGGATTTTATTGACGGTCTGGAGCCTGAAACTTCGCGCCCTGGCACGCCGCCGCCTCACCCGCGCCTGGGCGGGGATAACCGATATTTCTTTGTAAATTCGCGGGCCATCTCGCATCGCCGCCTCCCCGCCTTGCTTCGGTTGAATTGATTATGTTATGTTATAACATAACATATATTGAAACCCGCCCATGCCTCCCCGCCGTCTCTCCCGCATCGCTTTGAAAAGGTTGTTCGATTCTCATGAAAAAACTGCCCGTCACCGTGCTCTCCGGCTTCCTCGGGTCTGGGAAGACGACCCTGATGAACCATGTGCTGAACAACCGTCAGGGCCTGAAGGTGGCCGTGATCGTGAACGACATGAGCGAAGTGAACATCGACGCGGACCTCATACGCGATGGCGGTGCAAACCTGTCGCGGACGGATGAGACACTGGTCGAGATGACCAACGGCTGCATCTGCTGCACGCTGCGTGACGACCTGCTCAAGGAAGTCAGCCGGCTCGCAAGCGATGGACGGTTCGACTACCTGCTGATCGAATCCACCGGCATTTCCGAACCGCTGCCGGTCGCGGCCACCTTCGATTTCCGCGACGAGAACGGCGCAAGCCTCGGCGACGTGGCGAAACTCGACACCATGGTGACCGTCGTTGACGCCGTGAACCTGCTGCGCGACTACGCCTCGCATGATTTCCTGCGCGACCGTGGCGAGTCGCTCGGCGACGGCGACAAGCGCACGCTGGCCGATCTGCTGGTCGATCAGATCGAGTTCGCCGACGTCATCGTACTCAACAAGATCGCGGACGCTTCGCCCGCGCAGCGCGAAGCCGCGCGCCGCATCCTGAAGGCGCTGAATCCGGAAGCGGACATCATCGAGACCAGCTTTTCCAGAGTGCCACTGGACAAAGTCCTCAACACCGGACGCTTCGACTTCGAGAAGGCGCAGCAGCACCCGGTCTGGTTCAAGGAACTGTACGGCTTCGCAGACCACACGCCGGAGACGGAGGAATACGGCGTGACGAGTTTCGTCTATCGCGCACGCCGCCCGTTCGACCCGCAGAAGTTTCACGGCTTCATTCATTCAAGCTGGCCCGGCGTGATACGCGCCAAAGGCCACTTCTGGCTGGCAACGCGGCCCCAATGGGTCGGCGAACTCAGCCAGGCCGGCGCCATCGTGCGCAGCGAGGCGATGGGCTTCTGGTGGGCGGCGATCCCAAAGGAACGCTGGCCCGATCATCCCGAGTGGCGAAGTGCAATCGAACGTAACTGGTCGCAGGTGTGGGGCGACCGGCGGCAGGAGATCGTCTTCATCGGCACCGGCGTGGACATCGCCGAACTGACCCGGCGGCTCGATGGGTGCCTGGTTCCTTCGACGGAAACCGAGAGAATGGACGCCGATGCCTGGGCCAAACTTCGCGACCCGTTTCCGGTGTGGCGGCGCGCGAATGAGGCGGCGTGAGGGGTGTCAGGTCGGCCGGTGCGCGGCGACCGCGGCCGGCCGCCGAACCACCGCGGCCAGATTCTTGCAGATCGCAACCAATGGCATTTCGATCATCCGGTAGGCCAGAACGCCGCCCACGACGCTCGCCAGGCACCCAGCGAGAATGAACCCGCCGGCCAGCAGTGACGGCGCACCGTTGCCCGAGAAGACGACCGCGCTCTTCACGGCAGAGAGTACGACGCCGTGGGTGAGATAAATCGAATAGGATGCGTCGCCCAGCAACATCGGCAGGCGCCAATCCTTCAACTTCGGTTCGAGCGCGAGCGCGCCGGTGACGATCAGGAATGCCGGAAGCCCCCAATGAAAAAAGCGCGAAGCAGAAATGTTGGCTGCCGACAGCATGCCTGACGTCAGCAGCAGGCCGCATCCGGTGGCGAGCAGGAACACGGCAACAGCCGGGCGCGGCAACGCCTTGCGCTCATACATGACACCCAGCAGACATCCGATCATGAACTCGATCAGCAGCGGGCTGGTGTAGGTGAGCGCGACCGGCCCCGACGGTGGAACAAATAACGTGGATACGACCAGCGCGCTCAGGACAGTGCAAACGAACACCGCCCGGTGCCGTCGCGCAATCAGAAGCGCAAGGGCGAACACCGCATAGAAGAACATCTCGAAATTCAGTGTCCATCCGGCGATCAGCAGCGGCTGGATTTCTCCCGTTCGCGGCGAAACGAACGGGATGAACAGCAGGGATCGGATGAGATTCCACAGCGAGGGCACTGTCGCCGGATCGCGAAAGATCAGCCAGCCGCCGTAAAGCAGCAGTGTCATCGCCCAGTAGAGCGGCACGATACGGATGATCCTGTTCACCGCGAAGGATGCCGGCGTGGTCCGCTCCGACGCCGTGGTGATCCACATGATGAATCCGCTGATGACGAAGAAGATATCGACGCCGGCCGCGCCGAACGGCAGCCCATGAAAATGGAAGTATTCCTGCGCCATGCCGTCGGCATGAAAAAATACCACCATGAGAGCGGCGGCGGCGCGCAGATACTGAATCGACAAAATCTTCGGCATGACAGGCGGCACCGGCCCTTTAACCTGATCGTTACCATTCCGGCAGCCAGCCGGGATAGATTTCGCCAAGGTAGCACGAACAGAAGCCACCGTTGCGTGACCGGCATTGCCACTCGCCGTTAAGGATAACTGTTAAGGGTCGGGAACCTGTTTTTCGCTACACCTGTGGAGTGCATAACTACCGAACGCCCCGCAGAGGACGGACATGGCCGCTTTGGCAGAACTTCCGCAGACAACGCGACGTCTGCTGCTCGCATCGGATTGTGAGGACCAAAGTGAGGAACTCGCGCGCATTCTAAGGAACGCGGGCAGCGTGGAAACGATCTCCATTTTCGACCTGCCCGATCACCCGGCCAGCGATTTCGCAGGCGTCGTCATCGACATCGATCTCACCTCGGCCGCCGCCGTGCAGCGCGTGCGCAGCAAGCTCACCGGCAAGGACTATCAGCCGCTGCCCCGGCTGTTCGTGCTGGCCGATGCGCTTCATCACGGCTCTGCGCAGGCCTGGGCGCTCGGCGCGACCGACACCATCCAGAGGCCGTTTCATCCCGAGAGCATCCTGCACCGGATCCGCGAGGTGTTTCCGGAAACGCCGGAAGACGAACGCACTACCGACGCACGAATCCTGAGCACCGGCGTCACCGCCGCGCTGGTCGTGATGTCGAAGATTTTCCGCCGGCTCCCCGCCGGCATTCCGCTCTCGCTCGACGACGTGATGCAGGCGGAAACGCAAATCCTGCGCGCGCTGAAACGCTGCTCATTGCGGCAATGGCTCATCGCGGTCAACAAGCATCACAACAGGAGCTACCGCCACACCCTTCACGTCACCGGCTATGCCGTCGCCTTCGCGCACCATCTCGGCATGCGCGAAGACGACCAGCGCCGCCTGACGCGCGCCGCCTTGCTCCACGATGTGGGCAAGGCGTTCATTCCCGTCCCCATTCTGGAAAAGGCCGGCGTATTGACCGACGAGGAAAACGCCATTCTCGCCCAACACGCGCGGCTCGGTTACAACGCGCTGAAAGAGCAGCGCGGATTTCCCGGCGAGGTGCTCGACGTCGTGCTGCATCATCATGAAATGCTCGACGGCACAGGCTACCCGGAAGGCCTTCAGGGAGAACGCGTCAGCGACATCGTCCGTATCATCACGCTGGTGGATACATACGCCACGCTACTCGAGCCTGATGCCGAAACCTCCGCCATGACGCCGGAGCAGGCCTTTGGGATCATGGAATTGATGGCGGGCAAGCTCGACGGTGCGCTGCGCCAGGCGTTCCGCCCTGTGGCGCTGGGGACGTGAGCAGCAGCGAACAGCCCTTCAAGGAACCACACAAAATTCCGCTTTCCTGAGAAAGCTGATTTCGCCCCCGGGCATTCGAGCCAGACTGATGCGATCAGCGAAACCCTGTCATCGCGATGCATGACCCGATGAACGCAAGCTCATGCTTCTTTGCGAAGCGAAGCTAAACCGCTGACAAACATCTCGACGGCGAAGACGTAGCTCTTCTGATACTCCATGGGGCGGGCCACCGGAGCCGACATTTCGTTCAGCACAAATCCGCGGACGAGGCTCTTGAGAATGCGGATCGCATGCCTGGCGGACTCGCCGTTGATTCCCGCATCGCCAAAAACGCGCAGGACGACCTGAACCAGTTGTCCCGCTGCTTTCTGGGATTCGGAATTGTCGACATCCGGATCGCGAAATGACGCGACGGCCAGTCCGGGGCTGCCGAGGGCGAAACTGCGCATCGCAAGCGCCATCGCCCTCACCGCATCCAGATTCGTCTTTCCTTCAACGGCCTTTTCAATCTGCCGCTGAAGCCCCTGGTAGCCCGCGATCGCCAGGGCCTGCTTCATCTGCGGGACCGTGTCCACCTTCCCGAAGAAGGCTTCCATTTCGGAAACCAGGTCAGCGGCAATTTTCTTGTCCCACCTTGATGCGGGCGCCTTTATGACGTGCTCGACTTCAGAAATGCTTGTGCGGTCGAATTGAGCCACGGCTCACCTCGCAACCTCAGCTCGCGCCACGATACACTCCCGTGCAATCAAAATGATGATTCTGGGCGCGCACTGGTCAACGCCTTTGGCGCGAATTTGAATCCTTTAGATTCAAATCGTCGGCTTCACGCGAGTCGCCTGTCGCGATCGCTTGTGACCTTCCCGCTCTGAAAGGGGTGAGAGGAAGAAAGGGGTGAGAGGAACCCTCAGGTCTCCGCGACGGGACTGAGCTTCTTCTCCAGCGCGGCGATGCGCGTCTTCAGCGCCTCGTTCTCCTCGCGTGCGAGCCGCGCCATATCCTTCACCGCCTCGAACTCCTCCCGCTTGACGAGATCGAGGTCGCGCAGAATGCGCTCGGCCTGACTGCGCACGACGGTTTCAACCTCGCGCTTCACGCCCGAGGCGGCGCCCGCGGCGTCATTCATCAGGCGCGCGATCTCGTCGAAAAAACGGTTGCTGGTCTGGGTCATCATTACACTCCGAAGGGCCGATTTCCCGCCTGGTGGAGCGGATTTGACATTCGCTATCCAACTAACCACACGTCCGCAAAGCGAATGTCAAATCCAAGGCTCCGCCAGCAATTATATTTCTAGTGGCAACAGACCACTGGTTGGCTGGATCAGACAATGGTGATGGCCTTGCCGGGGCGCAAGATGTAAGAAACACGTGAATTGTTAAACGCGCATTCCTGTCGCAAACCGGGGCTAGTTTTGCGGAACAGACGCCAGGATTCGCGCACCCCGCCGGACATCGCCTGCTCATGTTTCTGACCATCGCGTTCCCCGTCTTCGACCCCATCGCCATCGCCATCGGGCCGATCGCGATCCGCTGGTATGCGCTGGCCTATATCGGCGGCATCGTGCTGGGCTGGCTCTATGCGCGGAAGATCATCCGCAGCGAACGGCTGTGGGGCGGCAGGGCGCCGTTCACGGTCACGGATTTCGACGACTTCATCCTCTGGGTGACGCTCGGCATCATCCTCGGCGGCCGCACCGGCTATGTGCTGTTCTACAATCTCGGCTTCTTCACCCAGCATCCCGCCGAGATCTTCAAGCTTTGGACCGGCGGCATGTCGTTCCATGGCGGGTTCATGGGCTGCGTGATCGCGGTGCTGCTGTTCGGCTGGAAGCGGAATATCCCGGTGCTGTCGCTGGGCGACGTCACCTGCGCGGTCGGCCCGATCGGCCTGCTGCTCGGACGGCTGGCGAACTTCATCAACAGCGAGTTGTGGGGCCGTCACGCCGACGCCAGCGTTCCCTGGGCGATGGTATTCCCGAACGGCGGCCCGCTGCCGCGCCATCCAAGCCAGCTCTATGAAGCGGGTCTCGAGGGCATCGTTCTTTTCATCATCCTGGCGCTGCTGATCCGCGGCGGCGCGCTGAAGCGCCCCGGCTTCATTATCGGTGCGTTCGCCGCGCTCTACGGCGTGGCGCGCATCATCAGCGAGTTTTTCCGCGAGCCCGATCCGCAACTGGGATTCCTCTGGGGCGGCCTGACGATGGGCATGATCCTGTCGGTCCCGATGATTATCGCGGGCCTCGCTTTTATCGCCGCTGCATGGCGCCGCGGGCCGCGCTCGGCGGGTGACGGCGCCGCCAAAGCGGCATAATAACGTAAGATCATATTTAAATTTGCGATTCCCGATTTCCGAAAGTTCGCCGTGTCCGATTATTCGCCGCTTGAAACCCTGATCAGAAAGCAGATCACCGCGAACGGCCCGATGCCGGTGTCGCGCTACATGCAGATTTGCCTGACGCATCCGGAATACGGCTACTACCTCAAGCGCGATCCGCTCGGCCGCGACGGCGATTTCATCACCGCGCCGGAAGTCAGCCAGATGTTCGGCGAACTGGTCGGACTGTGGGCAGCGTCGGTGTGGAATGCGATGGGCATGCCGCAGGAGGTCAAGTTCATCGAACTGGGACCCGGCCGAGGCACCATGATGTCGGATGCATTGCGCGCGGTGCGGATTCTGCCGGCGTTCCATGACGCGATCACCGTGCATCTGGTCGAGGCCAGCGAGAGGCTGCGCGACAAGCAACGCGAGAAGCTCGCCGATGCGGCCTATGTGGAATGGTACGACCGGATCGAGGACATTCCGGACGGGCCCGCGATCGTTCTCGCCAATGAATTTTTCGATGCGCTGCCGGTCCATCAGGCGGTCAAGCAGGACACCGGGTGGCACGAGCGCGTCATCGAGATCGATGACGACGTTCTCGCCTACGGCATCGCCAAGGACCCGATGCCGCGATTCGAGGTGCTGCTGCCGCCGCTGGTGCGCGCCGCGCCCAATGGCGCGATCTTCGAGTGGCGGCCCGACAACGAGATCATGACCATCGCGCGCCGGTTGCGCGATCAGGGCGGCGCCGCGCTGATCATCGACTACGGCCATCTGCGCAGCGATGCCGGCGATACGTTCCAGGCGGTCGCACGGCACAACTACACCAACCCGCTGCGCAATGCCGGCCTCGCGGACGTCACCGCGCATGTGGATTTTCAGGCGCTGGCCCGCGCCGCCGAGGATGTCGGCGCGCGCGCCCATGGCCCGGTGGAGCAAGGCGTGTTCCTCAAAAGCCTCGGGATCGAGACCCGTGCGCAGGCACTGATGAAGAACGCGACCGAAGACGGCCAGAAGCTGATTACCGCGGGACTGGCCCGTCTTACCGGCCCAAGCCCTGAAGGCATGGGCTCGCTGTTCAAGGTCCTCGGCATTTCGCATCCCGCGATCGAGACGCTGGCGGCGCTGTCCGAGCAGGACACGAAATCATGACATTCACGTCGCCGCTGTTGTCGGCTGTCCCGAACCTGCGCCATGCCTTCTTTTCGCGCGAGGGCGGCGTCTCGAGCGGCATCTATAAGAGCCTCAACGGCGGTCTCGGATCGAACGACGATCCGGTGCATGTCGCAGAAAACCGCCGGCGCATGGCGGAACATCTCGGCGTCATGCCCGCGCGGTTTCTCACCGTGTTCCAGATCCATTCGCCCGATGTCGCGGTCGCCACCGCGCCATGGGACACCGCATCGCGCCCGCACGCCGATGCGATGGTGACGAACGTGCCGGGACTGGCGCTCGGCGTCACCGCGGCGGATTGCGGACCTATTCTGTTTGTCGATCCGCAGACACGCGTGATCGGCGCGGCGCATTCCGGCTGGAAGGGCGCCATCGGCGGCGTGCTTGAGAATACGATTGCCGCGATGGAGAGCCTCGGCGCGTCGCGCGGCTCCATCATTGCCGCGATAGGCCCGCTGATCCGTCAGCAAAGCTACGAGGTTGGCGCGGAATTCGTCGCGCGCTTCTCGGACGGCGCGCCCGATAACGCGCGCTTCTTCGTCCCGTCCACGCGCGCGGACCACGCGATGTTCGATCTCGCGGGCTACATCCGCCAGCGGCTGGAGCGCGCGGGCATCCTGATGATCGACGATGCCGGCGTCGACACCTATGCGGACGAGCGCTTCTTCAGTTACCGCCGCACCACGCACCGCAAGGAACCGGACTACGGCCGCAACATCCACGCCATCGTGCTGGACGGCTAGCGCGCGCCTGCGACATTATCGAGCGCCCTGACCGGAATTCATTCTGGCGACCAGCCTTGACTCTCCACCCGGTGGAAGCCCCACAACGCTTCCATGACACATCGAACCTACACCATTGGAGAGGCCGCGCGCCTGAGCGGCGTTTCGGTCCGGCGGCTGCGCTTCTATTCCGACAAGGGATTACTCCCGCCCGCGGGACGCACCGAGAGCGGCTATCGCGTCTTCACTGACGAAGAGCTTGTCCGTCTCGATCTCATTCGCTGCCTGCGCGACGCCGGCGTCGGTCTCGACGCCATCCGCGAAGTGTTGTCGCACGAACTGTCGCTGACCGACGCGCTGAAACTCCGGCTCCGCGCACTCGAGGCTGAAATCGCCGCGCAGCGCCGCGTCGCGTCCACACTGCGTGCCGCGCTCCGCTCCCCCGAACTCACCGAAGCAGATCTGAGGAGATTCTGGACCATGACCAATCTGTCCCGTGCCGAACGCCGCAACGTCATCGAACGCTTCTACAGCCAGGTGTCCAAGGACGTCCGCATCGATCCCGAATGGATGCGCCAGATGATCGAGGCCAGCACGCCGGAACTGCCGGACAATCCGACGCCGGAACAGTGCGACGCATGGATCGAACTCTCCGCGATCCTCGACGATCCGGAATTCATCACCACCATGCGCGCCAACGCGAAGGAAGTCTGGGACGGCGCCAACTTCGATCTCAACGCCTGGCAGGCGGCTGCCGACCCCTTCATCGCGAAAGCCAGGGACGCTATCGCGCAAGGGTTCGGACCGGAATCGGAGCGAGCTCACGAGCTTGCGCAGGAATGGCTGGAAACCTCCGCGCGCGTGATGGGCCGCGCACCGGATGACGATTACAAGGCGTGGCTGCGCACCAGGTACGCCGCGCATGATGACCGCGCGGTGCGCTATTGGGAGCTTGTCGCGATCATGAAAGGCCAGTCGCCCCAGACCAGCCCGAACCGGGAATGGACCTGGATCATCGACGCCATGAAGCATCATCTGGTCTGAAGGGCGGCCTTCGCTCGGATTTGGCTCAAATACCGGCGGCCGTGGTCGCGGATTGCAAACCCTGCCCACGGCCTGCCCTAGACGTTAACGCTCATTAACGATATCGCTGGACCGAACCCCGCCGTGCAGGGCACAACCCCGCCGGCGACGGACTCGGGGCGGGCATGATTTTCAACGGGCGAACAATCACTTGGACAGCCTCTTGGGCAGCGCTGCGGATTGCGCGGGCGCCCCTGCTGCTGGTCCTGCTGAGCCTGACCGCCGCCTGCACCACCAGCGGGTCCGGCCCGATTGCCACCACCTCGTCCTTCGGGCCGACGGTCGCCTTTGAATCCGTGGACGGCCCGCCGCCGCAGGTGTTCGACCGGCTGGTCCGCGCGCTGGAAACCGAATCCAGCGCCCGCAGCTTCACCATCGTATCGCGCGAAGCGCAGGCCTCGTACCGGGTCCGCAGCTATCTGTCGGCACAGGTCCGGCGCGGAAAGACCACCATCGCCTGGGTCTGGGACGTCTACGACCGGGATCAGGAACGCGCCGTCCGCCTCAGCGGCGAGGAGCCCGCCGGCAAGGGTGGCCGCGACGCCTGGGCCACGGCGGATGACCAGTTGATGCGCCGAATCGCCCTGGCCGGACTGAACGGCCTCAACGGACTGATCAGCGGGACCGCCCCGGCGCAGGAATCCCCTGCTCCGGCCGCCCCGCGATCCGGCCCCGCCATCGCACAGATCGACGAGAATCGGCCTGAATCGGCCCCGGGACAAATGCAGACGCTGGCCTTCAGCGCCCATTAGGGTTTTGGCCCTGTCCGCAAGCGGGTTTTTGCAGGAAAACACCAAGGGCTATATTGCCAGCCTTGTTCTGTCCTTGTTATCACGCGCCTGCAAAAGAGCTGGTAACGGGTTCCCTGGTGTTGCTGTTCGCAGGCCCGCATGTCGTCCGACGTGAATTTGTTTGCGGGCATGCGAACCAAGGCCACACCAGCGTTATGACTTGCTAGTGTCCTCTCGAATCCGAAGTTCGCTAAGGAGGATGCCGCAGAGTGAAAGCGAACTTCGGATTCGGGACACTAGGTAGCACATGTTGAAAAGCGTTTCCCCCACGCCGCGAGGAGAGGCTGCAATTTCAGCGAAGAATGGCTCCATCAAGCTGGTGGCAGGCAATTCGAACCCCGAATTGGCTGCCGAGATTTCATCCGTGCTCGGCGTTCCGCTGACCAAGGCGAGCGTGCGCCGCTTCGCCGACATGGAGATCTTCGTCGAGATTCAGGAAAACGTCCGCGGCTCCGACGTCTTCATTATCCAGTCGACGTCGTTTCCGACCAACGACCATCTGATGGAATTGCTCATCATCACCGATGCGCTGCGCCGCGCGTCCGCGCGCCGTATCACCGCCGTGATCCCCTATTTCGGCTATGCGCGGCAGGACCGCAAAGCCGGCGGCCGCACCCCGATTTCGGCCAAGCTGGTGGCCAACATGATCACCCATGCCGGCGCCGACCGCGTCATGACGCTCGACCTGCATGCCGGCCAGATCCAGGGCTTCTTCGATATCCCGACCGACAACCTTTATGCCTCGCCGCTGATGGTGCGCGACATCAAGGAGAAGTTCGACCTCGCCAACGTGATGGTCGTGTCACCCGACGTCGGCGGCGTGGCCCGCGCACGCGGCCTTGCCAAGCGGATCAACGCGCCGCTGGCCATCGTCGACAAGCGCCGCGAACGCGCCGGCGAATCCGAAGTCATGAACGTGATCGGCGATGTCGCCGGCTATAACTGCATCCTGATCGACGACATCGTCGATTCCGGCGGCACGCTGGTGAATGCTGCCGACGCGTTGCTCAAATACGGCGCCAAGGAAGTCTCGGCATATCTCACCCATGGCGTTCTGTCGGGCGGCGCGGTCGCGCGCGTCACCTCATCGCGGCTCAAGGAACTGGTGATCACCGACTCGATCCAGCCGACTGATGCGGTGCGCAAGGCTCCGAATATCCGCGTGCTCTCGGTCGCCTCCCTGATCGCCGAAGCCATCGGCCGCACCGCGTCCGAAGAGTCGGTGTCGAGCCTGTTCGACTGAACGGCTCAATCTCAGAATTAATTTTTCTCACCCTGCGCGCGCAATGAGTCTTTGCGACTCGCGCCGCGCGAATCCGATTCCGTTTTGTTCTCGCGCCTGGCACAATCCAGGCTTGAGTCAGTGGAGCTTAAGCTCATGCACGGACTCATGAATCGACGCGAAAGCGGACGTCATCACTGCGCGTCGCGCTTACCTGTTGAAGAGACAGGAAATTAACCCTTTGCCTGTGGACGGGATTCGCGGTGGCGTTGCGCGCCTTGCGCAAATCACCGATCAATCTTGTCACAAGGTTGCCGTTGCGGCGCACGATCCGAAAGCCGGGTCGTCATGATCGTAAACGGAGAACTTGCAGCGACAGTTCTCGCTCGTTCTTTGCGTTTCGTTCAGCGTTTCACATCCCACACCAAGCAGAGGGTGAAGGCAGCATGTCCCATCTGGACATCATAACGGATTCGCAAAGCAGTCCGCTTTCGGTCGTCGAGGAGATCGCCTCCTCCAACGACTGGTCGTTCGAACGCTCGGGTCACGACGAGATCACCATCCTGACGCAAGGACAGTGGACCGACTATCAGTTGTCGTTCACCTGGATGGGCGACATCGATGCGCTGCATCTGGCCTGTACGTTCGACATGAAAATCCCCGAGGCGCGGCGCGGCGAAGTGCAGCGCCTGATCGCCGCGATCAACGAACAGTTGTGGATCGGCCATTTCGATGTCTGGCTCACCACTGGATCGATCATGTACCGGCAGGCGCTGATCCTGCCGGGCGGCATGACTGCCACGCCCGCGCAGTGCGAACTGATGCTCGAAGGCGCGCTGCACGCCTGCGAGCGCTACTATCCGGCGCTGCAATTCGTGGTCTGGGCCGGCAAGACCGCCGCGGAGGCCATGAGCGCCGCGATGTTCGATACCGCGGGCGAGGCGTAATTCGCTTACCTGAGTTCGTTCGAACGCTCACCAAATCAACGATGTCGTCCCCGCGAAAGCGGGGACCCATCTTTTGCTCCCGCGCAAGCTGCTATCGCTTGTTGCGTCCCCGCTGATTCAATAGAACTCTGTGGTTATGGGTCCCCGCTTTCGCGGGGACGACCCGAGTGGATTGAGTCATGGCAACAGTAACTTCCTCCGACGCGCTGAAGAACTTCACAGGCTCACTCGTACTCGCGGGCGCGGGCAAGATGGGGGGCGCGATGCTGTCCGGCTGGCTCGACGGAGGACTCGATGCCAAACGCGTGACCATCATCGAGCCATACCCGTCCGATGACACCCGCAGTTTTGTCGCGCGCGGTGTACATCTCAATCCGGAAATCAAGAGCATCGGCACCGCCGGCGTGCTGGTGCTTGCGGTGAAGCCGCAGATGTTTCGCGATGCCGGACCGCAGTTGAAGCCGCTGGTGGGCGCATCCACCCTCGTGGTCTCGATCATGGCCGGGACCACCATCGCGGGCCTCACCGAAGTCTGCGGCGGCAAGGTGATCCGCGCCATGCCCAACACACCTGCCGCGATCGGACGCGGCATCACAGTCGCAGTCCCGGCGAACGGCGTTACACCAGATCAGCGCGCCGTCGCAGATGCGCTGCTGCGCGCCACCGGCGGCGTCGAATGGGTCGAGGATGAAGCGCTGATGGATGCGGTCACCGCCGTATCCGGCTCGGGTCCGGCTTATGTGTTCCTGCTTGCCGAAGAACTCGCTCGCGCCGGCATCGCAGCCGGATTGCCCGAAGCACTGGCGACAACGCTGGCGCGGGCCACCGTGTCAGGCTCCGGTGAACTGCTCCGCCTGTCGGATCTCGACAGCGCGACCCTGCGCAAGAACGTCACCTCCCCGGGCGGCACCACGGCGGCCGCGCTGGAGGTGCTGATGGGCGCGAACGGTTTTCAGCCGCTGCTGACGCGCGCGGTCGCAGCGGCGGCCAAGCGCTCGAAGGAACTGGCGAAGTAAAAGCTCCCTCTCCCCGCCTGCGGGGAGAACTGAGCGAAAGCACCGCTCCATTCACAATGTCATCCCCGCGAAGGCGGGGACCCATAACCCCTGGATTTTCAGTTCAGGCGGGATGTCGCGGCAAATCCTCGTCAGGATCGAAGACGTGAGGAGTATGGGTCCCCGCCTTCGCGGGGACGACGTGTTGAAAAATCACGCGTTCACTTCATCATCATGGCGAAGCAGAACGAACTACACCGGCACGCGCACCGTCGCGCGCAGGCCGCCCATCGGGCTGTCGCCCAGCGTGATGTCGCCGCCATGAGAGCGCGCGATGTCGCGCGCAATGGCCAGGCCAAGCCCGGTGCCGCCCTCATCCTGATTGCGCGCGTCATCAAGGCGCAGGAACGGCTTGAACACTTCCTCGCGCATATCCGGGGGAATGCCCGGGCCGTCGTCGTCCACCGTCACGGTCAGATAGCGGTGATCGCGATGGCCGGTAATCGAAATGGCGTTGGCATGACGACCTGCGTTCGACACCAGGTTCGCGATACAGCGCTTGAAGGCCGCGGGCTTCACGATCACGACGGGCATACCGTGGAATACAACGGTCGCAGCGTGACCGTGACGCTCGGCGTCGCTGCGCAGTTCCTCCAGCGCCTGCTCCATGTCGGTCGGCTGCGCCTGCTCGCCGCTGTCGCCGCGCGCGAAGGCCAGATATGCCTCCAGCATGCCGCTCATCTCGTCGACGTCCTTGCGCATGCCCTCGACTTCCGGGCTGTCACCGATCAGCGCCATCTCGAGCTTGAAGCGGGTCAGGATGGTGCGCAGATCGTGGCTGACGCCGGCCAGCATCGCGGTGCGCTGCTCGATGCTGCGCTCGACGCGCGATTTCATTTCCATGAAGGCGAGCGCCGCGCGGCGAACCTCGCGCGCGCCGCGCGGACGGAAGTCTGGAACCTCGCGGCCCTTGCCGAAACTTTCCGCGGCATCCGCCAGCCGCAGGATCGGCTTGATCTGGTTGCGCAGGAACAGCACGGCCACGATCAGCAGGATCGACGACGTGCCCAGCATCCAGAAGATGAAGATTTCCGAATTCGATGCATAGGCCGCGCTGCGCTGCGCGAAGACGCGCATCACCGTATCATCGAGCTTGATGCGGATCTCCACCAGCGACGAGCGGCCGACGGTGTCGATCCAGAACGGGCGGGCGATCTGGCGGCTGAGCTGCACCGACAAGGTCTGATCGAGCAGCGAGAAGAACGGCTTCGGCCCCGGCGCCGGCATGTCGTTGACCGGGAGGAAATCCACCACCAGCCCGAGTCGCTGCTGCGCGATGCGCTTGATCTGCGTGCGATCCTTGTCCTGAGGATAGGACCTGTAAACATCGATCAGCGCGGAGATATCCTGCACCACCGCCGCGGACAGACGCCGCGTCACCGTGTTCCAGTGCCGCTCCATGAACACGAAGGCGACCACCGATTGCAGGATCACCATCGGCACGATGATGATGAGCAGCGCACGGGCATAGAGCCCCTTCGGCATCAGTTCCTTGAACCAGCGGCCCAGCCATTCGCTGGCGCGGGATACGCGCCGCGATGCAGTGCGGATAAACGTGAGGCCAGTGTCGAGCGTACTCATGAGCGCTTCTTCTTCACCTCTCCCCACCGGGGAGAGGAAGCAGTTCGTCCTCGCTGCACGCTCCATGCAGCATCCCCTAAATATCGAATCTGGCTTTCTGCATTTTTCTGGAGCACGGCAACACACTCCGCTCTCACGGCGACGCCACGAGGCGATAGCCGATGCCGCGCACCGCTTGCAGGAACAACGGATTGGCCGGGTCGCGCTCGATCTTGCGCCGCAGCCGGTTGATCTGAACATCCACCGCGCGCTCGTTGACGGTGCCGTCGCCGCCGGTCAGCGCGCCGCGCGGCACGGTCTCGCCAGGCGTCGCGCTGAGAATGCGCAACATGTCACGCTCGCGGTCGGTGAGATGGACGATCTTCTCGCCGTCGCGCAGTTCGCCGCGCTCGAGATGATAGACGTAAGGCCCGAACGCGACCGACTCGATCGCAGGCGCCACCACCGGCGCGGCGCGCTTGAGAATGTTGGCGATCCGCAACACAAGTTCGCGCGGCTCGAACGGCTTGGCGACATAGTCGTCGGCGCCGATCTGCAAGCCTTCGATGCGGCTCTCGGCCTCATGACGCGCGGTGAGCATGATAATCGGCACCGCCGAAGTTGTGCGGATCGAACGCGCGAGATCGAATCCGGTTTCACCCGGCATCATCACGTCAAGGATCAGGAGATCGAAATGCAGGCCGGTCAGCTTGGCGCGCGCATCGGCGGCGCTCATGGCCGTAGTGACGCGATAACCTTCGCCGGCGAGAAAACGCGACAGCAGGTCGCGGATGCGGCGGTCGTCATCCACCAGCAGCAGATGCGGCGCGTCATCGGCCAGTTGGCGGCCCGCTCGCTCCCGTATCGAGGTCTCTGTCACCTTGAATCCTTCGCCGTCTTGCGGCTACCTCGGAGAATTTCCTCCAGCACCTTGTCGGGATCGGTGTGGTCGATCATGCCCAGTAAAAACTGCCGCACGGTGTCGGCGCTTTCCGGCCCGATCGTTTCGAGCGCGCGCGTAATGCGTGCCGTCTGCAATCCCGCCAGTTTCGCCACAAGGGCCTCGCCCTTCGCCGTGGCGAAAAGAAGACGCTGCCGCCGGTCGTTGTCGCCAGCTTTCTGAACGATATAGCCCTCGTCGAGTAACTGTTTCAGTACGCGCCCGAGCGACTGCTTGGTGATCCGCAGGACATCCAGCAGGTCAGCGACCTTCAAACCCGGATAGCGGGTGACGAAATGCACCACCCGGTGGTGGGCGCGGCCGAAACCGAACTCCTCCAGCACATGGTCGGCATCGCCGACGAAGTCCCGGTAGGCGAAGAACAGCAGCTCGATGATGTCCCAGCGCAAAGGGGCGCCCCCCGGCGTCGTGGAGCCGGTGGCGGCGTCAGCGGAATGAGCTCCTGCCTTCATAAATTTTATGTCAGCCATATTGACGTATATAGGGTTCAATGTTACAAAAATTGCAATGACGACGAAATATTAGTTCGCTTTACTCGCCATCCTTGGTCCTTAAGTTCGCAGAGACGCCTGCAGTGGCGACAGGTCCAGGACGCAATTTCTTTCAACGTGCGATTGTCGAGCGGCATTTCGGCAAACATACTGGACTTCGCGCCTTCCGCCAAAGCGGAAACCGGCCCTCGGGCCGGCGGGGCCTGGTCCAAGACCTGAACCAACCAGCCCGCCGCCGCGTGGACTGCAATCAAGAGCCGGGAGAAGACCCCATGGGAATTTCGGGAGTTTCATTCGACAAGATCGACGGCGAGATTCTGCTGGAATTCGAAACGCAGCCTGCGGCGAATCCGACATCCGAGAAGGATCGCACTGCAAAGCTTGTTGACCCCGGCTTCGGGCGGATTTTCACCGATCACATGGCCGTGGTCCGCTACAGCCAGGCGAAGGGCTGGTATGGCGCGCGCGTCGAATCCCGCGCGAATTTCTCGCTCGATCCGGCCACGGCCGTCCTGCACTACGCTCAGGAAATCTTCGAAGGCCTCAAGGCCTACAAGCGTGACGACGGCGGCGTGAACCTGTTCCGTCCCGACGCCAATGCCAGGCGCTTCCGGAGTTCGGCCGAGCGGATGGCGATGGCCCCGCTGCCCGAGCCCGTGTTCATCGAAGCGGTCGAGCAGCTCGTGCGCATCGACCGCGACTGGATTCCCGGTGGCGAGGGCAGCCTGTATCTGCGCCCCTTCATGATCGCGAACGAGGTTTTCCTCGGGGTGAAGCCGTCCGCGGACTACATCTTCGCCGTCATCGCCTCCCCGGTCGGATCCTATTTCAAGGGTGGGCCTGCGCCGGTGTCGATCTGGGTGTCGGAGAACTACACGCGTGCCGCGATCGGCGGCACCGGCGCCGTCAAGTGCGGCGGAAACTACGCCGCAAGTCTGCGCGCGCAAGCCGAGGCCATCGAACGTGGCTGCGATCAGGTGGTGTTCCTCGACGCGGTGGAACGCCGCTACATCGAGGAACTCGGCGGCATGAACGTGTTCTTTGTGTTCGACGACGGTTCGCTGCTGACGCCGCCGCTCGGCACCATCCTGCCGGGCATCACCCGGGATTCGATCATCGCGCTCGCCAGGGAATCCGGCACGCGCGTGCGTGAGGAAACCTACACGATCGACCAGTGGCGCGCCGACGCGGCCAGCGGCAAGCTGAAAGAGGCTTTCGCCTGCGGCACGGCGGCCGTGATTTCGCCGATCGGCAAGGTGCGGTCCGCGAGCGGCGACTTCACCATCAACGGCGGCGCCGCCGGACCCGTCGCGATGGGGCTGCGCAAGAAGCTGGTCGACATCCAGTACGGCCGCGCGGCCGACGAACACAACTGGATCAGAAAGGTTTTGTGAACCGGGCTTTACCCTCTCCCCTTGTGGGAGAGGGTGGCGAAGTTGAGCGAAGCGAAACGAAGCCGGGCGAGGGGTTTCTTGTCTCGCCAAAACCCCTCACCCGCCCTCACTGCGTTCGGGCACCCCTCCCACAAGGGGAGAGGTAAGGATCACAGCGCCTCTGCGGGGATCCAGAACACCTCGCCGTCGGAATCCTCGGTGTCGAGCCACAGCAGCGGCAGATTCGGATAGGCGTCTTCCAGCAATTCGCGGCCACGGCCGATCTCACAGAGCAAGCCGCCATCCGGGTTCAGGTGATCCTTCGCCTCGTCCAGTATCTTGCGCACAAGATCGAGGCCATCGTCGCCGCCATCGAATGCGATCGAGGGCTCATGCAGGCATTCGCGCGGCAGGCCCGCCATGCCCTCGGCATCGACGTAAGGCGGATTGGTAATGATGAGGTCGTAACGCGCGTCGCCGACGGCATCGAACAGGTTGCCCTGATACAGCGACACACGATCCTCGAGGCCGTAATCGGCGACATTGCGCGCGGCGACCGCCAGCGCATCGGGTGAAATGTCCACCGCATCGACGGTGGCATTGGGGAAACTCTGACAGGCGAGAATCGCAAGGCACCCGGAGCCGGTGCAGAGGTCGAGGACGCGCGTGATATTGCCCGGATCGTCGATCAGCGAACCGCCTTCCTCTTCAAGGTCGCCGCCGAAATGCGAATCCAGCAGTTCGCCGATAAAGGAGCGCGGCACGATCACTCGCTCGTCGACATAGAACGGCAGGCCGCGCATGTAGATCTTGTTGACGAGATAGGCCGACGGTTTCCGCGTCGCGATGCGCTTGTCGATCGTCGCGAGAATTTTTGCGGCCTCATGCGACGTGACCCGCGCATTCGCGAACATCTCGAACTGGTCGGGATGCAGATGCAGCGTCTCGCAAACGATGAACGCTGCCTCCGCCACCGGATCGGTGGTGCCGTGCGCGAACACCAGTCCGGCCTCGACAAAGCGGCTCACGCCATAGCGCACCAGATCGAGCAGGGTCAGCAACTCGCCGGGGGCGACCTTGAGCGGCTTCGCGGCTTTCAACGACGCCTTCGGCCTTGCACCTGCGCGCTTCGCGGAAGCCTTCTTCTTTGCCGCAACGGATTTCGCTTTCTTCGCCATCACTTCTTCCACCGCGCCGCTGCATTGTCGTCATGGGCCTGCGCATCGACCCACATTTTGCTGTCCGCGCGTTCCTCGGATTTCCAGAACGGCGCGCTGGTCTTGAGATAGTCCATCAGGAATTCCGCGGCCTGAAACGCCGCCTCGCGATGCACCGACGCGGTCAGCACCAGCACGATGTTGTCGCCCGGCACCACGCGGCCGTAACGGTGGATTACCGTGACGCCGGTCAGCGGCCAGCGCGCAATCGCCTCGGACACATGCCGCCCGATTTCGGCTTCCGCCATGCCGGGATAATGCTCCAGCGTCATCGCCGCGATGGCGCCGTCGCCTTCACCGCCGCGGCAAATGCCAGAGAAGCTCACCACCGCGCCGATGTCCGTGTTGCCCTTGGTCAGCGCGGCGATTTCCGCTGCGATATCGAAATCGGCGGACTGAATCCGGATGGTGACAGGGGCCGTCATTGGGCTTTTTCAGTTTTGCGCATGATCTTGTCGGAAAACCGATTCCGGATCATGCGCGTTAGCCGCCGGTCATCGGCGGGAAAAACGCGATCTCGCGGGCGCCAGCAATCGCGGTTTCAGGCTTCACATGGGTATGGTCGATGGCGGCGCGGATCGTGCGCGGCGAGGCGAAGGCATTGGCGTATTCCTCGCCACGCGCCACCAGCCACTGCATCAGGTCGGAGACGGTATGCACGCTCGCAGGCGGCTCCAGGGTTTCCTCGGCCTTGCCGACGCGTTCGCGCACCCATGCAAAATACAGAACCTTCACCGGTCTTCCTCGGTCAGATGATGGATCCCCGCGCGCAGGTAATCCCATCCGGTGTAGATGGTGAGAATGGCCGAAATCCACAACAATATAATGCCGATCAGGACGGTCGGCGGCAGGATCATTTCGCCCGCCTCGCCCGCGATCAGGAATCCGATGGCCACGAGCTGCACAGTGGTCTTCCATTTCGCCAGTTGCGACACCGGTACGCTGATGCGGATGACGGCGAGATATTCGCGCAGGCCCGACACCAGAATCTCGCGGCAAAGAATCACGATGGCCGCCCACAGCGACCAGCCGCGAATGGTTTC
The DNA here is from genome assembly GCF_058793355.1 of Afipia sp. MLSD5-FHT05B12. Classification (NCBI taxonomy): domain Bacteria; kingdom Pseudomonadati; phylum Pseudomonadota; class Alphaproteobacteria; order Hyphomicrobiales; family Nitrobacteraceae; genus Afipia; species Afipia sp. MLSD5-FHT05B12. The sequence goes on from NZ_JBXAFS010000022.1 coordinate 20,544, forward strand.
GTCCGCCGCCAGCATCAAAAGGCACGACGCGACCAGAAGCTTGTCCGCGATCGGGTCGAGCATCTTGCCCAGTGACGACTGCTGGTCCCACATCCGCGCGTAGTAGCCGTCGAGAAAATCGGTAACACCCGCGGCGATAAAGACGAACAGCGCCACCCAGCGCAGCCACAGCGGCGCGCCCATGATGGATTGCGCATACATGCAGCCGATCACCACCGGAATCGCGGCGATCCGGGAGTAGGTCAGGATATTGGGCAAAGACAGCGAGCGCTTTGCTGGCTTCGGGGCGGCGACACTGGTCATGATCCTACCAATACTGCGAAAGTGCCCGCGTCAACAGCCCGGCGGGCGCATTTCGGATAACTCCAAATGCTGTCTATGGCCGGGTGGTCAACCGCTGCCGGGATGGAAGAAATCGAAGATTTTACGAGCACTTTCAGCGCTGACGCCCGGAACCTTGCCGAGATCGGCCACCGAGGCCCGCTCAATCTCCTTCAGGGTTCCGAAATGATGCAGCAGGGCACGTTTGCGTGACGGGCCGATGCCGGGGATTTCCTGCAATCCGGCCTCGCGGATGTCCTTCTTGCGCAGCTTGCGGTGCGAGCCGATCACAAAGCGATGCGCTTCGTCGCGCAGCCGCTGGATGAAGTACAGCACCGGATCGCGCGGCTCGAGCTTGATCGACGGCCGGCCCGGCATGAACAGGGTTTCGCGGCCGGCGTCGCGATCCGGTCCCTTGGCCACCGCGATCAGCGAGACGTCCGTCAGGCTCAGTCCCGTGAATATCTCGCGCGCCGCATTGAGCTGGCCCTGGCCGCCGTCGATAATCACGAGATCGGGCCATTGCGGCACCGCGTCGTCGCTCTCCTTGTCCGGCTTCTTGCCGTCGGATGCGCTGTTGATCAGCCGCTTGAAGCGGCGCTCCAGCATCTCGCGCATCATGCCGTAGTCGTCGCCCGGCGCGAGCCCTTCCGACTTGATATTGAACTTGCGGTATTGGTTCTTCAGGAAACCCTCAGGCCCCGCGACGATCATGGCGCCGACCGCGTTGGTGCCCTGGATGTGGCTGTTGTCGTAGACCTCGATCCGCTTCGGCACGCGCGGCAGACCGAGCGCCGTCGACAATCCCTCCAGCAATCGCGTCTGCGTGGCAGTGTCGGCGAGCTTGCGGCCCAGCGCCTCGCGCGCGTTGGTCAGCGCATGCGCGACAAGCTCTTTCTTCTCGCCCCGCTGCGGTGTCGAGACCTCGACCTTGAACCCCGCCTTGACGCTCAGCGCCTCCGCCAGCAGTTCCTGATCCTCGACCCGATGCGAGAGCAGGATCAGTTTCGGCGGCGGCTTGTCGTCGTAGAACTGCGCAAGGAACGAGCCGAGCACTTCACCGGCCTCGATCGATTTGTCGGCGCGCGGGAAATAGGCGCGGTTGCCCCAGTTCTGCCCGGTGCGGAAGAAAAACACCTCGACGCAGGAGTAGCCGCCTTCCTGATGGATCGCGAACACGTCCGCCTCTTCCACCGTGCGCGGGTTGATGCCCTGTTGCGACTGGATCGCGGAGAGCGCGGCAAGACGATCGCGGTAGAGCGCGGCGCGCTCGAACTCGAGTTCGTGCGAGGCCTTCTCCATCTCGCCCGCGAGTTCCTGCTTCACCAGCCGCGAGCGGCCGGAGAGAAACTCATTCGCCTCGCGCACCAGTTCGGTGTAGCCGGGAAAATCGATCTCGCCCGTGCAGGGACCGGAGCAGCGCTTGATCTGATAGAGCAGACATGGCCGCGTCCGGCTTTCGAAGAATGAATCGGTGCAGGAGCGCACCAGAAACGCGCGCTGCAATGCCGTGATGGTGCGGTTGACCGCGCCGACCGAGGCGAACGGCCCGAAGTAACGGCCGGGCCGGGTCTGCGCACCGCGATGCTTGACGATCTGCGGCGCCCAGTGATCGCCGGTAATGAGAATGTAGGGAAACGACTTGTCGTCGCGCAGTTGCACGTTGAAGCGCGGCCGCAGTTGCTTGATGAGATTGGCTTCCAGCAGCAGCGCTTCGGTCTCGGTCGCGGTGGAGACCATTTCCACATTGGCGGTCATCGCGATCATGCGCGCAATGCGCGCCACCTGGCCCGTCGGCCGCGCATACGATGCAAGCCGCTTCTTCACGCTCTTGGCCTTACCGACATAGAGTACGTCGTTGGCCGCGTTGAGCATGCGATAGACGCCGGCCGAGGTCGGCGCGAGTTTCACCGCGCGCTCGATCGCCGCGCGCCCGATGGCGAGCGTGCCTTCATTCGCGAACTCAGCGGACTCGTCCACCGGTTCCGGAAGGCGCGCTTCCTCGTCTTCCTCGGCGGGAATCGAGGCCGGGTCCAGATCCTGTCCGCGCAGGTTCCGTGCGGAAGGCTCCTGCACAGGCGCGTCCGGCGCCGGTTGCTCCGGCGGCTGCGTCGGGTCGGAGGTGTCGTGAATCATGATCAGAACTTAAGGGCTGCGCGCGATTTCATCCAGCAGGCACGGGCGCGCGCCGGAACCCGCACGCGGCTGCGCCGTAGCCGGATTTGTAACACTTTCTTAAGGATGTGAATGCGGCGGCGGACCGCCTTAACGACCGCTTAACGTAAAACTCTCGATAAATTTTACGCAGAAAAGGCGGATTTCCGTAACCACGCGGATCCGCCGCGCCTCGAAGGACCAACAACGGCCACGCCGGCGTGCGCGTGAGGAGAGTTAAGATGAGCAAGACAATTTTTGGCGCGATCATCGCCGCCGCAACATGCGTGAGCGCGTCCGCGCAGGCCGCGGACATCTATGGCCGCCGCCCCTATGCGCAGCCCTATACGGTCGCCCAGCCGCTCGCCAATAGCTGGATCGGCCCCTATATCGGCGGCAATCTCGGCTATGGCTGGGGCGATGTGTCCAACAACGGCGCCAAGCCCTCAGGCGTCCTCGGCGGACTTCAGGCCGGTTACAACTGGCAGAGCGGCGCGTGGGTGGCCGGCATCGAGGCTGACCTTCAACTCAACTCGTCGGACGATACGTTCGCGGCGTGGAAATTCTCCAACCCCTGGTTCGGCACCGTGCGCGGCCGCGTGGGTTACGCCTTCAACAACATCCTGCTTTACGGCACCGGCGGTCTCGCGTTCGGCGCGCTGAAGGCGCAGCTGCCTGGCGGCCTTTCGGAAACCAACACTTCGGCGGGCTGGACGGTCGGTGTCGGCGCGGAAGTCGCGTTGAACCAGAACTGGTCGGCCAAGGTCGAATATCTCTATGTCGATCTGAGCGAGAAGAACTTCCTGATGACCGGCATGTCGAACGGCTACCAGTTCAACACGCTGCGCGTCGGCGTCAACTACCGCTTCTGATCCGAACCGCGTATCCGCGATCCATCATCCCGGGCCTTGCGCCCGGGATTTTTGTTTCGGCCATGACGCCCGGGAAATGCTCAGGGCGAAATCACGAGATTGACCGCCTTCGGTCCCTTGCCCTTTTTGTCGGGCTCGACTTCAAAAGTGATACGCTGTCCTTCGATCAGGTCCTTCAGACCCGCGCGCTCGACTGCGGTGATGTGTACGAACACATCGCGCCCGCCATCATCCGGCTTGATGAAACCGTATCCGCGCTCGGCATTGAAAAACTTGACGACACCCATCATGGCCATCGGGAACCCCTCCCCGCATTGCACCTCCGGCGCGCAACGCGCACCGGCCAGGCCCGGCATTCACTGCCGGAAAGCGGCGGCCTTGAAGGGCGCCTCCCAAAACCGGAAACGCCCGGGGCCTCTCGTCATTCCGCCGCGGCCATTCGCGGGCGCGGAACGTAAAAGCCGACCTTCACAACCGTAGCATAATACGGTTCCCGCCGAATTGACTATCGCGCATTTGGATAATCGCACGCGCGAAATCCAGCATGGTGAAAGCAGCCGCGTGCAGTGCATCAGACTCTGACGGCTTCCACGCGAAAGCGGCCGGCACCGCCCAAGCCCAATGGCTTTTCGAGTTCGTGCAGGATCGCCTTCAACTCCGCGGCGAGAGTCCACGGCGGATTGACGATCAGCAGGCCGGCGGACACCAGTCCGGAGTCGGGTGTCTGCGGCGCGACGCTGAATTCGACACGCAGGCATTTCGCGTCGCTGCTTCCCGCGTTCGCCACGCGCGCCACATGTTCCGCCAGTGAGTCGGTGGCGCGGCGTTCTTTCACCGGATACCAGAGCATGTAGATGCCGGTCGGCCACTTGGCGTGAGCCGCGCTGAAGCCGTCCGCCAGCCGCTTGAACTCGTCGCGGCTCTCGAACGGCGGATCGATCAGCACCAGCCCGCGCCGCTCCTTCGGCGGCACGAACGCGGGCAGCCCGGTCCAGCCATCGAGATCGACCACGCGCGCCTGCTCGTCACGGCGCAATGCGCCGATCAGCTGCTTGCGGGCGCTGGGCTCCAGTTCGCAGGCGACCAGACTGTCCTGCGGCCGCAGCAGCGCGCGCGCGATCAGCGGCGATCCCGGATAGGCGGTGAGATCGCGCTGCGGATTGAAGGCGCGAACAATGTCGAGATAGGGCGCGACCAGCGCCATCACCGGCTCGGACAACCGCGCCTGCATCAGCCGCGCGATGCCGGTGCGCCATTCGCCGCCGCGCTCGGCCTCGCTGCCTGTCAGATCGTACAGCCCCGCGCCGGCATGGGTGTCGATCACGCGAAACGCGGCGAGCTTCTCGTGCAGATAGGTGAGGATGCGCGCCAGCACGATGTGCTTGATGACATCGGCGAAGTTTCCGGCGTGGAATGCGTGACGGTAGTTCATGGCGCGACAGTTACGACATCGCGCGATGAAAGTAACGCGAGTTGCGTGAGTGAATCCGTCATTCTGAGGTGCGAGCACTTGCGAGCCTCGAAGGATGACGGTTGAGACTATCGCCGTCGCCCTTCGAGACCTCCGCTACGCTGCGGCGCCTCAGGGTGACGGCACGGACTATCCCCCGCGCACCGGCGGCATCACCAGCTTGTCGCGGCGGCAGGACCGGCGGTCGATTTCCTCGCAGGCGCGGAACTGCAAATCCTTGCTCATGCAGATTCGCACTTCGCTGAGGCGCTTGCTGTCGCATTGCACGGCAATCGCTGAACTCGACAGGCCGGGATTGGCCTTGATGAAGGCATCCTCGACGTCGCCGGGAGTCACCAGTTTGGCGTCGGACAGTTCGAGATAGTCGGCGGGAATCTTCACCGCCGCGCGGGCCTTGCGGATGTTTTCGAAATACGCGCGCGCGCTCAGCCCCGAACAGGTGCCGTGCTTGTCCCATTCGTTGTAGATCAGCCCCGGCGCCGGCATCAGATCGAGCATCGAGGCCATGATGTTGCGGGCAAGCCGCGGCGACGGCCGCTGGCAGTAGTTCGGAAAGCCGCGGTCGTATTGCGGCCACAGCCCATGCACGACAAAGGAGAACGGCCGGCCGGCGCACTGGGCCTGGATGCCGCGGCCGGAATTGCCGCGTTCGTGCGCGGCCTGACAGAACGACGGCGACCACGACAGCGACAGCACGTAGAAATCGAATTCCCCGGGGGCATTCTGGCGCTTGTCCTGCGCCGCCGCGGAGCCCGCAATCGCGCCGGCCATTGCAAGGCCGAGCAGCGGGGCGATCAGCCGATGAAATGAACGAAGGGAAAAACCAGATGAAAAACCTGCTGCCGACGAACCGGACCTGAAACCGAACATGGCGACGCCCCCCCCCCAACTCTCTCCGCTTCCACCGGCCAACGCCGGATCGTTGACGCGCGGATGACCCCGCTCAAAGCCTAGTCAGGCCAAAAGAACATTTCAAGAACAAAATCGCCCCGTCCACCGTGAAACGGACGAGGCGCTTTGAATACGACGAAACGATTCGCGAAGCTTACGGACGCGCGGCCTTGCAGGACGGGTTGTAGGCCCAGTTGCGGTCGAGGCCGACCACGCACCATTCGACGCCTGAGTCGTATCCGGCGAAGCCGCCGTCCTCGATGATCGAGAAATGCACCTGACGGGCGCGGCCATCGTTCAGCATGGCGCTGGCGGTGCAGAAGCGGCGTGGAATGCTGTTATTGGCCCAGGCCCGGAACGCGACCTCATGGACATTGGCGTAGCCGGTGATCTCCAGGGCGGAATTCCAGAACTTGCCCTCTTTTTCAGCGAACTGCTGGGAAATGGTGCCAAGCACCTCGTTGCAAGGGCGCATCGCGCCATCGTAACGCGGGCCGGACAGCCAGAAATTCCGCTCAAGCACATTGGCGGCCTCGGCCGCCGGGCTGAGCGCCATCAGGCCGGCCACGGCGCCCAGCGCCACGGCAAGAGTCAGTTTGCCAAGAATCTGTTTGCCAAGAGTGTGTTTGCGAAGTGTCGAGAAAAGGTCGCGCATGGCGGTCCACCGGAATCCGGGATGATGTTGCGCCGGAAGGTGCCGCGAAGCCATCAGCCGGTCAAGTGCAGCGCGGCAACACTTGGCCGCCAACCCCCGCCGAAACGCACGGGCATTCTTTCCATGGCAGCCCGGCCGCCTTATGGTGGGGAGGAGATTCCAAGGGAGACGACGATGCGAACAACAGGTACGGCGATTCTGGCTGCGGTCTTCGGAGCACTGATGAGCGCGCAGGCCAACGCCTGGTTCGACACGGTGCCGCCTTTCAAGGGCAACGACACCGGCGGCATCATCGCCTATTCGCTCTACAAGGACGGCGTGGACATCAAGGCGCTCGCGGTCAACCACTGCGCCAGCTACGGCAAGTCGGTGAAGCTAACCGGCACCGATGCCCAGTACGGCGGCTACATTTCCTTTGCCTGCGTCTGGGTCCATCCGGGTCATCTCAACCGGCCGCTGCGCGTCGGCTACTAAGCTCCTTTCAGGAGACCGTCCATGATGCGAGTGCTTCCGCTCTTTCGTGTCATGGCGCTGGCGATTGTCTGCGGCGGACTTGCCGGCCTTCCGGCGCTGGCCGACCCGGTTGAAATGCCGAGCCGCAAGCCGGGCCTCTGGGAGCTGAAGCTGGACAAGGCCGGTGCCCAGACCATGCAGCAATGCACCGACGCCACCACCGAAAAGGAGATGGCGGCGGCCTTCGGCCCGATGGCGAAGGAGATGTGCTCCAGGCAGGACATGAAGAAGACAGCGACCGGCCTGGTCGTCGATTCGACCTGCAAGATCGGTAACATGACGTCGGTCTCGCACACCGAGTTCAACGGCGATTTCAACTCGGCCTACACGGTGACGACCACGGCGAAGAACAGCGGCGGTTCGGCGGGCATGCCGGCCGAGACCACCAACGTGATCGAAGCGAAATGGATCGGCGCCTGCAAGCCGGATCAGAAGCCCGGCGATATCCTGATGCCCGGCGGCATAAAGATGAACATCAAGGACATGAAGGCGATGCGGCCGAAGCAGTGATCGTGCTTGGCCTTCTCCGTGGAAACACGTCGTCCCCGCGAAAGCGGGGACCCACTGTCACTGAATTTTATATAGATGCTGCCCGCCCGCACCTGACCGGAGGGCCCGGTGGTTATGGATCCCCGCTTTCGCGGGGATGACGATCGGGGTGTCTCGATATCGTTATTTCCCGATTTTCCAGGGATCGTACTTCTCTTTCGAATCCGGGACGTTCTTCATCGCGGCCCTGGCGGCGGCTTCTTCGCGGGCCATCCGCTTCTGCGGATCCTCGCCCTTGGCCTGCGAACCGCCGCTCGTGTCGGGGCGTCCCCTGCCCTGTGCATGGGCCTGCCCGGCGAGCAGCATCACAGCCGCGGCGGCAATCAATACGAGTCTCATCGGACGTCTCCGTTGGGGGCGAAGAAACCTAGCCCCGTTCAAGGGCCGGGAACAATCAGAAATGCCCAAGATCAGGCGCACGGCACTGTCAGGCCACGCCGAACCGCTTTTCGAACGCCGCGATATTGATCACGCCGCGCCGGTGGGTGCCGTCGCCGATCTTGCGGTCGCCGTCCCACGCTTCCACGTCGAACAGCACGCTCTTGGCGTCGATCTGCCGGACACGCGACGTCACGCGCACCGTGCGCCCGACCGGCGTTGCGGCGAGATGCCGGACATTCACCTCCATGCCGACGCTGACATAACCGCTCGGCAACAAGCTGGCGATGGAGGCGGTGCAGGCCTTTTCCATGTGCAGGATCATGACCGGGGTCGCATAGACCGGCGGCATGGTCGCGAGGAAATGCTGCACCGTCATCTCGTGCGCAACGGTCACGACCGTTTCACCGGGAATGCCGACGGTGACTTTTTCCAGAACATTCATTTGAGATTTACTTCTGCGCAGCCTTGCGCTCGAGGAAGGTCTTGCCGCCCTTCATCTTGTGGGTCAGCGGCGCTTCGTTGATCTGCACCGTCACGACTTCCGCATCGACGCCGAGGTTCTTCACCAGCGCCTGGGTGATGTCGAGCATCATGCCCTTCTTCTGTTCGTCGGTGCGTCCGGCAGCCATGTTCACGATGACCTCAGGCATGTTCGTTTCCTTTTTCTTTGCGACGCCAAGGTCGCATTCGATTTTCTCTTCCCCTCTCCCCTTGTGGGAGAGGGTGCCCGAGCGAAGCGAGGGCGGGTGAGGGGTACCAAAACTTATCACACCCCTCACCCGGCTCGATCTCGTTTCACTCGATCTCGCCACCCTCTCCCACAAGGGGAGAGGGTGAATTACTTCCAGTTCACCTGATGCCGCGCGAGCACCTTACGCACTTCATCGACAAGTTTGGCTTCGGGCACTGCGACCTGCGCCTTCGCTTGCGCCTGCAAATGCTCCTCGCGGTCGCTGCCGCTGGCGTCTGCCAGCGCGCTGCCCGCGATCATGTCCTTGATCTGAACCTCGCCCTTGGCCTTCTCGTCGCCGCCCTGAATGACGACGCAGGGCGAATTGCGCCGGTCAGCATACTTGAACTGGACGCCGAGATTGTTCTTCGGATTGCCGAGATACATTTCGGCGCGGATGCGAGGCCCATCCGGCCTTGAAGGATCGACAAGAGAGTTGCGCAGCGTCGCGACGAACTTCTGGTACTGCGCGATCTCGTTGCGATCCATCACCACGACCACGACCGGGCCGAACTCCGGCGTGGTGTCAATCTTGCCGAGCATGGTGAGCGCGGCCTGCAAGCGCGACACGCCGATGGAGAAACCCGTTGCCGGCACCGGCTCGCCGCGAAAGCGCGACACGAGACCGTCGTAGCGCCCGCCGCCGCCGACCGAGCCGAACCGCACCGGGCGGCCTTTCTCGTCCTTGGTATCGAGCAGCAGTTCAACTTCGTAGACCGGGCCGGTGTAGTATTCGAGGCCACGGACGACGGAAGGATCGATACGAATCTGCTGGATCGAGTATCCCGCCTTTCTGACCAAACCCCGAATTTGCTCAAGCTCATTCCAGCCATCTATGGATGGATTCGCAGGATTAAGCTCTTCAGAGGCATAGAATGATCCTCCGCTTGTCGGGATCATGAATGCATCTTGGTCCAGATTTTCCGGCGTTAGAAACTCGCTTCCCTTCCCAGCAGCTATGTCCTGAGAAGTTTCAACGCCCTTCTTTAAGAACTCGACCAGAAATTCGATCTGCTTAGGCTCTAACTCAGCGCCTTTAGTAAAATCGCCGCTTTCGTCTTGCCGACCTGCTCCTAACAATAACTGGACACCGTCCATTCCAAGCCGGTCATACTTGTCGAAGGCACGCAAAACAATCAGACGCTTTTGTGCTGGAACTTTCGCCGTCTCCAGCACACCATCTAATACCTTGCGATTATTCACCTTGACTACGTATTGCCCCTTCAGGCCTAGGGCTTCCATGGTGTCCGCAGCCATCATGCACATCTCCGCATCTGCCGCAGCGGCTGATAATCCGGACAACGCACCACCTACTATGTCGGCGTCGAACTGCATGAACTGGCGGAAGCGGCCCGGACCCGGCTTCTCATTGCGGTAGACATAGCCGTTGCGATAGGAGCGATAGGGCTTCGGCAGCGTCTCGAAATTCTCCGCGACATAACGCGCCAGCGGCGCGGTCAGGTCGTAGCGCAGCGAAATCCACTGCTCGTCATCGTCCTGAAACGAGAACACGCCCTCGTTGGGCCGGTCCTGATCGGGCAGGAACTTGCCGAGCGCATCGGTATATTCCATCGCCGGGGTTTCCACCGGCTCGAACCCGTAGCGCTCATAGACCTCGCGGATTTTCTCCACCATCTGCCGCGTGGCGGCGATCTCGGCGGGCGTGCGATCCACAAGGCCGCGCGGCAGCCGCGCGCGCAGTTTCTGGGGCTTTTTGGGTTTCTTGTCGGTCATGTCGCTCGATGTCATGCGCGTAAGGTGACGTGACCTTACTAAGGTGACCACGAGTTACCAGCCGGGGCACGGAGGGGCAAGCGCAGCGGGTATCACCCTCTCCCCTTGTGGGAGAGGGTGGCGAGCATCGCCAGATGCGAGCCGGGTGAGGGGTTTTGTTGGAACATAACGAAGTGACCCCTCACCCGCCTTCGCTTCGCTCAGGCACCCTCTCCCACAAGGGGAGAGGGAAGTAAGGAGTCAATTCACCAGCACCGCGCCGTCGCAGCGGACGCCGGTGACCCAGACATCCGCCTGACCCAATCCCACGCCGAGCGTCTGCAATACCGAGTTGAGCAGCGTGTCGATCGATCCGGTCGCGCCGCCGATGATGCCGGTGACCAGCGCGCCGATGCCGGGGATCGGCAGGCCGAGCGGCCCGAGCTGCACGCCGAGTTGCAGATCGCCGAGAAGGCTCGACGTCAGCGACGACGTGAACGAGGTCGTGTTCACGGTCTTCCTGGTCTGCGCCTGAATGTCGGCATAGCTGAACGTCACGCTGGTCGGCGATGCATTCGCCATGGTGGCATGCGCCCGGCCCGACACCTGGATGATGCCAAGATCGACGATGTTGACCGCCGGCGGATTAGGTTTGGTGGAGAAGTTCGTCATCATGGCGGACGTCACATCGCCGATCCACGCATCGACGATGCCGGGCGAGACCCCGAGCGTCACCGTCGAGGTGTTGACGTTGGGATAGCCGCAGGAAACGGCATTGAGTGTCGCGGTGCCCGCCGCGATCTCGACATAGACGGGAAGGTTGACCACCGACACCGAGCCAGAACCGACAAGCTGGATCTTCAGCAAGACTCGCGTCTGCGCGGTGTGTACGCTGGCGCCCACCGCTCCGACGGTAATCCAGCTTGTTCCCACCGGACGCTCGCCGACCGTCGCCTGCAATGTCACGCCCGCGATACCCGGCAGCGAGAGGTTCACATTGGCCGCGATCTGGTTGGTGCCATTGGCGAGCGCCGCCATGGCGGAGAGCAGATCCAGCGCCGACACGCTCGCGCCGACCTTCGGCTTCTGCCCGACGGTGAGACCTGAATACGGCCCGACGCTGATCAGAGACTTCGCGGTGATGCGCGTGGTGACGCCCGAGATCGCCGACGACAGGCTGGACAACGCCGCAATGGCACCGCCGTTGCCAGCCGCCGCGGTTTGCAGCGCCGCCACGATGTCGGTGACCTTCAGATTGCTGTTCAACAGCGTGTCGTAGCTCACGCCGGTCAGGTTGACCCGCGTCGCCAGCGCCGAGAGGAAATCGAACGCGTCGATCTTGGCGCTGAGCAGCGCATTGTAGTCCATCGCCGAGAGCGACAGCGTGGTGCCGAGCATGCCGCCCAACAGCGAATTCAGCAGCCCGCCGTTGAGCGACACCAGACGCGAGCCGATCGCGAAACTTGCAAGCCGCGTGGTGCTGGCGATCGCGGTCGCCCTGAGATTCCACTGACTGTCGCCGGTCAAAACCTTGCCGAAATACAGCGGTGTCCTGGTCTGCATGGTGACGCGCACCGCGTTGGCGGGGGTGGCCGCCGCCACGAAACGCTGCTGCGGCGTCAGGGACGCATTCGCCGTGTAAACACCGGGTTCGACAGCCACGAGCGACTCCGGTGGATAGTTGTTCCTGGCGATTGTCGCCGCAGCAGCGCGGGACGCATTGGTCAGGTCGCTCGCGGCGACGAGCGCCGCGAGGTCGGTGGCACTCTGGGTCCGCCGCTTGTCGGCGAAGATGGCGCCGACATCGACGCCGAGCGCCGCGCAGGCGATCACGAGCAGCAGGCTGGCCGCGCCCATGATCGCGATGTTGCCGCGCTGGTCGGCGGCGAAACGGCCGGTCGTTCGCCTGAATTTTCTTGCCGTCACCCTGAGGCGGCTGCGCAGCAGCCCTCGAAGGGCGACGGCGATTGCAACGCATCCTTCGAGGCTCGGCGCAAACGCGCCTCGCGCCTCAGGATGACGAGATCGCTGAAAATGGAAGCACACCATGCTCAATATCCTCCGCGCGGAATCGCCGCCGAGCGCACGATGGTCGACGACGGCATCGGCACGAATGCCGGGAGCGAGTAGATGAACATGCCGGAGGCGTTGTAGTTGACGGTGACAACGAACACGTTGGCATCGGAGCCCGACGTCGCCGCGTGGACGGTCAGATGGGCGGGATCGATCAGCGGATAGGAATTGACGTTGCCGGTGACGTAGCTGTTGGCGAGCGTGCTGCGTTCGCTTTCACTCAATCCCGCCACCGAGGATCGCGCGGCTTCCGCCGCCAGTTGCTGCACGCCATGGACGGCCGCGAGATACGAACCGTACATGATGATGCCGAACACCATCATCAGGAAGATCGGCGCGATCATCGCGAACTCGACGGCGATGGCGCCGCCCTGCGCGGCGCGGAATTTTTGGAGCAGTGTGCGGGCCTGTTTCATGACAGGCATTTGCACATACAACCTTTAAGGGCATACTAATTCATATAACTACTAATGGTAGTAGTATTGTCCGGTTGCGATCCGTGCCTTCACTTACGGGCGACCATGCGTCGCGATGCGTTCCGAACGCGTGTGGAAACTGATAGGCTTCCCTTCCAAGAAAAAACTTGCTCCTTGCCGGAAGGAACGACCCGTGAATATTCAGCACCCTCGCCCGACTGTTGCGACCCCGAACGATCTTGATGCTTTCTGGATGCCGTTCACGGCCAACCGGGCGTTCAAGGCCAGGCCGCGCATGCTCGCCGGCGCCAAGGACATGCACTACTTTACCACCGATGGCCGCAGCGTCCTCGACGGCGCCTCCGGCATGTGGTGCAGCAACGCCGGCCATAACCGCGATCCGATCGTGAACGCGATCCAGAAGCAGGCCGCGACCCTCGACTACGCGCCGCCGTTCCAGTTCGGTCACCCGCAGGCGTTCGAGCTGGCCAGCCGCATCGCGGCGCTGGCGCCGAAGGGTCTTGAACACGTGTTCTTCTGCAACTCCGGTTCCGAAGCCGTCGATACCGCGCTGAAGGTGGCGCTGGCCTATCACAACGGCCGTGGCGAGGCCGGACGCACCCGGCTGATCGGGCGTGAGCGCGGTTATCACGGCGTCGGCTTTGGCGGCATTTCCGTCGGCGGCATGGTCAACAACCGCAAGATGTTCGGCACGCTGCTGACCGGCGTCGATCATCTGCCGAGCACTTACGACCGCGAGAAGCAGGCCTTCACCAAGGGCGAGCCGGAGTATGGCGCGCATTTCGCCGATGAACTCGAGCGCATCGCCGGCATCCATGGCCCCGGCACCATCGCCGCCGTGATCGTCGAGCCGATGGCGGGCTCCACCGGCGTGCTGGCGACGCCGAAGGGCTATCTCGAGCGGCTGCGTGCGATCTGTGACAAGCACGGCATCCTGCTGATCTTCGACGAAGTCATCACCGGCTACGGCCGCCTCGGCTATGCCTTCGCGGCGGAACGCTACGGCGTGCTGCCGGACATGATCACGTTCGCCAAGGGCGTCACCAATGGCGCGGTGCCGATGGGCGGTGTCCTGATCCGCGACGCGATCCATGATTCCTTCATGAAGGGCCCGGAACACGTCATCGAGCTGTTCCACGGCTACACCTATTCGGCGCATCCGCTGGCCTGCGCGGCCGGTCTCGCCACCCTCGACGTCTATCGCGAGGAAGGCCTGTTCGAGCGCGCCCGGGCGATGGAACCGAAATGGGCCGACGCCGTGATGGCGCTGCGCAAGGAGCCGAACGTGGTGGACATCCGCACCGTGGGCATCACTGCCGGCATCGATCTGTCGCCCAACAAGGAAGGCCCCGGCAAGCGCGGATTCGAGGCGCTGGACTCGGCGTTCCATGACAACGACCTGATGATCCGCGTGGCGGGCGATACCCTCTGCCTGACCCCGCCCCTGATCGTCTCGGAAAGCCAGGTCGGCGAGATCATGGACAAGATCGCCAAGGTGATCCGCGCGGTGGCGTGAGCGACAGGCTTATCCCTCTCCCCTTGTGGGAGAGGGTGCCCGAGCAAAGCGAGGGCGGGGAGGGGTACGCTCTTCACCACTGCGATGGCGGCAACAACCCCTCACCCGGCTCGGTCTCGCTTCGCTCCCCTTCGCCACCCTCTCCCACAAGGGGAGAGGGGAAGACGCTTCGCGCCGAATCAAACTTGATGCTAAGCTCATGCCCGTTCGGGGTTGGGCAGGCTTCATGATCCGCATTTCGACGATTTTCATCGCCATCTGCATGGTGCTGATCGCAGCGTCGCTTGGCCTGCTGCTGTATTCGCTGGCGGGGCTTAGCGTGTCTGAGTCCGCCATCGTCGCGCTGACCGCGCTGACCTTCCTGATCCTCTACAACGCGGTGTCGATGCGGCTGCGCGACCGCACCGACGTCGGCAGCCAGATCGCCGATCTGTCGCGCGGCACCGCGGATCTCGCACGCCAGGTCGCCGAGTTCGGACGCCGCATGAGCGCGATCGAGAGCCGCCTGTCGGCGATCGACGCGAGCGGACAGGAGCGCGTCCAGACCGTAGCGAGCGAAATCAGCGAACTGGGATCGCTGGTCAAGCAACTGGCTTCCTCCGTCGCCGCCCATGACGACCTTCTTGCGAATGCCGTCAGCACGCTTGCCGAGCAGCAGGTTGCTGAACCCGCGAACGAAGCGACACCGGTAACCAGCGCCAATGCGCCGGCTCCGGCCAAGGCGGACGACGCGCAGCCCTCGCCCGCCAATCTCAACAACACCCAGCTTCTCATCGCCCTGAGGAACGCCATCGAGGCCAACCGCATCGATCTGTTTCTCCAGCCGATGGTGACGCTGCCTCAGCGCAAGGTGCGGTTCTATGAAGCCGTCGCACGCCTGCGCGACGACAAGGACCAGTTGCTGACCGCGAACGATTTCGTCGGCACGGCGGAAGCCGCCGGTCTGATGGGCCAGATCGATCACACCGTGATGCTGCGTTGTGTGCAGGTGCTGCGGCGGCTGATGGTGCGCTCGAAGGACGTCGGCGTGTTCTGCAACATCTCGGGGACGACGCTGAGCAATCCGTCGGTGTTCGGACAATGCCTCGACTTCCTCGAAGCCAACCGCATCCTGGCGCCGTCGCTGGTGCTCGAATTCAAGCAGAACACATTCCGCCACCTCGGTCCGGTGGAGAGCGAGCATCTCGCCACCTTGCAACGGCTCGGCTACGGCTTCTCGATCGACAACGTTACCGACCTGCGGCTTGATCCGCGCGAACTCGCCGACCGCGGCGTCAAGTTCATCAAGGTACCCGCGGCGATGCTGCTCGACCAGAAGCAGCTCTCCTCCGCCGACATTCACGCCGCCGACCTGTCCGATCTGCTCGGACGTTTTGGAATTGACCTCGTGGCGGAGCGGATTGAAGGCGAGCGCGCCGTGGTCGATCTGCTCGACTACGATGTCCGCTTCGGCCAGGGTTTCCTGTTCGCGCCGCCGCGTCCGCTGCGCCCCGAAGGCGCGGCCTCACCTGCGGAACCTGCCACATCTGCCGCTTCAACGGTTGACGCCACGGCCCGGAAGGAAGAAAAAGCCGACGCTAAATTCGACCCGAGGGCCGAGCCTCCACGCGCGACCGGAAATGCCGCGCTAGCGTCCCGTACCCGCCCTTCGTTTCACTCCGCAGAACCTTCCGAACGAAGGGCGGATACGAAAGGACGCTAGCAAATTATAATTGCCGTGATCCTTTAGTTCTGACATTCGTATGAGTGCCTGTCGGAACCGCTGAACGAATGTCAGAACCGGATCACGGCGCGCCGGGCCTCCGCGCAGAAATAACCGAAGCCTCCGCACAGAAGCGATCCTTTTCCATGAAACTGCCTGACGCCGCCGCGCTGCGATTCGCCGATCATTTGCGCGACCTCACAACCGGTGTCGACGTCATTCTGAGCGACGTCTGGGGCGTCATTCATGACGGTCTGAAAGGATTCGTTCCGGCCTGCGAAGCACTGCAAACCTTCCGCAAGCAGGGCGGCACTGTGATCATGATCACCAACGCCCCGCGCCCGGCCGATTCCGTGCAGCGCCAGCTCCGCCGGATGAACATTTCCGATGACACCTATGACGCCATCGTGTCGTCCGGCGATCTCACGCGCAGCTTCGTCGCGTCACACCATCAGCAGGCCGTTTTCCAGATCGGGCCGGAGCGCGACAACCCGGTGTTCCGCGGGCTCGATGTGAAGTTCACGACAATCGAAAACGCCGACTACGTCACCTGCACCGGGCTGTTCGACGACGAGACCGAAACCGCCGAGGATTATCGCGGCGTGCTGGAACAGGCGCGTGCGCGCAACCTCGCCTTCGTCTGCGCCAACCCGGACATCGTGGTCGAGCGCGGCGACCGGCTGATCTATTGCGCGGGCGCCATCGCTGAACTGTATCGCGACATGGGCGGCGAAGTGATCTTCTACGGCAAGCCGCACCGGCCGATTTACGATCGCGCGCTTGAGCTGGCTGCTGAGAAGCGCGGCGCTGCGACGCCGCTCAACCGCGTACTCGCGATCGGCGATTCCGTCCGCACCGATCTGACCGGTGCGAACCTGATGGGACTGGATTGCCTGTTCCTGACCCGCGGCATCCACGCGGTGGAGTTTGAAGGCCTCGATGTCGCCGACGAATTCTCGGTGCGGAGGCTGTTCGGAGACGCCAGGCCGCCGCTTGCACTGATGCAGGATTTGAAGTGGTAGGCTGCGGCTGGCGAGCCCCGCCTTCTTCCCTCTCCCCTTGTGGGAGAGGGGGAGAGAACTGCGACTGGAATACCCAAAAAAGCAAATGCCCGGTGCGAAGACCGGGCATTGAAATTCTGCGGATGCGACGGAGCGCTTACGCCGGCGCGTGATCCGGGAACACCGCCTCGATCTTGGTCTTGAGGGTCGCGGCGTTGAACGGCTTGACGATGTAATTGTTCACGCCGGCCTTCTTGGCGGCGATGACGTTTTCCGTCTTCGATTCTGCTGTGATCATGATGAAAGGCGTGGTGGCGAGATTCGGATCGCCGCGCACTTCCTTGAGCAGATCGTATCCGGTCATCGGCTCCATGTTCCAGTCGGAGATCACGAGGCCGTACTTCTTGCCGCGCATCTTGCTGAGCGCCGCCGAACCGTCGCTGGCGTCATCGATATTCTCGAAACCGAGTTGCTTGAGCAGATTGCGGATAATGCGGATCATCGTGTTGTAGTCGTCCACAACCAGAACCGGCATCGACAAATCCATGGCCATCGCTGTTTTTCTCCCTCGAACGCAGCAACCGGCGTGCGTTATCAGCATTTTGCGGGCAGCTTCTGCCACCCGCAGTCGGGGCGAACCTAGCATCGGCGGCTTAAACAGCCCGTTAATCGGACCGCATCGGGATTATCTTAAGTTGCGCCGTTAAGGTCCGATTCAGCAGCTTGACTCCGATGGCAGGCCGGGGTCAGGTCCGCCCCGATTTCTTCATTGTCTTCCTTCCGGTACCCATGACGACAAGCTTTTCCGTCATTCGCGACGCCACTCCCGCCAGCGCAATTGTAAAAGGCGCCGTGGTGGCGATGGGCAACTTCGATGGCGTCCATCTCGGCCACCGGGTGGTGATTTCCGCGGCCATCGACATGGCGCGCAAGCTCGGCAAGCCCGCATGCGCGGTGACATTCGAGCCGCATCCGCGCAGCTTTTTCAGCCCCAACACGCCGCAGTTCAGACTGAGCGATGAAGCCGCCAAGCTGCGCCTGCTGGCCGGGACCGGCCTCGACGGCGCGGTGGTGATGACGTTCGACGGCGCCCGCGCCGGCACCACGGCACATGATTTCATTAACCACGATCTTATCGGCCGGCTCGGAATCAGCGGCATCGCCGTCGGTTACGACTTTCATTTCGGCAAGGGGCGTGCGGGATCGCCGTCACTGCTTGCGAGCGAGATGCCAAAGCTCGGTGTCGAGGTCCACGTCCAGTCTCATGTCGACATTCTCGATCGCCCGGTATCCTCCAGCGCGATCCGCATGGCGCTGGCCGAGGGCCAGGTGACCGAGGCCACCGCCATGCTGGGCGCGCCGTGGTTCATTTCCGGCGAAGTCATTCATGGCGAGAAGCGCGGCCGCGATCTCGGCTATCCCACCGCCAACATCCGCCTCGACAAGAACTGCGGCCTCAAGCACGGCATCTATGCGGTGCGGGCCGGGATCGGCCAAGGAAGAGATAGAGTGCGCGTCGACGGTGTAGCCTCGTTCGGCCGCCGCCCGACCTTCGACAACGGCGCACCGCTGCTGGAAATCTTCCTGTTCGATTTCAAAGGCGACCTTTACGGCCAAAAGCTCGATATCGCATTCATCGGCTTTATCCGCGACGAACTGAAGTTCGACGGAATCGGCGCGCTGGTGCGCCAGATGGACGACGACAGCGCAAAAGCCCGCGCCATGCTCGCCGCCGCCCCGGATGCGTTTCCGAAACTCGGAATTGTCACGGATTGAGCGGCTTACGGGCCTTTCCGATGCCTCCCATGCCTGCTATCTAGGCCTCATGTTGGCGCAGCGCACCATAATCGGCATTAGCGGCCCGGCTTCCGTCTGAGCATACGTTCGGCGCAAGACCGGGATCGATTTCATCGCCGAACATCACGAGCGCCATTCGAGCCAAGCCAGAGCATTCATGTCCGACAAGCCCCAAAAGTCCGTTGCCCCCAAAGCCGACGGCAACGATTACTCCAGCACACTTTATCTGCCGCAGACGGAGTTTCCGATGCGCGCGGGCCTGCCCCAGCAGGAACCAAAAATCCTGGCGCGCTGGAACGAAATCAACCTGTACGGCAAGCTGCGCGAGGCCGCGAAGGACCGCGCGAAATTCGTGCTGCATGACGGCCCGCCCTACGCCAACGGCAACATCCATATCGGCCACGCGCTCAACAAGATCCTCAAGGACGTGGTGACCAAGAGCCAGCAGATGCTCGGCTTCGATTCCAACTACGTGCCGGGCTGGGACTGCCACGGCCTGCCGATCGAATGGAAGATCGAGGAAGAATACCGCGCCAAGGGCAAGAACAAGGACGCGGTGCCGATCGTCGAATTCCGCCAGGAGTGCCGGGCGTTCGCGCAGAAGTGGGTCGATGTCCAGCGCGAGGAATTCAAGCGGCTCGGCGTGGTCGGCGACTGGTCGCATCCCTACATGACGATGACCTTCCCGGCCGAAGCGCAGATTGCGCGCGAGCTGATGAAGTTCGCCGCCAACGGCACGTTGTATCGCGGCTCCAAGCCGGTGATGTGGAGCGTGGTCGAGAAGACCGCGCTTGCCGAAGCCGAAATCGAATACGAGGACTACACCTCGGACGCGGTGTGGGTGAAGTTTCCGGTCAATGCCGCGCACGGCCGCCTCGCCAAGGCTTCGGTCGTGATCTGGACCACCACGCCGTGGACGCTGCCCGGCAACCGCGCCATCAGCTTTTCGTCAAAGGTCGCCTACGGACTTTACGAGGTCACCGATGCTCCGGCCGATAACTGGACGAAGGCCGGCGATCTCCTGATTCTCGCCGACAAGCTGGCCGAAGACGTCTTCAAGCAAGCCCGCGTCACGTCGTTCAAGAAGGTGAGCGATATCTCCACGGAAATTCTCGACGCAATCGAGTGCAGCCACCCGCTGAAGGGGCTAGCCGGCGGCTATGAATTCACCGTGCCGCTGCTCGCCGGCGATCACGTCACCGACGACACCGGCACCGGCTTTGTGCATACCGCGCCCAGCCACGGACGCGAGGACTTCGACGTCTGGACCGCCAACGCACGCGATCTCGAGGCGCGCGGCATCAGTTCGGTGATCCCCTACACCGTCGATGCTGACGGCGCGCTGACCGAGCACGCCCCGGGCTTCACCGGCAAGCGCGTCCTCACCGACAAGGGCGAGAAGGGCGACGCCAACGAGGCCGTCATCAAGGCGCTGATCGAGCGCGGCATGCTGCTCGCACGCGGCCGCCTCAAGCATCAGTATCCGCATTCGTGGCGCTCGAAGAAGCCGGTGATCTATCGCAATACCCCGCAATGGTTCATCGCGATGGACAAGGACATCGCCCCCATCGACTCCCCTCCCCCTTGCGGGGAGGGGTCGGGGGTGGGGGTGGCCACAACGGCAGCATCCGCAGCTTACCCCCCTCCCCAACCCTCCCCCGCAGGGGGGGAGGGAGTGCGCCCGCATGCGAAGCCCGGCGACACCCTGCGCGCCCGCGCCTTGCAGGCGATCAGCGTCACCCGCTGGGTGCCCGAACAGGGCCAGAACCGTATCACCGGCATGATCGCGGGCCGTCCCGACTGGGTGATCTCGCGCCAGCGCGCGTGGGGCGTGCCCATCGCGGTGTTCGTGCGCGAGAAGGGCGACGGCTCCGCCGAAATCCTTCAGGACGAGGCCGTCAACAAGCGCATCGCCGACGCATTCGAGAAGGAAGGCGCTGACGCCTGGTATGTCGAGGGTGCGCGCGAGCGCTTCCTCGGACCGCACGCCCACGAGGAATGGCAGAAGGTCAACGACATCTGCGACGTCTGGTTCGACTCAGGCTCGACCCACGCGTTCGTACTGGAAGACCCGGTGCATTTTCCCGGCCTCGCAGGCATCAGGCGCAAGGTCGATGGCGGCAGGGATACAGTGATGTATCTCGAAGGCAGCGACCAGCATCGCGGCTGGTTTCATTCCTCGCTGCTGGAAAGCTGCGGCACGCGTGGGCGCGCACCCTACGACGTAGTGCTGACCCACGGCTTCACGCTGGACGAGAACGGCCGCAAGATGTCGAAGTCGCTCGGCAACACCACCGAGCCGCAGAAAGTGATTTCGCAGTCGGGCGCCGATATCCTGCGGCTGTGGGTCAGTGCAACCGACTATGCCGACGACCAGCGCATCGGCCCGGAAATCCTCAAGAACACCATCGAGACCTACCGCAAGCTGCGCAACACGATCCGCTGGATGCTTGGCAGCCTCGCGCATTTCCGCGACGAGGATCGCATCAAGGCCGACGACATGCCGGAACTTGAGCGGCTGATGCTGCACCGGCTATCGGAGATCGATGCCATCGTGCGGCCGGCCTATGCGAACTTCGACTACAAGACGGTGGTCGCGACGCTGGCGAATTTCATGAACACCGAACTGTCGGCATTCTATTTCGACATCCGCAAGGACACCCTGTACTGCGATCCGCCGTCATCGGTGGCGCGCAAGTCGGCGCTGACGGTGATCGACTATCTGTTCCGCGCCATTACGACCTGGCTCGCGCCGATCCTCAGCTTCACCGCGGAAGAGGCCTGGATGTCGCGCTACGGCGACGCCGCGGTCTCGGTGCATCTGGAGCTGTTCCAGAAGACGCTGCCGGCATGGCGCAACGACGATCTTGCGAAGAAGTGGGAGACCATCCGCGAAGTTCGCCGTGTCGTCACCGGCGCGCTGGAAGTCGAGCGCGCCGCCAAGCGCATCGGTTCGTCGCTGGAAGCCTCGCCGCTGGTTTACGTGACCGACAAGGCGGTGTTCGCGACGCTGTTCGATGTCGATCTCGCGGAAGTCTGCATCACCTCGAATGCCATGGTCACGAACGAAGATGCTCCGGCGGGCGCATTCACGCTGAGCGACGTCCCGGGCGTCGCCGTCGTGGTCGAGAAGGCTGCCGGCACCAAGTGCGCGCGGTCGTGGAAAATCCTTCCGACCGTCGGGAGCGATCCCGACTATCCGGATGTCTCGCCGCGCGATGCGGACGCACTGAGGGAATGGAAGGCGCTGGGGATTACTTGAGATATTTCGCCGTCCCCGCGAAGGCGGGGACCCATAACCACCGCCACCCGTGGCAGGCGTGGATCGCAAGGCAGATCAAAAGTGACCGCAAACAACTCCGTAGAAATGATCGCCCGGGGACTATGGGTCCCCGCCTTCGCGGGGACGACCCCTCGTTTTTTTTCGGCGATCTAGTCACATGTCCCCTCTCCTTCGCTCCGGTTTGATCGCCGCCGCTGTTGCCCTGGTGCTCGATCAGGCATCGAAGCTCTGGCTGCTGAACGTGTTCGAACTCGGCCCGCGCGGCACGGTTTCCGTGACGCCGTTCTTCGACCTGGTACTCGCCTGGAACACCGGCATCAGCTACGGCTGGTTTCAGGATACGGGTCCGGCCGGTCAGGCCCTCCTGCTGGCGGTCAAGGCCACGGCGGTGATTGTGCTGGCGGTCTGGATGGCGAAATCCGGCACCCGCCTCGCAGTCACCGGTCTCGGACTCATCATCGGCGGGGCCATCGGCAACGCCATCGACCGGCTGGCCTACGGCGCGGTGGTCGATTTCGCGCTGTTTCACGTCCAGATCGGCGGAAAAACCTACAACTGGTATGTGTTTAACCTTGCGGACGTGGCCATCGTTGCCGGGGTTGCCGCCCTCCTGTATGACTCCTTTGTAACCTCAAGCGCCGCAAAAAGGCCCTGATAACCGGGGATATGCGTGAGTTATCGGCCAGTTGGCTCGCCATCTGGCTCTCGGTAATCTGGCCCGCGGCGACATGCCCACCGGGGCACGGCCGAGCCCCTGGGCAACGGATTTGGACAACGGATCAGGATGAACGCAATGACGGGCGGCATCGGTTCAGGTTTGCATCTCTCATCGCGCCGCACGACGCGCGCGCTGCGGTTCGCCGCCATCCTGCTGGGCGTCGGCCTGGTGTTCGGTACCGGGCCGGTTCACGCGCAGGACGAGGACAGCGACGAACACAAGACGTTCGAAGAAAAGCTGATGGACAACCTGATGAGCGGCCTCGGCGGCAGGAAGCTCGAGGACGGCTCCATCGAGTACCGCGAGCGCTCGCCGCTGGTGGTCCCCTCCAAGATCGATCTCCCTCCGCCTCAGTCAGGCAAGCCGAAGCTCGCGCCGAACTGGCCGAAGGACCCGGACGTCGCCGAACGCGCGGCCGCGCGCGAACGAGCCAAGCAAAAGGCGCAGAGCCCGGAAGAAGCGCGTATGCCGCTGATGCCGAGCGAACTCAACAAGCGTGCCCCGCGCGGCAAGACCGCCGACACGTCGACACCAGGCAACAACAATTCCAACTCGCCGCTGATGATGCTGCCGTCGGAACTCGGATATAATGGCGGTCTTTTCTCGAACCCGTTCGGCAACACGAAGACCGAGACCGAGAAGTTCACCTCGGAGCCAGAGCGCACCGAACTCACGCAGCCGCCGAGCGGTTACCAGACCCCGTCGTCCAACTACGCCTATGGCGTCGGCCAGTTGAAGCCGCCGAAGGAAAAGTGCGACTCTGCCAGCGGCCGGTGCGAAAAGACCTGGGATTAAGGATCAAGGCTGGGATGGAGCTTCCTGGCCGCGCCGTCCGGTTGACGGCCGCGGCCTCACGATCGCGATCCGCCACCCTTTGATTGTTCAAGGTGCGATCGTTTCAGGTCCCGCAGCGTCGCCTCTCGCGGATTTGAATGTTTCCCGGGCGATAAATCTGCGATCCGGTAGAGCATCATGATGATTTCCCGTCACCTCATTGCCATGGCATTCGCGACACTTGGCCTCCTGTCCGCGCCAGCTGCCATTCATTCGGCGACGGCGCAGACCGCGCCGCAACGGCCGGCGACCTTCACGCTCTCGAACGGCCTCAGTGTCATCGTCATTCCGGATCGCCGCACGCCGGTGGTCACGCAGATGATCTGGTACAAGGTGGGCTCCGCCGACGAGACGCCGGGCAAATCGGGCCTCGCGCATTTCCTCGAGCATCTGATGTTCAAGGGCACCAGTACGCATCCGGCCGGTGAATTTTCCCAACTCGTGGCACGCATCGGCGGCAACGAGAACGCCTTCACCTCCTACGACTACACCGCCTATTACCAGCGCGTCTCCCGCGACAAGCTCGCGGCCATGCTGGAGTTCGAGGCGGATCGCATGACCGGCCTCATTCTCAAGGACGAGAACGTGCTGCCCGAGCGCGACGTGGTACTGGAAGAGTACAACATGCGTGTCGGCAACAGCCCGGATGCGCGGCTGACCGAGCAGATCATGGCGGCGCTGTATCTCAACCATCCCTATGGCCGCCCGGTGATCGGCTGGCATCAGGAGATCGAGAAGCTGAACCGCGAGGATGCGCTCGCCTTCTACAAACGCTTTTACGCGCCCAACAACGCCACCCTCGTGATCGCCGGCGACGTCAGCGCGGAGGAGGTCCGACCGATGATCGAGGCGGCCTATGGCAAGATTCCGCCCCAGCCCGCGATTCCGCCGCAGCGGATCAGGCCGCAGGAACCCGAACCCGCCGGGCCGCGCACCGTGACGCTGGCCGATCCGCGCGTCGAACAGCCGAGCCTGCGCCGTTACTATCTCGTCCCGTCATCCGTCACCGCGACTCCGGCTCAGGGCGCGGCGCTCGAAGTGCTGGCGCAATTGATGGGCACCGGCAGCAACTCGTTGCTCTACCGCGCGCTGGTGGTCGACAAGCCTCTCACGGTCAGTGCCGGCGCCTGGTATCAAGGCACGGGCGTCGATCCGACCCAGTTCGGCATTTCGGCCTCGCCGAAACCCGGCGTGGAATTCCCGCAGGTTGAGCAGGCGATTGATGAGGTCATCGCAAAGCTCGCGACCGATCCCGTGCCGGCCGAAGACCTTGAACGCATCAAGACCCAGATGATCGCCCAGGCGATCTACGCGCAGGACAGCCAGACCACGCTGGCGCGCTGGTATGGTGCCGCTGTCACCGTCGGCCTCAGCGTTGACGACATCAGGGCCTGGCCCGATCGCATCCGGGCCGTCACGGCCGAACAGGTCCGCGACGCCGCGCGGACATGGCTTGAGAAAAAAAGATCCGTGACCGGCTATCTCATCAAGGACACGACAGCGACGACCGCAAGGCGCGAGGAGAAACGCTCGTGATTGTCACCCGCCGTCACCTGCCCCGTCTCGCGGCTGCCATTCTCGTCGCCGCATCCTCGCTTGCCGCACTCGTGACGCCAGCATCTGCCGCGGCGAAGGTTCAGCGCGTGGTGTCGCCCGGCGGGATCGAGGCCTGGTTCGTTCAGGACGCCACCGTGCCGCTGGTTGCGCTGGAATATGCCTTTGCCGGCGGCTCGTCGCAGGATCCAGCGGACAAACCCGGCATCGGTTCGTTCACAGCCAACATGCTCGATGAAGGCGCCGCCGATCTGGATTCGAAGGCCTTTCATGAGCGCCTCGAACGGCGCGCCATCGAGATGAGCTTTTCGGTGACCCGCGATTATCTGCGCGGCTCGATGCGTATGCTGAAAGAAAACAGCGACGAAGCCTTCGGTCTGCTGAAGCTGGCGCTCACCTCCGCGCGCTTCGACAGCGAGCCGCTGGAGCGCGTTCGTGCGCAGATGCTGTCCAGCGCACGGCGCGAGACCACCAATCCGGTGTCGATCGCGGGCCGCAAGTTCTGGGAGCAGGCTTACGGGACGCACCCCTATGCGCGTCCGCCGAACGGCACGCTCGAAAGCCTGCCCATGATCCGGTCTGTCGACCTGAAGGATTACGCACAGCGCGTGATCGCCAGGGATGCGCTGAAGATCGCCGTGGTCGGCGACATCACGCCGGAGGCGCTCGGCAAACTGCTCGACGAGACGTTCGGCAGCCTGCCCGCCAAAGGCAACCTGACGCCGGTTCCGGAAGTTCAGGCCGCCAAACCGCCGCTGCACACGTCGGCCATCGTGGATGTGCCGCAGACCTCGGTGAATTTCGGCGGACCCGGCATCGCGCGCAACGATCCCGACTTCATGGCGGCCTACATCGTCAATCACATTCTCGGCGGCGGCACGCTGTCGACGCGGCTTTACAAGGAAGTCCGCGAGAAGCGCGGGCTGGTTTATTCGGTGTCGGAATCCCTGATCTGGATGAAGAAGTCGTCGCTGTTCGCAGGCTCGACCGCGACCCGTGCCGACAAGGCGAAGGAAACGCTCGACACCATTGCCGCGGAAATCGCGCGCATGGGCAACGAAGGCCCGACCCAGAAGGAACTGGATGAAGCCAAATCGTTCCTCAAGGGCTCGCAGATGCTGGCACTCGACACCTCATCGAAATTCGCCACTGCGCTCTTGCAATACCAGCTCGACGATCTCGGCATCGACTATATCGAAAAGCGCAGCGCCATCGTCGATGCCGTCACGCTGGATGATGCCAAGCGCGTCGCCAGGCGAATCTGGGGACAGGGGCTCTTGAGCGTCAGCGTCGGCCGCGCCGCGCAGGCGTCGGCACCGCCGCCCGCAACCGGCGTCGCACCAAAGGCGAATTAAGCCGTCGCCGGAGCTAGTGCGGCGCCGCGAGATTGATCGCGAGCGCCAGGGCGCCCACCAGAATGAGACTGGCGGCCCATGCGGCATCGAGATTGAACCAGCTCCGCGACACGAATTTGAGCCCCAGATAGCGATAGACGAGCCACGCGGACAATCCGCCAGCCGCAATCATCGCAGCCGAGTGGACAACGGAGACCAGCACGGCCGTGCCGAGGTTGGCGCCGACAAGAACGCTTGTCGCGGTGTGGCCGCTGTCCGGCTCAGTGGCACGGCAGAGTCCGAGATAGATCGGAACCAGCATCAGCCCGGCGCCGTGAGCAATCGCGACCACGAAGGACCAGAGCCCGAGTTGCGTCGGCCGTATCCGCGCCAGCGCCCGCGGATGGCGCCGGTTGATGAGCCGGAAAACGCCGAACCCGATCACCAGGAGACTTGCGCCGATCTGGATCTGGCGTTGCCACTCGACCAGCGCGGCGAGCACGGCAAATGGAAGAACGATCAACAGCACGGCCAACAGATGGCCGATCGCGAGCGGCCACAGCGCCGCGACCAGCGCGCGTCCGCTCCTGTCCATGAGTCCGGCCGAGACAGCCAGCGGCCAGCCCATACCCGGACTCACTCCGTGATAGATGCCGCTCGCAACAACGGCGAGCCAAAGCCCCGCAGGGGTCCATTCCGCCGCACTCAAATCCAATGTCCTGAATCCGAAGTTCGCATCACTTGCGAACCACCACACTAAACCGACGGATAGCAGAAGGAGTCCGTCGAACAGTCGCCGCCATCGAGCCGGATTTGATGCGCGCGATAGCCGTCGGGGAAACTCGGCCAATAGTCCTTTGCGAGTTCAAGACCGCCGCCCGGCTTCACATTGGCCATCACCTCGGCGCCCGGAATTCCGTCGGGATAGAACTGGTCATCCCATGTCGAATAGAGCGAGTTGGTCCAGTACACGCGCTTGCCGTCCCGGCTGATCTCGACCATCTGCGGGCCGCCGGCATACACCTTGCCATTGGGATGGGGCGTGCGGCGGGCGATGCCGCCGATGTGTAGGGAGCCCGCGAGCTTCGGCTTTCTCGGATCGCTGACATCGTACTGACGCATCTCGCCCGTTCCCCAGCACGACACATAGAGAAACCGATCGTCCATGGAGAGATCGATGTCCGAGACCAGCGGCGGCACTGCGCCAAAGCCTTGCAGCAGCGGCGGAAGCTTTTCCTTGGGCGCCGGTTCAGCGGGAATCGTCGCCGTCTTTTCAATGTGAAACTTTCCGCCCTCGCGCCACCATGTCCAGATCGAGCCTTCGAGATTGGTGGTATCGACCACGACACCGAGAAAGCCATACTCGCGAACGGGATCATGCGCGGGACGCACTTCCAGCGCCATTTGATGGTTGGCGCCGAGATCGATCGTCTGAACATTGCGCCGGGCTCTCAGATCCCAGAAGTGGATTCGGTGGCCATATTTGTTGGACAACAGGTCCTCGGCCACGATTCCATTCTCGAACTGGGGCGGCAGCCCCCACTCGCTGGTGACCATGTAGTCGCGCGGCAGGTTCCACCAGAAATCATAGTGCAGCGTCTGGGGTCCGCGGTCGATCTCCCAGCGCCCGAGAACGTCAAAGGTCTCGCAGTCCATGATGAAAACACCGGGCGGTCCATCGGTGCCGTCCTTGCCGCCGCCGCCAAGCGTGCTGACGTAAATGCCTTCCGGCCCGCAATGAACGGTGTGAGGCCGCGAGTAGCCGGTCTTTTTGAAAATCTCTTCGGGCTCGATGATCTTGTGAATCTTCGCCTTGGTGGGATCAGGCCTGGTGTCCACGATGTAGATGCGCGAGGACCGGATTCCGGGAATGATCAGGTAACGCCGCTCCACGAACGCATGACCTGTCAGCGGCGACAGGGCCGACGAGCAAGCGTTCCAGCCGAAATGATGAAACTCATCGCCCTTGTTCGGCATCGTCACCGTGTGGACGATCTGGCTGTAGCTGGGCGAGCCCGGCTTCACGTCGATCACCGCAAGCGCATCGGGTTTTGAAAAATCGGGGCTGAGCAACAGCGTATATGCAAAGTTTTCGGGGGGAGCCTCCATCGCAAGCTTCGGTGATGCGTGGAAGGTCGGATCTGGCCTCATCGTCATCGCACTACCTCCTGTTTCGACCCGCAATGCCAAAGGCATGCGGAAGCGAGTTTGCAGAAAGAGAATGACCTATTGAGCGCGAGCCGCGGCAGCCCGCTGGCGGGCAGCATAGCACCGCGTCAACGCCAGCCGGAAAAAAGATCGCGGCGAAGAGGGAGGGGTCCCCCTTTCGCGTTATGCCGCCTTACTTGAACAGCGGCGTGCCGGGCACAAAGGCGTCGAACGCCGCCCAGAACTGCTGGCGATAACGATCCTGCTCCTGAAGGATTTCGTGCTTGGAACCGGCGATCACCAGATGCGATCCGGCGCGCAGGTGATAGGCGAATTCCTCGATGGCGGCGGTTGAGACGATGGTGTCGCTGCTCGCGGCCATCATCAGGATCGGCAGCCTGATCTGCGACGGATAACTCGCCTCGCGGAATTCGACGATCGCCCGGAACGCGCTGTCGGCCCAGGCCACCGTCGGAGACGCGATGCCGAGCGTCGGATCTTCCTCATAGATCGCGGCGTTGCGCGCATAGCGCACCGGGTCGGAGGTCAGCGGATTGTTGACAAAGCTGTCGGTGCCGGTGAGTTCGCCGGTGCCGCCGGGCACGTAGCGTCCGCCCATCCCCATCCAGCGCAACGTCCGCACCAGAATGCGTGTCGGCAACTTGGTGGCGTAGCCCGGCAGATCGATCATCGGCGCGGACAGCACGATGCGGTCGAACCAGCGTTTGCCGGCATGCGCCACGCGCAGCAGCACCGCGCCGCCCATCGAATGCGCCAGCGCATAGTACGGCGGCGGGCAGTCTGGCAGCATCACCTGCTGCACAAAGGTTTCGACGTCGACTTCAAAATCGGAAAACCTGTGGACGTATCCCTTGCGGGGATCGCGCAGTTGCCGCGACGAATGCCCCTGCCCGCGCCAGTCGATCATCGCCACCGCGAAGCCGCGCTCGCGCAGTTCGCGCACGGTCTCAAAATATTTCTCGATGCTCTCGCCCCGCCCGGTGAAAACGCAGACCGTGCCCTTGCGATTGGCCGGCGGCTGCCAGCGCGCAAAGCGCAATTCCGCGCCATCGGGCGTCTTGATGGCACCGCTGACGACATTGTCGGGAACGGGATTGGCGGGAATGGAAACAAGCGTCATGGAACAACCAAATGGATGCGGAAAAGAACCGAGGGGCCAGCAACTGCGTCATGGCCGGGCTCGTCCCGGCCATCCACGCCTTGGACGGACAAGACAAGACGTGGATGCCCGGCACAAGGCCGGGCATGACAAAAATTTAAGCCGGGATAGATGTCGCGGGAACCTCTTGAAGACCGAAACACCCCTCCCATATCAGTTTCGTGCAGGCCAGTTAAGGCTGCACGCAGAACGAAAACCCGGCCCAATGGCGGGTTGTCTGCTCTTTGGAAAAGAGTGGCGCGTTGTGCAAGCGAGACGGTCTTTGAGGACGTTGCTTACGCAATGGTCCGTCCCGCCTGAAAAACGCGCTGGTCGCTCAATTGGAGGACTCATCATGCGTACTTTCGATCTCACCCCCTTCTACCGTTCCACCGTCGGCTTCGACCGCCTGTTTTCGCTGCTCGACCAGAGCGCAAGCGAAAGCTCGCCGGGCTATCCGCCCTACAACATCGAGCGCACGGGCGAGAACAATTTCCGGATTTCGGTCGCCGTCTCCGGCTTTTCGCAGAATGAAATTTCGATCGTCGCCAAGGAAAACACCCTGACGATCAAGGGCGAGAAAGCCGCCAACGAGAACAGCCAGTCCGGCGAAGTGCTTTATCGCGGCATCGCATCGCGCGCCTTCGAGCGCCAGTTCCAGCTTGCCGACTTCGTGCAAGTGAAGAACGCCTCGCTTGAGAACGGCCTGCTCCACGTCGATCTCGTCCGCGAGATTCCCGAGGCCGCCAAGCCGCGCCAGATTCCGATCACCACGTCGGCTCCCGCGCCGAAGGTCGCCGAGCAAGTCGCGGCCTAAGTCTCGAGCTTATCGAACCTCCCAAACTACAAAACGCCCCGGTCCTCCCGGGGCGTTTCTTTACCGCGTCATCGTGAGGCGCGAACGTCCCCTCGATACGGAAAATCACTCCAGCGTCTGCGCATCGGGCATCGCCTGCGTCGGCCATAGCCGCACCGCCGAAGCCTGAGGGGCGGACGCCGTCGCCGCGCCCACCGTCGCCGCTGCCGCGGATTTGTTGTCCACCGCGGCTGGCTTCGCGGCCGCCGCAGACCCGGCAGAAGGAGCCACAGCCTGCTGTTGCGCCGGGGCCGACGCCGGTGGCGTGGCCA
>NZ_JBXAFS010000023.1:0-50459 GCF_058793355.1 Afipia sp. MLSD5-FHT05B12
CTCTTCCGTGAACCTGCTCTTACGCATCGTCCGTCTCCTCGATTGGAGAACAGAACCCTAACTTATAATCGGGGGCGTTTCAGGGGAGCAGGTCAGTTTGGTTACCACAACTTCGATTCCCCGACGGAAACTACGCGATCGCCTTCAGTTTTGAACAGTAAGCTTTAGCCGCGCACCTATACGTCGCTTCGATCCAGCCGAAAGTAACGCGTCTCGCCCGCACCCTTTGTAAATCTCGCTGAATCGAATTTGGCCGGGCGTACGTACCAGCATTGCGTGATCTTACAGACTGACGAGACCGAGGCGCATGCTACGGCCTCCATTTTAGAGCCGGTAAGCCCGACCTCAAAATTAAAGCCCTGGCGTACATACCATTTGTTGAAGCCCCTGAGCAGGAATGCCGTCGCCTTTTCCAAGTCATCCGAATTGATATACGTCACCTCCGAACTGGCGCTGTCCGTCGCCGCAATCTCGGCAATTTGCTTGGCCACTCGGTTCCGAGGAGTTGATCCCTCCGGTGCGACCACCTCAAGACGGTCAATCATATGGTTGTCGATTAAAGAAAGAAGGCGCTCATGCTTCGGAGATGCGAATGCAAACAACACATTGCGCCTTGTTTCGTCGGCGTCGGCCTGAAGCAGCGGCAGACATTCATAGGGCCCGATCTCGCCAGTTAAGATGCCCGAGAGGGTATCGAAGAATTTTTGCCGGTTATGCTGCTCTTCCGCCTTGAGCAGGGCTTTCATATCGCGATCAGTCGGATAGTAGCTCTTTGCCTGCGTATGAGCGACCAGAACCGTGCCAGATTTTTGCAATCCATCGCGCACGGCATGAAATATGACGGGTTTGGCTAATCCCGTTACATCAATCAACGCGGGTTCACTTGTGAGCGGCAACCCGTCGGCAATCGCGGTGCGATATGGGATGAGCTTGATCTCGGCCCCCCAGTTCTTGAGGGTATCCAAAATCTCTTTTGACCGGCCCGAGTCCTCATATTGGATGGCAAGCACTTTTGTCGGCGGCAGCGCCTTGGTCAGGGCGCGCACGGACGCCAACGTGCGATCTTCAAAGCCGAGGCCAATGACAATTTGTGTCGGCTTTGCCGCGGCCGCTTCTCGACCGTTGAGTGTCTTAACTTTGATGCTTTGCGTCGGAAGGCGGGCGAGGTCCGGAGACGGCTCCTCCAGAGTCTTTCGCAGCGCGGGCTGTGCTTGCGGCAGATTCTCAAAGAGATCCATTGTGGTCTTGGCCGCAAGTGTCGTGACCGTCGGCTCGATGGCCGGTTCCTCCGCTTCGGTATCGTCCTCTTCCGCGAGAGGCCCCCCAAGGTTGCGCATCAGAATTTCTTTGCCGGCCGCCGGATTTGCGAGCCATTCTTCTAAGTTCGCTCCGGACAGCTCGAACCGATCTCTTTCGGCGAGACCGATGAAATTGGTCAAACCGTAGATGCGCCTGAAGGTAAGCTTGAATTGGAGTATCGGATCGGAGTCCTTTGTCTTCGTTCGCGGGCTTCCGCCTGTGAAGACGAACACTCCGGCATCGATCAGATCGCGAAGTTGGGCCATCTGCTTGCCAGTGTCGCCCGTGGTAACGCGTACATAGATGGAGGAATATTGCCGGAGGCGGCGCGCAGTCTTTCCGTTCTTCCTTGCTTCCTTGAAAGACTTGAGAAGTAGTTCGTAAGAGGCTTCCGCAAATGACCGCGCCACATCCTTCAGCTCGCTACGACGGCGGTTGAGATCGTAGAGACGATGCGAGCAGTGGTCCTGGAAGCAGTCGCACTGGACTTGCGCCGGGACGGGAATTCGGCCGTTTGCGGCTTTGATGATCCGTTCATACAGGCTGATTACGTCGCCGATGTCGCCGACGCAGACGTGGGCGAGCGCCGTGATGCCGCGATAGACTTCCTTGCGTTTGCTTGAGGTAGAAGCGCTCTCGGCGATTTCCCGCGCGATCGTCTCCATGTTCTCGTCGCCAAGCAGTTGTGACGGTGTCGCTCGCGGATGAGCGGAGAAATGTTCGGCACGCTGCTCCAGAATTCGCTCGACGAACTGCTTGCCCTGCGGGCCCTTTATCTTGTCGTAGACTTCTGAGCCGAGGTCGAATACGGAGTAATCGCGGCCCTCCCGGGCCGGGAAATTTTCCCCGGGCGTTTTAAGCTCCAATTCCATGGTTTGCACTTCAGAGGTGATCTTGAATGCGCAAACAGGATGTTGGAACAACAACGCCGAAAGCAACTCGCGGATCGGGCCACCTTTGAGGTAGCGGGTTGAAACGTCGTCAAGCAGAAACAGTACGCGACCTGCCATCCAGTGCGGGGAGCACACCCGAATGCTCTCTGCCAGATGAATGAACGCGTCGCTCGGGTTAACCTGCAAGCGCAGACTGTTGCCCGGCTGGCTGTGCTGCACAAGCGCCTTACTCAGGCGGGCATCGAAGTCGTCGAGATCGAGGGCGGCGGCCAGTTCACTAGAATTGGTGAGGATGTCGGTCAACGCCCTGCCGATCACTTTATGGGCATGCTCGTTGACGCCGGCGGCGTTGATATCGCGCAAATGCATAATCGAACGTACGGCTTCGACCGCGTACGCCAGTATCAGGCGCGCAAATGGATCAGCGTTTGTTGTCTGCCCGGGATCGCGCCGGTCGATAAGCCTTTGAGCCGAGACGAACAGGCCCATGTATCCATCGCTGCTGATGCGTCCAATGACGGCTTCGGCGCTTTCCCCGCGCGCCTGTGAAGCGCGTGCGTGAAACTGAAGCGCGCGCAGCAGCATCGTCTTGCCGCATCCGCGCATCCCTGTGATGATCTGGGGACCCGGCGTGCTGATCTGCTTTAGCCATGTTCCTTCCGGATCGATCAGAAGGCCGGCACATGCCACGGTTCGAGAGTCAACGCGTTGTAGGCGGAACCGAAGCTCGTCAAGGCCAGCGGCTGTCGCCAAGACCGCCACGAATGGCGCGGTATCATCTCATAGGCCAGTCGTACTTGGCGGATGAGGTCTTGCGCAGCCGGAAAGCGCGTGTTCTCGGCTGGCGCGGCCAGCACTTGAAAAATGTCTTGTAGCGTGCTCGCTAGGCGGAAATCATGATCGGAAACCTGATCGGGGTTTGCCAACAGTCGCGCGCTCAGGCGGGCAATATGCTCAGCAATCCGACTGATATCGCCTTCGCGTTGCTTGGTGGGATCGCTCTTAGTTTGTGCCGCGGCGGAGCCGAGATCGATGGCAACCGCCCGTATGGAGGGGTCTACCGCGTCAGCGCGAAAGCTGTCCTTCTTAAGCCCCTCGACGATGATATTTCCGGCATGCAAGTCATTGTGAAATACCTGCTTGCGCTCAAGCTCTTCGCGAAGGCGCAAGAGATCGATGGCCATCTGCGCCGCGATGGCCGCGGTCAC
The DNA here is from genome assembly GCF_058793355.1 of Afipia sp. MLSD5-FHT05B12. NCBI lineage: Bacteria > Pseudomonadati > Pseudomonadota > Alphaproteobacteria > Hyphomicrobiales > Nitrobacteraceae > Afipia > Afipia sp. MLSD5-FHT05B12. The sequence continues at coordinate 3,401 of NZ_JBXAFS010000023.1, forward strand.
CTTCTGCTCGCCGTCGAAGTAGTCGGTGAGAAGGGGACCGTCGACAAAATCGAGTTCGGCGACGCAACACGAGAGCGACTGGTCGCCGAATTGAACCTCTACATCGGGAAGCATGTCGCGGATTTTCACGAGGTGCTCGGTCCCCTCCGCCACATCGAGGTGCAACTGGCATTCTTGCTCGAAATTCTTCCCGGGGAAGAATTCGTAGAATGATTTCGGCGTAACCTTCAGAACGGACTTGTTGCGCAGTCCTATTTTGCGCTCGGCCACGTATGTCGCGGCATAAAAGCCCCGACCCAAAGGCCGGAGAATCCTGAACGGTCCTATTTCCGCAGGGGCGCAGCTTAGCGGGAAACCGAAAGGCCGGCCGCAACTCGGGCAGGGATCGGTCATCTCATTGTCGTTATAGGTCGCTGCGGGACAAAAGAAGCAACAATAGCTAGGCACGGACAAATTCCTCCAGACCGACAGCGTAGTCCATCAGCTCGATAACGTGGAAGCATTTCATTAAAGGCTCCGTGCAAGCGGCCCAAAGCGCGTCGGTCGCGCGAACCGATGCAAGTATTTCTCCGTTCTTAACGAAGCTGCCCGGTCTTTTGCGGAGAATCAGGCCGACGTTGTCCGGGAATGACTCTTCGTTGGTGGGCGCGTTCACGGCAACGAATACCGAGCGTAGCCCGGCGAGGTCGAGCGAGAAAAAGCCGCTCTGCCGTGCAGCGATCTCCTTCCGAGGCGATCGTGCAATCGACTCTGCCTTGTTGAGGAAGCCTTCCTCTGTCCCACCTTGCGCGGCAATGTTCTCGAAGAACGGCTTCGCAAGTTCCTCTGTGAGCGGTGATCGGCCGGAACGCAGAGCGCCGACATGCGCCACGAGCAACAAGCATCGATCGGCATGTTCGGAGAGCCAAGGATCGGGGTGACCTTCGACCAACTCACGAAGCGCCAGCAGAGATTCTCCCCGCCCAATGTACGGTTGATAAGGACTGCGAGCATCGGTCAGCCCGGCTACGGCATCAAGTCCCACCGTCTTTGCCGCCAAGCAGAACGATTGAGCCGCCTTCCTCGCTGTGGCGAAATTGCCGCCAAAGTTGCCGTGAGGAGCAACCCGGACATCAAGGCCAGCCAGCTTAACGCCACATGCTATCTTCTTTGCAAGAATGCTGGCCACCGCCAAGGGAGCCACGTCTTGCGCGCCCGCTTGCTGACGATATCGGAAGAGCGCCGCGTCCAGCGGCGTGAAGCTTGGACCGGCGAGGAAATGCGCGTAGCCGCATTGGTCCAAAACGGCCCGCGCTGCGGGAGCATCCAGGTCGGCTGTGTATCCGGGGATTTGGGCAAGGACATCGACACCTCCCGCCGGCCGGCCCGGTACGCCGAGCTTTGGGACCAGGAAACCGAGGTTGCGCAAATAAAGCGGACATAGCAGTGTCGATAGTGATGACGGTGCCCCGGTCGAGGCGACATCCGCGGTCACAACGTCATCGCGAAAAGTAAGAGTGTTTCCGCTGTGCGCCAGTACCTCCGCAAGTCGGCCGATCTCATCGACTCCCCATGAATCTCCGGCCGCCGAGGCAACAACGGATGCCATCGTCTCGTCGGACGGATTTCGCGCAAGGTCCTCGATCAACTTCAACAAGCGTATCTTCCCTGTACCGACTGTTTTTGAACAGGAGCATTGACGCAGCAGGCGGTCTAATCACCGGACCGAAGAATACTGTCGATGCGTCGAACGACTCGCTCCGGCATCCGCAGTTCGTGCTGCCACAGCCGCAACAATGTCCACCCTTGCTTCTTCAAAGTTCTGTTCACCAATAGGTCGCGTTGACGATTGCGATCCAGCTTCCGTTGCCAAAAATCACGATTTGTCATCGGCATTGTTCCATGGCGCGGACAGTTATGCCAAAAACAACCGTCGACAAATACCGCGATCTTCTCCTTTGGAAATACAAAGTCCGGCTTTCCAAAAACCCGTGATCGCCGCCGCCACCCCGTAATCCCGTTGGCGCGAAATATGGCGATAAGCCGCAGTTCGGTCGCCTTATTGCCCGTTCCTCTCACCCGGGACATGATCTCCGAGCGCTTGTGGGCGGAAAAAACGTCTGTCATCTGGCTCTGTCATCGCCGCGTCGTCCGAGGTCCCGGGAATTTTCAATCCCGAAGAGATCGGCGGGCCGCACGGCCGGGTTTCTCTTTTGCGTTCGCCAAGCTCTTTGCGATTTCGCTCGCGTGGCGGCGAATGAAGGTCGGTGGAAGCGCGTTACCGATCATCAGCGCGACTGACTCCTTGCTCTTGTCGGTCGGGAAGCGGTACCGACGCGGGAATGATTGAAGGACTGCCGCCTCGCGCAGCGTGATGGCGCGGTTCTCGGCCGGGTGAAGAAATCTTCCTTTTGAAGGATTGAAGCACCCGCCCGTGATCGTGGGAGCCGGCTCGTGCCACGCCATGCGGCCGTATACGTCGTTAAATCCGTCTGTACGCTTATGGCATGCAAGCTGTCGTGATTTCGGAAGATCGGTCCGGCTGCCGCCGTCTTTGGGAATGGCGCGTATCAGGTTCAGGATTTTCTCGCTCCGGTTCTCCGGCAGGTTCTGCAGCTTGTCACGGCTGCGACCGGGAGCCTTCAAATCACCGATCGCCTTCCAAACCGTCTTGATGTTGTTCGATTCCTTGGCAAGCGGGACATCGAAGCCGCGTCCGGCGACCAATATCAATCGTTTGCGTCGCTGTGGCACGCCATAGTGACGGGCATCCTTGACATCCCATTCGACCCGGTAACCAAGGCTTCGAAGGTCGCGGCAGAGCTTTTTGAACGACCAATGCTCCGCAAGTCCCGGCACGTTTTCCATCATAATCGCCTTGGGCCGGAATGCGCGAGCAAAGCGCATCATCTCAGTGATGAGACCGTTTCTCTTATCGCGCTTTTGCCTCGCGCCGTTTCGCGTGCGCAAGGCGGAGAAGCCCTGACAAGGCGGACAACCGGCCAACAGATCAAGCTCGCCGACCTCAAGCTTCAGGCGCTTACGGAGCGAGGCGGCCTTCACGTCGAGGATGTCATCGTGGCACACGACGACATCGGAATGGTTCGCCTTGTAAGTCTTGACGGCAAGAGCGTCTTTCTCGATCGCAGCGCGGACTTTGAAGCCCGCAAGCTTCAACCCCAGCGTGAGCCCCCCGCATCCGGAAAATAAATCTATCGCAGTATACTTGGCTTTCATTCACAGAACGCAATTTTGCCGAGGCGCGGCCGAAACAGCCGCGGCCGTATCTTTGACGAATCAGAGACCGTCGCTCAAGTGCTCCTGCAAGTCCTTGAAATGCATACGAGATCGCAGTCGCGCAACCGAGGGAGCAACGCACTATTCGCAGAGGTGTCGTATTTGCCGCTGCGGCGGTGATTCGGGCCGATGCTGAGGACACCGACGTATCGATTCGCTCGAGATCCGCCCGCCGAGGTTCCTTCGGCGCGGACAATCCGTGGTCCACCAGCAGGGCTGCCATACAGACCTTCTCGCGCGAGGAGATGCTGGCGACCAAACTCAGGGCCGTACCCCAGATACCCGCAGAAGAATGGGCGCGGGCGGCTGGCATGCGCACGCAGTTCGGGGTTGTAGAGCGCGATGTGCGAGGCTCACAGACTCTCTGCGAGCGCCGTCGTCGAGAACGGGAGAGGGATGACCGACGCGGATGCTTTGACGAGCGCAGTGGCAACCGGTCCGCCAAACGGTCCGCAGCAAAAATGGCGATTTTGCCAACTGCTTGATCTCATTGGTGGTGCACGCAGTGATTACCCAACCAGTCTCGCGGCGGAAATGGGACAAATAATGGGAAAATCGCGCAAATAGTGCGATTCGAATTTGCAAAATGCAGAAAACCCCCTGCGGCAGAGGCCAATTTTGCGGAATCCGGACAAAAAAATAATTGGGAAAACACATCGTAGAATTGGGAAAATCAGCCAAAGAAATGGGAGGCTTTCCCAATATTTTTGATTCGCGATTCGTGAGTGCACAATCTTTGCACATCAGGCTTGGGGGGCGCTTTGAGCACGCTGGCCATCAAATACAAAGACCCGCGCAAGCTCAAACCTCGCCTCAAGAATCCCCGTACGCATACGCCCCGGCAGATCAAACAGATTGCCGCCAGCATCCAGCAATTTGGTTTTATCAATCCCGTCCTGATCGATGGCTCGGACGGCGTCGTAGCGGGCCATGCGCGGATTACAGCTGCCATATCCCTAGGCATGGCGGACGTTCCGACTGTCAGGGTCGACCACCTCAGCCCAACCCAAATCCGGGCCTATGTTATCGCCGACAATCGGCTTGCAGAGAATGCGGGATGGGACCCTAACCTGCTTGCCCTTGAACTGCAGGAGCTTTCCGTCCAGCCGAATTTCGATGTGACGGTCACTGGTTTTGAGATGGCCGAGATCGATCTGATCGTCGGCCAGGCGGGCGACAGTGGACCAGACGAGGAAGATGCCCTCCCTGAGATCGATCGCTCCCTTCCCGCGGTATCGCGGCACGGAGACTGCTGGCAGATCGGCGACCACGTTCTACTATGCGGAGACGCCCTCAAGCCGGAAAATTATAAACGCCTCCTCCAGGGCAAACGGGCACAAGCGGTGTTTGTTGACCCGCCCTACAACGTGCCGATTGCAGGCAATGTTTCTGGTCTGGGCAAAAAGCAGCACCGGGAATTTGCGATGGCATCAGGCGAGATGAACCGGCAGGAGTTCACGAACTTCCTGCGGCGCGCCTTGAAGAACCTCGCCGCGTTCAGCGTCGACGGCTCAATCCATTTCGTATGCATGGACTGGCGGCATATTCGAGAATTGGCCGATGCTGCCGATGATGTATATACGGAACTCAAGAACATCTGCGTCTGGTCGAAAAGCAATGCCGGTATGGGTTCCTTATACCGCTCCGCTCACGAGTTCGTTTTTGTCTATAAGAATGGCCGCGCCAAGCACATCAATAATGTTGAACTGGGGCGCTTCGGACGAAGCAGAACAAATATTTGGCATTATCCCGGCATGAGCAGTTTCGGGAAGGACCGGGACACCGCGCTTGCCGGGCACCCGACACCGAAACCACTTGCACTGGTCAGCGACGCCATTCTCGATTGCTCAAAACGAGGCGGCATCGTTCTGGATGCGTTTGCCGGCAGCGGCACCACATTGCTCGCGGCTGAAAAGACCGGCCGGCATGGATACGGCATTGAACTGGATTCGCATTATGCTGATCTCATCATTCAACGGTTCAAAGAGATCTATAGCCTGAAAGCCATACATGTAGAATCTGGCTTGAGTTTCGATCGAGTTAAGGCCACGCGGACGGAGCACGACAAGAATGGTCAAGCGGGTACAACGGCTAACATCAGAGCAAAAAAGTCGGATCGACAAAAAATCCTCGAAGGAAAAGCAAAGGCCTCGCGCAAGAGCAACGCACGACACCGACGCTCCGGCCGAAAAGAAAGATAAATATTCGGTTGGACGCGGCAAGCCGCCGAAACATACCCAATTTAGAAAAGGCGATGGCCGACCTCGACCGGGTCGCCCCAAGGGCAGCAAGAATATCGTTACTCTCGTAATGGAAGCTGCGCGCGATCAAGTCACCGTCGCCATCGACGGGAAACGGCGGAAAATATCTAAAGCACAAGCAGCGGCGATACATTTGGCAAACGCAGGTGCAACGGGAAATGAAAAGCTATTATTGAAATTCATCGACGTGATTGCAGACATCGAAGCGCGTGCCGAGGCAGCCAGACCTTCCGAATATCCTTTTAGCGATACCGATCAAATAGTGATCCGGGCAATCTACAAGCGCCTGCGGCCATACGATCAGCGGGAGAGCGACTGATGACTCTATCTCCGGCAAGGATGGTGGCCGAAATCTATCGGCAGGATCTGCTTGCATTCATCCATCGTTCCTTTCTTGAGCTCAATCCAGCGGCGACATTCGAATACAACTGGCATCAGGAATTAATTGCTCGAGCCCTCGAAGATGTTGCCCACGGCAGTTGCAAACGTCTGATCATCAATGTTCCGCCGCGGCACTTGAAATCTCACTCCGCATCCATCGCGTTCCCTGCCTGGTTCCTGGGACACTTTCCGGAGAAGCAGGTGGCATGCGTCTCTTACGCCCAGGATTTTTCCGATACTCTGGCCCGACAGTCTCGTCGCCTCATGGGCAGTGCATTTTATCAGGCCCTGTTCAACACCAGAATTTCTAGCAAAAGAGACACCGTAGCTGATTTCGAAACCACACAGGGTGGCTTCCGGTTCTCTACGTCGGTCGGAGGTGGATTTACGGGTCGTGGCGCAGACGTCATCGTGATCGACGACCCTTTGAAAGCTGATGAAGCATTGTCTGACGCACGACGCCAAGGCGTGAACGAATGGTTCAATAACACCTTGCGCAGCCGTCTCAACAAGCAAGTCGAAGGTGCGATCATCATAGTCATGCAGCGATTGCACGCCGATGATCTGGTCGCCCATGTCCAGAAGATGGAAAACTGGCGAGTGTTATCGTTCTCGGCACTCGCCGAAGAAGACGAATCCTATGAAATTCGAACACCGTACCAAACGACCCAGTTTCGTCGAAAGGCAGGAGATATTCTTCAACCATCCCTGATGCCGCGATCGTCCCTAGATACGCTTCGCGCGTCAGTGACGCCATATCATTTTGCTGCCCAGTATCAACAGAACCCGCAACCGCCGGAAGGCCACATCGTCAAGCGCGAGTGGCTAAAATTCTATACGGCAAACGAAAAGCCTGACGATTTCGGAACAATTCTTCAAAGTTGGGATACAGCCGTGAAGGATACTGAAATTGCAAATTTCAGCGTCTGCACGACTTGGGGGGTTAAGGACAAAAAAGCTTATTTGCTAGACGTTTTTCGCAAAAGACTTTCATTCCCCGATCTAAAGAAATCCGTCGAAAGCCAAGCTGAGCGTCACCATGCGACGGTCGTTTTGATTGAAGACATGTCATCCGGGTCTTCTTTAATCCAACAACTCCGCTCCGAAGGCCTTTCGAAAGTGCAGGCCGCGCCGTCCTTGGACGGTAATAAGATCATGCGATTGTATGGCCAAACGTCGGTGATCGAAAGCGGGTTCGTTCTATTTCCAAAGGCAGCAGATTGGCTCGATACCTACTTAACCGAACTGCTTTCATTCCCGAGCTCCAACTATGACGATCAGGTCGATTCCACGGTCTACGCATTAGCTTGGATCGCTCAAAATCCTAGATGGTCCGGCAATCTCATAAAGCAACCGTGGTTTCATTATTACAGCGAGCTACCAGAGGATCAGCAGTATAAGCGCGTTTTTATGTCTTGGGACACTGCCCTTAACGATGGCGGGCAGAGTGACTGGACTGTGTGCACAATTTGGATGCGACTTGGCGACAAATATTATTTGCTGCACGTAGAGCGGGGCATCTACGAATACCCCCAGCTGTGCAAAGTGTTCGTCGAACTCGTACAAAAGTACGACCCAGAGCAGATCCAGATGGAGGAAACTGCAATAGCAAAAGCACTCAAACGCGAGCGCGGCTTACCACGGCGCGCGTCAATTAAACTTCAGCCTATCGAGCAAGATCGAAGAGGTCGGCTCTATACCCAGCAATCCAAATTTAAAGATGGCAATGTGCGGTTTCCCAAACAAGCTTCGTTCATGTCTCTGGTCGAAAGAGAACTTCTCAGCTATCCGCACGGCGAAACCGATGACATCGTAGATAGCATCAGTCTGGCTCTCCAATACGGTGGTACGGGGTATGACACCACTTTGGGTTGGGTAGGATGAGAAATCTTAAAATCTAGCGACTACGCTGGCATTTCTGCGATCCGGAAGTCTCGACAGGCATGCCTGCTATTAATCCAAGTCCGTTAGATGAGCCGTTTCCTCAGCCGTTAAGCTTATGCGAACGACGTAATAACTCATGTTCATTTTCTGGTCTTGATTTACATCGGCTGAGAAAAGCGTGCCGAAGCCTTTGACTTCTGGCATCGTCCGTTGAACGCGGCAAAGCGCATCACAATGGCTGCCCCACGCGTAACTGGTTAATATCTTGCGATGGCACCTTGGCTTCGACAGTTGATTGATAGGTCTCTGGAACGATCAACATCAGCGGCTGGTTGGCATTGGCTCCCCCAACCGCATGGATTTCCAATTGGTGTACAACGCCATCTTGAAGAGCTCGTATGTCGATGCGTTGAGTTGTTCTCCGGCAGCAACTTTGTACTCGACGAGCTCTGCATACTTTCCCTGAATTTCTCTGAGCTCTTTCGCGACCTTACTTCGGACGTCTGATATGCCTCACGCTACTTAGTCGAAATTACCTTCCATTGCATCTGGCAAGGGACCGCCGGTAGCCCAATCAAGCAACTCCACCGTATGAACAATCGGAATAGCCGTGCCGGCGCCGATTTGCGTTATGCACCCGAGATTGCCGCTCGCGATGATCTGTGGCTTCAGCTTTTCGATATTGGCTACCTTGCGCGACCTGAGCTGGCCGGCGATCTCGGGCTGCAGAACGTTGTACGTGCCTGCCGAGCCGCAGCAGATGTGGCCTTCTGGAACATCACTAACAACGAACCCCATTTGAGTCAGAAGGGATTTCGGTTGATCCACGATGCGCTGACCGTGCTGCATCGAGCAGGCCGAATGATATGCGACCAATTGCCCTGTAGCTCTAGTCGGGCCTTGAAGTCGAAGTGTATGAAGATATTCCGAGATATCTTGTGCAAGCTCGGACACGCGCGCAGCCTTGCTAGCATACGCCTTGTCCTCGCGAAGCATGAACCCATAATCTTTGACGGTCGTTCCGCAACCCGACGCTGTGACGATGATGGCATCGAGTCCATTCTCGTCTAGCTCGCGTGTCCAGACATCGACGTTGCGCCGAGCCGCATCCAGGGCTGAATCTTCATAACCCATATGGTGCACAAGCGCGCCGCAACACCCCTCACCACGCGGACTTGTCACCTCGATGCCGTGACGCCTCAACAACCGGATCGCAGCGTCGTTGATACCGGGAGCGATGACCTGCTGGGCGCAGCCTGTCAGGATCGCAACCCTGCCGCGCCGGTTTCCTTCGTTCAATTCCGGAGGAGCATGTTTACGCGGCCTCAAAGCCGGAGCGAGATCGATCATCGCGCCGAGTTGTGTCCCGCCGGGGAGCCGAACCAGCCATTTCTTTATCGGCCTGACAACCGATGCCGCGAACAGCGCAGGCCTGAGCCATTTCGGATTCGGCAACACCGCGGCCAGTGCGCTCCGCAGAACACGATCGATCAAGGGACGTTTGTAGGTCTCTGTAATGTGAGCCCGCGCATGATCCACCAGATGCATGTAGTGGACCCCTGAGGGGCATGTGGTCATGCACGAAAGACAGGAAAGGCAGCGATCGATATGCTTGACCACCTTCTCGCTTGCGGGCTTCTCATTCTCGAACATATCCTTGATGAGGTAAATTCTCCCGCGCGGACTGTCGAGTTCATCTCCCAGCAACAGATAGGTCGGGCATGTGGCGGTACAAAAACCACAATGAACGCAAGCACGGAGAATTTTCTCCGATTCACGCATGTGCGACTCGGCAAGCGCGACCAGCGAGAAGTTCGTTTGCATGGAATTCCTGTTTCTATCTCAGATGCCGGAATACATTCTTCCGAAATTGAGAATACGGTCGGGATCGAACGCGAGCTTGATCCTTCGGGTCAGCTCAGTAAGCGCCGGTGAAAGCGGCTCGAATACATCCACGGTGCTTCTCACCTGGGGCGATGCGCGCAGAAGCGTCGCGTGACCGCCGAGACCGCGCATCGCGTTCCGGACAACCGTCGAGCCCGCATCTTCCGATGCGTTGACAGCGAGCCAAACCAAACTGCCGCCCCAATCGTAGAAATGACGCGCATCCAGCACTCGTTTGATGTGGTCAATGACGCCGGGCGCCTTCGAAGGGGCCAGCGAAAGCCGCCATATGGCGCTCTCAGCAGGATCGACCAGCCACCGCGCATCCCGCACGTCCGACCAGACATCCGTGCCGACCGTCTCTTCCAGAAGATCTGCATCTCCATATGGCCGCCAAAGCTTGGCGATTTCCCCGCAACGATAGATCACGGACGATTCGAAGCCTTCGACGCGGACGATGGTCAGGGGTTCGGACACCACTTCCTTCGGCAGGTGCGCTGCTGCGGAAACGGAGAATGGAGATCCCATGGCCGCCGTCAATGCGGCAATCGCCGTCGCATCGTTCAATCCGCGCAGGACGAGCGAGGATGTCGATTCCGGTTTTGGCAAAACCTTGAAAATAACTTCACTGAAGACACCGAAGGTGCCCCACGCTCCGCAATTGAGCTTGACCAGATCGAGACCTGTCACGTTCTTCATAACCCGGCCGCCAGACTTCACGATGTCGCCGCGGCCATTGACCAGCCGTATGCCGATCAAACTGTCGCGGCAGGCTCCAGCCATGACCCGTCGCGGACCAGAAACATTTCCGGCCGCGATTCCGCCGATCGTCGGCTCGTGATCGCCACCCAGAAGCGCCCGATAATCCATCGGCTCGAACGGCAGCATTTGATTCCGGCTTGCCAGTGTCTCGTTGATCTCGGACAGCGCGGTTCCGGGAAGAGCTCCGATCACCAACTCTGTCGGCTCATAGATCGATACTCCTCGCATGCGCTGGGTTGTAACGGATGTCGCATATCCGTTCGGCCTGCCTATTTGCGATTTGCTGCCTGCTCCGCGGACGACGAGCGGTGCATTCCATGCGCCCGCCATTTTGATCGACTCGGAGAGACTCTTTTCGTCGTGCGGCTTCAAATCTCCTGACATGGGAAATTTCGTCCAGCGTTACGCTTGATTTCAGCAGTCAATAGGAAACACCTTGTCTCTGTTGAGTAACGATTTTGGATCAAACGCTTCACGCAAGCGCATCTGCTGGTCCAAATCGATCCTGTTGAATTGATATCTCATCAGATCGCGCTTCTCCAATCCGACACCGTGCTCTCCCGTGAGACAACCACCGACTTCAACACATAACTTGAGAATGTCGTTGCCTGCAGCTTCCGCTTTCGACTGCTCCGCCGGATCGTTGGCGTTATAGAGAATAAGAGGATGCATATTCCCATCGCCGGCGTGAAAGACGTTAGCTACACGCAATCCGTAGCGCTTCACGATCTCGGTGATCTGCGCCAACACGTAGGACAGCTTCCCCGTCGGCACGGTACCGTCCATGCACAAGTAGTCCGCAACGCGCCCGGTCGCGCCGAACGCCGACTTCCGCCCCTTCCATATGGCCGCTGTTTCAATCGCGGATCTGCTCTCCCGCACCGTCTGCACCCCGTTGGCTCGCGCGATCGATATGATCCGTTCAAGCGTCGCGTCCATTTCCGCCTTCGAGCCCTCCACTTCGATGATCAGAAGCGCTTCAGCGTCGAGCGGATACCCCGCCCTGGAAAAGGCTTCGCAGATTTCGATCGCGGCCTTGTCCATGTACTCAATCGCGACCGGAATGATTCCAGCCGCGATGATTTCCGCAACTGTGTTGCCAGCTCCATCGCATGAGGAAAATCCGAACAGAACGGGGCGCGCGGCTTCGGCAGATCTCAGTATCCGGACGGTAGCCTCGGTCACGACCCCAAGCTGACCTTCAGATCCAACCACGACACCAAGCAGGTCCAAACCGCCGCTATCGTGACTGTTTCCGCCAAGGTCGATGATCGTTCCGTCCATAAGCACCATTCTGACGCCGAGAAGATTGTTGGTCGTCACACCGTATTTCAGACAATGCGCACCGCCCGAGTTGTTGGCGATATTGCCCCCGATGGTGCAAGCAAGCTGTGACGACGGATCCGGCGCGTAGAAAAAGCCCCTGTCCGCGACCGCCGCGGTGATTTTTAGATTGGTGACGCCCGCTTCGACGCGTATGAAGCGATCATCATAGTTGATCTCCAGGACGCCGGTCATTCTTGAAAGCCCAAGAACAATGGAGTCCTCGGTCGGAATTGCCCCTCCTGCAAGCGAGGTGCCCGCGCCGCGTGGCACGACCTTCACATCGTGGTCATGGCAAAACTTGAGAACAGCACTGACTTCGTTCGTCGATGCCGGCAGCACAACGGCCAGCGGCATCTTGCGGTAGGCGGTGAACGCGTCGGTCTCGTACGCCCTGCACTCATCCCTGTCCGTGACAAGCCCATTGGACGAAACAAAGCGCGCCAGATGTTCCACGATGGCTTCACGGCGATCGAGTATGTCCTTGTTCGGCTCGGAAAACATGATCGCGTTCAAGAGCATCCCCTTCATCGGAACACGCGGCTGGGCACTTCAAGGTTCGAGAGAGAATCTTCCATCTCGTCCAACACGGATCTTGATGTCAGTGCACGCTCCAGCCTCTAGCCAGGAGCCAAGACACGCTCCGGGTGTCCGGACCATTTCCATGCGAGCGTCGGCCTGGAAATGCCAAGCATCATTCCATCGAGCGCACTCGGATGAAGCCAGATCTGTTCGGGCTCCCGGCCTTCCTGCTGCTCCTCCCGCGAATCCAGGGTGAGGCCGGCGCCGTCCGCCCGTGCTGCCCGCTCAATGCTGCCTACTTCATGGCTCTCAGCGTATGCCATATAGAATGACGCGCGCTCACGCTCGTAATATCGGCCCATCGTCTTGGACGCATCGGTGGGGGTGATGACTTCGAATCTATCGAGACGATCCGGAGAAAAGAGAGTGAGAACGCCGGTATATCCGAAGAGCTCCGACGTGATCGTAACAAAGCTCTCCTTGTTCAATCCGAAGACGCGCGAAATTTGGTTCACCGCGGCGGCTTGGTCCGCCGCGAGCAATGTGACTTCGTAGAAGAAATCCAGCTTTCCTGCCGGCTTCACGTCGCGTAGCGGCGAGATCACAAAGTGCACGGGGCTGCCTTCGATCTCGATGCGAATGAAATCCTGGTCACCCTCTGTGATGTGCTGGGCACCGGCATTGATCGCATTGCTGGCGAGGCCGGACATATCCAACGATGTCGCTCCGGCGCCGAAAACATGAGACCGCCCGCGCCGGACCAGTTCATGCTCCACAATCCCGGTGCCATCCGGCTCCAGAAGTTCGACTTCGCCTGTTCCTACGCGCAGCGTGGTCCGTCTGGCCCGAAGCGCCTTGATAAGGTCCGAGGAAATCTCCTCGGCGCCCAGTCTGCGGCGCCAGGTTTCCGCAACGCTCTTGGCGTCCCGCGTGGCAATCTGCACGCGATCGATCGTTGTCAACATCCCAAAAATCCCTTGTTGGCATTCTAAGGCAAGGCGCGATTGCTTCCGGTCGATCTACCGCATTCGTTATGTATCTCCGCGACGAACAGCCCGCGGCCGATGGCGTGATTGCCATCTCTTCGTTGTCACGCTTTCGCGCCAAACATGTTTTTCCAGGATTCCGTGCCCGGTTTTGCTTCCCACTTTTTCGTCTCGGACATGACGGCCAACCCCTCCTGCACAGCGGGACGAACCTTGATGGCGTCAAACCAGCGCTTGAGATTGGGATACGTGTCAAGCTCCTGTCCCTGCCATCGATAGGGCCGAATCCAGGGAAAGGTCGCAATATCCGCGATCGAGTAGTCGCCAGCGAGATATTCGCGGTCGGCCAGGCGACGATCGATCACACCATAAAGCCTGGCGGCCTCCTTCGTGTAACGCTCGACGGCATAAGGAATCTGCTCTGGCGCATAACGCCGGAAATGATGAGCTTGACCCAACATAGGTCCGGCGCCGCCCATCTGAAACATCAACCATTGAATGACTTCCATCCGTGCCCGCGCATCGGACGGCAGCAACTTGCCGGTCTTCTCAGCAAGATACAGAAGGATGGCCCCCGACTCGAAAACGGACAGCGGCTTCCCGTCCGGGCCATCATGATCGACAATGGCCGGGATCTTGTTGTTCGGACTGATCTTGAGAAACTCGGGGCCGAATTGATCACCCTTGGTGATGTCAATCGGCAGAACCCGATAATGCAGGCCGAGTTCGGCCAGCATTATCGTGATTTTGTATCCATTCGGCGTGGTCCAAAAGTAGAGGTCAATCATATACCAACGTCCTGCGAAACAGCCGAATGGATAATGTCGTTCGATTTAAGCCTTGGGCTTGTCGAACAGAATGCCTGGATTGAGCACCCAGTTTGGATCGATCTCGCGCTTGTTGGCTTGCATCATGCGGATGAAGCCCGGATCGATCTCCTTGTCATACCAGGGCCGGAAGCTGCGTCCGACGGCATGGTGATGCGTGATGGTGGCGCCGAGTTCGAGCAAGGCGTCGGAAGCCACCTTGTTCAGGGCCGCATAGTGCTCAATGTTCTTCTCGTGAGAAGACGGAGCCATGATCGAGTAGTACGGCGCCGGTCCATCCGGATAAAGGAACGAGAAGCGACGGCAGACAATGCCTCCACCGCAAATCTTCTTTTCCGCTTCAGCCACCCGCCGCATGACTTCCGTGTCGAGCGCCTCAAACTTGTCCCACGTATAGGCCGTTTCGAAGGTGAAGCTGACAATGCCCATGGCCGCGCGAACGTGCATGAGATAGGGCAGATAGCGGAACTGGTTGCGCCAGCTGCCCTGCGCGCCCGATCGGCTGGTTTCGAGAGCATCGCTGCCCGTTCCGGCCTTTTGCTTCACCGTACCGCCGAAATCCCTGCAGATTTCCAGCGAGCGATCCAGCCACGCATCGACCGGATGATCGGCCGATTCATAGCCGATCAGCAGCACCGATTCCGTGCCATCGCCAGCTCCATAGAAGAACGCGTCCTTCTCATCGAGATAGCGGCAGTTTGCGGGATAAAGACCGGCCTGGGTGATCTGCCGAACGGCCTTCGCACCCTCGTAGAAAGTCTTGAACGACACAGAGGCGTTGGCGCGGAACTTCACCCGGCCCTGTAGACGCATCCAGGCTTCGGTGATGATTCCAAGCGTACCTTCTGATCCGATGAAGGCGCGATCTGGGCTCGGACCGGCGCCCGAGGCCGGCAGCCGGCGGTTCGTGATCGTGCCGGTCGGCGTGACGACGCGCAGACTCTCCACCATGTCGTCGATATGAGTCAGATGCGTCGCATAGTGACCGGAAGAACGGGTCGCGATCCATCCACCGAGTGTTGAGAACTCCCAGGACTGCGGGATGTGGCGCAATGTGAAGCCGTGCGGCTTTAGCTGCTCCTCGAGCGAAGGACCGAACGTGCCACCCTGGATACGAGCAGCACGCGAGGTCGGGTCTACCTCCAGAACGCGATTGAGATTCTCGAGGTCGATCGTGACCACGCCCTTGTAGCTGCTGTCGTCCGGTGGATTGATGCCGCCCGTGACGCTTGATCCGCCGCCGAAAGGCACGGCCGCGTAGCCATTTTCACCGCACCAGTCGAGAACGGCCGCAATGTCTTTCTCGTCACGAGGATAGGCCACGACATCCGGCGGATTCGGATACTTGCGCTTGTAGATCATGGCCAGATCGCGGAAGCTCTTGCCATAAGTATGCGAGACGCGATCCCACTTTTCCGTCGTGCAGAAGCTCGCAAGGGACGCCGGTGGCTTGATCCGCGGAGCGCGCAACTCGATCTCGTCAAGAGTCGGATCCGGCAGAACTGTGAAATCGCTCATTCCGAGACGCTTGGCGACGCGTTCGTGCATCGACTTCACTTCAGACTCGGGAATGTCTTGGCCTTCGTAACCCCAACTCCAGAACTTCCTACGCTGCCCTTTTGGCATATTCAGGGGTGCATTCATTGCTTCGCTCCTTGTCCTCGCTTGTGTTGAACCAGAAAGTCAGTCCGACCCGATTCGTACGGCCCGATAATCGGGAGGGAAATCTTTGGTCGACTACTGGCCAATCCAGATTGGTAATACCAATTAATGCCCGGCGAGTTTACTTGTCAAGCGTATCTTCAATCGCCGATCGACAATTTCTTCGCTGCCGCAGGCCTTCTTGCGAGACCATGGCCCCATCAAGCGGGCGTGGCAGAGCAAACCCGCCGGCGTCCGCGCAACGAAGCTCTGGAATTTCAACTGGCGGGAGAAAGCCGCGAAGCCGCGATGACCTTCGCCGCTCAGCTATTCATTTGAGTAACGAACTTGGTGTTCAGATAAGCCTCCATGGCTTCCGTCCCGCCTTCGGAGCCGTAGCCGGAGTCCTTGATGCCACCGAACGGGGTTTCAGGCAGCGCAAGACCATGATGGTTAATCGACATCATTCCGCTTTCGACGCCCGTGCTGATGGCGCTAATGACGGAGGCCGATTTGGTATAAGCATAAGCAGCTAGGCCAAAAGGAAGACGATTCGCTTCCACGATGGCTTCATCGATCTCTGAGAAGACGCTGACAGGTGCAATTGGACCAAACGGCTCTTCATTCATGATGCGCGCGTTCAGCGGGACGTCCGTAAGCACGGTCGGCTCAAAGAAGAATCCCTCGTTTCCTATCCGCTTGCCACCGGCCCTGATGCGGCCGCCGCGCGATGTGGCGTCCGCGATCAGTGCCTCCATTGCCTCGATACGGCGATGATTGGCCAACGGACCCATCTGACTCGCGGCGTCGAGACCGTTGCCAATCACCAGATTCTCTGCAGCCGATGTGAAGTGGTCGACAAATTCCTCGTAGACACTCTTGTGCACGATAAAACGCGTAGGCGAGACGCAAACCTGACCCGCGTTCCTGAACTTCGCCGCCGACAACAATTTGGCGGACTGCGCAACGTCAGCGTCACCGAACACCAGCGCCGGCGCATGCCCTCCCAGTTCCATCGTCACGCGCTTCATATGGGATCCCGCCAGAGCAGCGAGTTGCTTGCCGACCTGGGTCGAGCCTGTGAAGGAAATCTTGCGAATGATGGGGTGAGCGATCAGATACGAAGACACCTCGGCTGGCACGCCGAAGACCAGGGTGAGCACGCCGGGCGGCAGACCGGCATCGGCATAGGCCCGAACCAGAGCGGCACAGCTGGCCGGCGTCTCCTCAGGTCCCTTGAGAATCACGGAGCAGCCGGCCGCGATCGCAGCCGAGATTTTGCGGACAGCCTGATTAATCGGGAAATTCCACGGCGTGAACGCCGCCACCGGACCGACCGGCTCCTTGATCACGACTTGCTGCACTGCTCCGGAACGTGAAGGAATGGCGCGGCCGTAGGATCGGCGAGCTTCCTCGGCAAACCAGTCGATGATGTCCGCACCCAGCAGCACCTCCAGCTTCGCTTCCGCCAGGGGCTTTCCCTGCTCGAGGGTGAGAATGCGAGCGATTTCCCCGGCCCGCTCCCGCAATTTTTCGGCAGCCGACCGCATCAGCTTGTAGCGGTCGAACGCGGACGTCTTGCGCCATATGCCGAAGCCGCGCGATGCGGACTCCAGCGCGCGGTCAAGGTCGTCGATGGAAGCGTGTGAAACGCGCCCAATCGCGAGCCCGGTTGCCGGATTCAGCACGGCGCCCGACTTGCCCTGCGATCCCTCGCACCAGGTCTCGTCGATGAACATTTTGATATCCGGATAGGCCTGTTCCTGATTCATGGCGATGTCCAACGGCGCGTGATGAGAATTGGGTCTGGAAGGACTAGACGGCTAGGCCGGCTGTTTCGGCATATTTCTTCAAGTCATGCTTCCGGATCTTGCCGTTTGGCGCGACCGGAAGTTGCGACATCACGATGATCTGCTGAGGCTTCTTGTATCGCGCAAGCTGTTCCTCGATAAGCGTGAACAGATCGTCCGTTTCTATGCAGCTTCCAGGAACAGGCTCAACAAAGGCGACGATCTCCTCGTTGCCTTCAATCGATCGCCCGACGACCGCAGAGTTGAGAACCATCGGATGCGTGTTAAGCACCGCCTCAATCTCCGGCGGATAAACATTGAACCCGGAACGGATGATCAATTCTTTCGATCGCCCCTGCATAATCATTTCGCCGCGCGCGTTGCGGCTGACGATGTCTCCGGTCTTCAAGTAGCCGTGCTCATCGATAGCATCTGCGGTCAGTTCCGGCTGACCGTAGTAGCCAAGCATCACATTCGGCCCTCGTACGAGAAGCTCGCCAGGCAAACCGTCTTCGACCTCGTTACCGTCCGCTCCGACAATCTTGATCTCGACTCCGGAAATGGGCGGGCCGATATTGATTTCGTCGCTTCCCTTTGCATATTGGGTTCGGCTGATCGTGGGTGACGTCTCTGTGAGACCGTAACCGTTGTGAAGAACGACCCCAAACACGCGTTCGACGTTTTGGCGCAATGAAAGGTCGAGCGGAGCCGTGCCGGTGTAAACATATCGAAGCGTGTTCGGTGTAAGTTTAAGGCCGGCTTGGTCAACGTGAGCGACGATGCGCGCCAGTAACGCGGGAACGGCGGTAAATATCGTGAGCGTCTTGCTTAAGATGGCTTCGATGGCCTGCGTGAGCGAGAATCTGGGCATGATTTTCAGATGCGCGCCTGCGAACAGCATGCCCTGCATGAGCGTCAGTCCATACGAATGGGAAATCGGCATCACGCATAGCGAGACGTCGTCCGGACGAATTGTATCGGTTCTTTTCCCCCGGCACGCGACAAACGCCAGACTACGATGACTGAGCATCACCCCCTTTGGGCGGCCGGTTGTGCCCGTCGTGTAGATAACAACGGCGACCTGTCGGGAGGGATCCTGGTGCGTCCGCTCCGCAACCGAGTTCGCATCGAGATCTCCGACTTTCACCTTCCCTATGCCGGTGAACGACTCGATGTCCGCATTCCGGCGACAAGCATGAGCATCAGCCTCGGATGAAACAGTATGGGTATAGAACACACGCCGTGGCCGGCAATCACGCTCTATCAAATTCAGCTCGTTCTGGCTGAGACGTGCATTGGTGATGACCGCCCAGGCGTCGAGCCGGCTTGACGCATAAAGCAAGACGATTGCAGCAATCGAATTTTCACACACGATCATGACCCGATCGCCTGGACGAACACCGAGCCGACTCATTTCAACGGCGACCAGTTCAACGACGTCTATCAAGCGGCGATAGGACCAATCGACACCGCGCTCGTCAGTAAACGCAACCCGAGAGGCGTCGCCCTTGGCGCCCTCATCGAGTATCCCGTGAATGCGGGCGGGCAAATTCGATATCAGATCCATGTTGTCAGCCTGTTTCTTGGCCGCTGCTAAGTCCGAGCCGCATCCGCATTGCGCCATCGGCACGTGGACACGGCTGCTGCTTAAGTCTGCAGCTCCATATTGGTACTACCAATTTGGTCTTCTCAATTGCGCGATGTCAAGCGGTATTTCTTGGACCGCGCCTGTTCGCCGGTCCGTCTTTTAGCGTCCGGGGGGCAGGAGTTCTGAGCGGCTATTCCGCCGCCTCCCGGACATAACGGTGGGTCGGCGTTCGCATCGTCACCAGTTCCTCGGCAGAGGTGGGATGCAGTGCCATCGTCGCATCAAAGTCGGCCTTGGTTGCTTTCATCTTAATCGCGATAGCGACAGCCTGAACGATCTCGGCAGCTTCCGGACCAACGATGTGGCAGCCGAGAACACGGTCGGATATTTGGTCGACGATCAATTTCATCAGAATGCGGCCTTGGCTGCCTGACAGCGTGGCCTTGATCGGCCTGAAATCGGTCTTGTAAACATCCACATGCGTGAACTGCGCCCTCGCTTCGGCTTCAGTCAGCCCGACTGTTGCGACCTGAGGCTGCGAGAACACCGCTGTTGATATCTCGGCATAGTCAACGCGCACAGGCCGCTTGCCAAACACAGTATCGGCGAAGGCATGTCCTTCGCGAATTGCGACCGGCGTCAGATTGACCCGGTGGGTGACGTCGCCCACCGCATAAATGTGCGGCACGCTGGTTTGCGAAAAACCGTCGACGGCGATGCCGCCGTTGTCCGGATTGAGCGCCACGCCCGCCTTTTCAAGCCCAAGGCCCTTGACGTTGGGATGACGGCCAATGGCAAACAGCACCTGGTCAGCAGCGATCGTTGTTTCCCCGGACAGATGCGCGGTAAAGCTCTCACCGTGCTTCTCGACCTTGGTCACCGTGCAGCCCGTGAGAACGCAAATGCCCGCCGCTTCGATCTCTCCGCGGACATGCGCGCGAACGTCCTCATCGAATCCCCGCAGGATGTTATCGCCGCGATAGACGAGCGTCACTTCGGTGCCGAGACCTGCGAAGATGCTGGCGCACTCCAGCGCGATATAGCCACCGCCCTGGATTACGATGCGCTTCGGAAATGCAGGCAAGTGAAAAATATCATCCGACGAGATGACATGCTCGATACCGGGAATCGCCGCGCCGTGATTGGGCGCGCTTCCGGTGGCGATCAGAATGTATTTCGCGCGCACCTTTTCGCCGGTCGACAGCCGAAGCGTGTGCGCATCCTCGAACACCGCACGTGCCTTAACGACACTGGCGCCGGCCTTCGCGGCATTGCCGGTATAGGCCGCTTCGAGCCGGGCAATTTCCCTGTCCTTGTTGGCGACCAGCGTCGGCCAGTCGAATGTCGCGTACGGAATGTTCCATCCGAAACCCGCGGCGTCTTTAATTTCCCCGTGGACGTGCGCAGCATAGGCAAACAGTTTTTTCGGCACGCAACCGCGAATCACGCAAGTGCCGCCCATGCGATACTCTTCGGCAAGCATGACCTTGGCGCCATGATTGGCTGCGATCCGCGCGGCGCGAACGCCGCCCGAACCGCCGCCGATAACAAACAAATCGACGACGTAGTCAGCCATGACGGTTTGGGGCTTGCTGGTTTGCCCGGTGGGATCCAAAGGCTTCAACATTTATCAACCTGATAGCAAGGAACTGTGCGCGAAGAGCATTTTTCGGGGTAAGGTGGCTTAGGTCCTACCAATTCGGTATACCAGTCTTACATGCTCGGTGAAGAGCAATCAAGCGACAGCCATGCGGGCCGCGATTTGGTTTGTGGATTCGGGGCGCCCGGTCCGGGCCCGGCGCGCAAAGCACCTGTCATGTCATCGCCACTCGAAATAAGGTGAATATCACTCAGATTCGTGACTATTGGAGAGGCCGGCATGAAAAGGCTTGACGTACCAGTCTCCTCACGAGCGCAGAAAGAGCAGACGCAGATGACCGAGCGAAACCGAACCGACAAGCCTGAGGCTCCCTCGAACGCCATTGGAAAAATCCTTTCGTTTATCCGTGAACGCCGCTATCAACCCTCCGAGCGCCTGCCGTCCGAACGAGACTTCGCGGAGAAATTCGAAACAAGCCGGGGCGCCGTCCGTGAGGCGCTGGCCGCTTTGGAAGTCATGCGCGTCATCGAGAGACGGCCCAACTCGGGCATCTATCTGCGAAACTCGGATGAAAGCAGCATCGAAGCTCTCGTCCTTCACGCCGAGTCCGGCCTTCCATTCCAAGCCAACGAGATCGCCGATGTCTTCGAGGTGCGGCGTATGCTCGAAGTACAGGCCGCTCGGCTGGCCTGCACCCGCAGGACGCCTGACAATATCCGCGATCTGCGCGCGATTTTAACCGCCACCGAGAAGCGTCTTGCGAAGAAGCAGACAATCGAGCTGGAAGACGAGGCATTTCACCTTGCGATCTTCGCTGCTACCAAGAATGATATCCTGCTTCGCGTTGTAAAATCATTCTACGAACTGTCCCGGCAGCGTCGCCGTGTTTATTTTTCCGATCACAGTCGCGGTCGCCGCTCCTATGAGGATCATTGCGAAATCCTTGAAGCCATCGAGGGACGGCGCGTCGGCCAAGCCGAACAGAAAATGAATGAGCACTTGTCTCAGACAATCGAAACCTGGCAGACGCTTCTGGGAGAGCCAAAGATACCCGTAAGACGATAAGCTTTCTCTGCAAGCTCGCGCCGCTCAAGCGGTACACGCTGGTTCCGGGCGCCTTGGCGCCCCGAACCAGCCCTAAGACAGATGCCGCCTACCCCTTCAGGGCCCCTGCCGTAAGTCCCGCGACGAAATAACGGTAGCAGAACGTAAAGATTACAAAGAGCGGTAATGCAATGAGGGATGCACCGGCGAGGATTTCGCCCCAGCGCAGATCCTGCGCTCCCAGCATCGACGCAAGGGCGACCGGAAGCGTCTTGTTTTGGTCGCTCATGATGAGAATGAGAGCGAATACATAGTCGGCCCAGGACAGCAGGAACGAAAAGATGCCGACCGTGATCAGACCCGGCGCGGAAAGCGGCAGGACAACCTTGATAAATGCGCTGAACTGCGAACAGCCATCCACCATTGCGGCTTCTTCCAGGTCAAATGGCATCGACTTGAAGAAACCCCACAAAAGCCAAACGCCCAAAGGAAGCGAGATTGCGAGATGAGCGACCAGCAAGCCCCACAGGCTGTCGGAAAGACCCGCCATGCGGAACAACGCTGACATCGGAATCGCGAGCATCAATGGCGGGAACATGTAGGCGAACAACATCGACGCGACCAATGTTGTCTTACCGCGAAACCTCAGCCGCGTCGCGCCATAGGCTATAAATGCCGAAAGCGTCGTGGAGACGATAATCGTCGCCATCGCCATCAGGGTGCTGTTGAGAAAATTGGCCGTGTAGTTCGTGAGTTCCAGCAAAGACCTGTAGGACGACAGATCCGGCGGCCAGAACACCAACGATGTGTCGAGAAACAACCGTTGCGGCGCCCGGAGACTGGATATGATCATCCAGTAAATCGGGAAAAACGAATATACGCAGATTAAAATGACAGCCGAATAGAGTGCGATGCGGCCGGCAAGTTTCTTGACCGGCCCGCTCACCCAGCCGAACGATTTCTGCCCGGATACAGGCGATGATATCTCCGTCGGCAAAGGCTCAGACCTGGATGAATGGCGAAGGAATGGCTTCTGCCGCGGATCGGAAACAGCCGCAACGACGGAAGGGTGTGAATATTGCTGTGTCACGGTCATCGCCCCTGCTTTGCTTCGTCGATCGGAAAGAATCTGAGATAGATCAGAATGATGGACGCCAGCAAAAGAAACGAGATCGTTGCAACCGCCGCTCCGCCCCCGAGATCGAATTCCAGGAACGCGCGTCGATAGGCCAAGATCGGAAGCGTCTCGGTCTGGTTCAGCGGCCCTCCCTTAGTCAGCAGCCAGATCACGTCGAACTTGTTGAACATCCAGATACCTCTCAGCAGAATGACCACAATCAACACAGATCGAAGTCCCGGCAGTGTGATATGCCAGAACTGTTTCAGGGCGCCGGCTCCATCGACCCGGGCGGCTTCATAAAGCTGAGCCGGAATTGTCTGTAGACCGGCAAGCACGCATGTCACCACGAACGGTGTCCATATCCAGACACTGACGAGAACAACCGTTCCCTTCGCAGTCGCGGAGTTTGCGCCCCAGTCGAACATGCTGGATCCGAACGACGCGAGGACACTCTTGATAAGCCCATAGTTTGGATCAAGCATCCATTGTGCGATGAGACACGCAACAACCGTCGGCAAAAAGTACGGAACTATCGACAACGCCCGTACAATCGTCTGCCCGACGAACTGACGATTCAGAACGAGCGCAATAGACACGCCGAGCACGACTTGCGAAATAATCGCAAAAATGGAAATCACCAATCCATTCATGAGCGCGGCCCAGAAGCTCGGGTTCTTGAGCGCGGTCAGGTAATTATCGAGCCCGACCCACCGCGGCGGAGCGATAAACGACTCCGCCGCGTAGAATGAGAGCTTGATGGAATACAGGAGTGGCCCGCCGACAACGGCGCCGAGTATCAAAACACCCCCGACGAACAAGCCAATAATTCGCCAATCCTGCCTCATGAAGAACCTACTTTCCCGCCAACAACTCAGCCTATCGCCCGTATGCGATCGGCGGCCGTTTTCACACAGTCGGCCGACGACATGTTCTTGAGCACCTTGTTTTGCAGCATTTCCGGCATGATGTTGCCGTCAAATACCTTGCAAGGCCGCAGATCGATCGAAGGCCCGATCAGATCGACGGACGAAAGCCTGACCTTGCTCTCTGGATCGATGAACGACTTCATCTGCATCATCGTTGCCCAATGCTTCTGAATCATCGGGTGTTTCTTCCAGCGAGGGTCTTCATAGACATCCAGGCGCACAGGCTGGAAGTTCATCCAGGCGGAATGCAACCAGTCGATATAGTGTTCGTCGATGAACCATTTGAGGAACTTCATTGTTTCCTCACTCTGCTTGGTCTTGAACGCGACGAAGCCATCGAAGGCGAAGGGCAGCGCAGACTGTTTGCCACCGCTATCCGGCGCAGCGAAAATTCCGTACTTGTCTGCGAGTTCCGGATTTCGTGCTTCGAGCGCTTCGACCACTCGTCCCGAGTAAAGTGTATGCGCGACCTTCCCTGTAACGAAGAGACTCATAAGCTCCGCGTAACCCACCGTGTTCAATCCGGGAGGCATTGTCTTGTAGAGCTCGCCGAAAAGATCGAGGAAGCGGCCTGCGCGGCCGGCGTTCTCCGGCGCATCCAGAACAACGTTCCACTTGTCGTCGTAGAACTGCGGAGCTTCCGCAAACAGATTGCCAAAACTTGCCCAGTTGGTAGCGCTGTCGCTCGCCAGAGGAATAACGCAACCGCCGCGTTCGATATTTCCGTCTTTTGAAACGGTCAGCGCCCGGCAGTTTTCGAGATACTCTGCCCAGGTGGTCGGGACTTTCAGACCCTTCTCGGTATAGAGATCCTTTCGATAGTAGCACGTCACCAGGTTGTAATCGTAGGGATAGAACCAGTTCTCACCCTGGTACGTCCACGCACCCATCTTGCCCCACGAATGCTGCTTTACAAGCTCCGTCATCGGAAGAAGATGACCACCACGGGCGTACTGAAGAATATGAGCGATATAACCTTGGGTAGAAAGGTCATAAGGCGTGCCCGCATTGATCGCCGCCATGGTCTTCGCATAGGCACCGCTGATCGGCGTCGAATCGACAATGATCTTGACGCCGAACTTGCTCTCGTACGCACTGCAAGCATTTCGCAGGACAGTCTGGCTATCGGCCGCGGTCTCATTGTTCAGAAATCTAAGCGTTACCTTTGCCTGCGCATTGACGTAAGGAGCCGCAAAGGAGCTTGCTGCCCCAGCCATAACAGCCGCAGATGTTTTCAGGAAGTTTCGCCGATTAAAGCTGGAAGACTTATTCTTGAATTTCCATTCGCTTGGATTGTACTTGGTCATGATTCTCCCTCCCTTTGTTAATTTCTTTTATCGATTTTGATTGCCTCAATGTTTTTCCGCCGTCGCGCGAGAACAAGTGCAGCTGCTGCGCCGGCAGATAGACGGAAATTCTGTCGCCGGCCGCGAGCACGTCGTCACGCGCGAACACCGCACGAAACTTCTGATCGAATATCGTCCCGAGAACATATGTTTGCGCACCGATTTGCTCGACGAGGTTGACCACCATCTCGATGCCAGATGCTGAATCAGCGCGCGTAATGTGTTCTGGCCGAATACCGAATGTTACGTTCTTCTCAGTCTCGGAGAACTCACCATCTGGAAGTTCGAGCACCAGTTGACCTGAACGAACCTTCATTCCAGCGCCGTCGCGGATCAACTCACCCTCAGCAAGGTTCATCTCGGGTGAGCCGATAAACGCTGCCACGAAAGCGTTGACCGGCCGGTCGTAGAGATCAAGTGGACTGCCGACTTGCTGAATCCAGCCGTCTCGCATGATGACAATCCGGTCACCGAGCGTCATGGCTTCGACCTGATCATGCGTCACGAAAATCATCGTGGCACCAAGCCTGGCATGCAGCGTCGCAATCTCCTCGCGGGTTTTTACGCGTAACTTGGCGTCGAGGTTGGAAAGAGGCTCGTCCAGCAAGAAAACGTCGGGGTCGCGAACGAGCGCGCGACCGAGCGCGACGCGCTGCATCTGACCGCCCGACAACTGTCGCGGCTTCCGCTCAAGCAACGGCTCCAGACCAAGACTCGACGCAGCGCTTCGCACACGACGATCGATCTCATCCTTCGACTCGCCCCGGACACGAAGGCCGAACGCCATGTTGTCGTAGACGGTCTTCTGAGGATAAAGCGCGTAGTTCTGGAACACCATCGCGATGTTGCGATCTTTCGGCGGCAACGCGGTTACATCCCGCCCGCCGATCAAAATCTTGCCGGACGTCACATCGTCAAGACCGGCAAGCATGCGCAGCGTCGTCGACTTCCCGCAGCCGGATGGCCCGACAAAAACAATCAGTTCACCGTCGGCAATATCCAATGAGAAGTCCTGAACGGCCCAAGGCCCTCGATCTCCGCCAAAGGATTTCGATACATTCTGGAGAGTGACCCGCGCCATATAGAAAACCTCACTTCGCGTTGCCTCTAATTATTATCGTTACGCGGGAACTAGCCACATAACCGTCATCCAAATTGGACAGACCATTTTGGTCTTCCATACGTCCCCCTTTATCGACTGTCAAGCAATCTCCCCGCTCAGCATCAGCAAAATCCGGATCGACCTCAATTTTGTTTGGTTTGACCAATTTGGTAAATCCAATTATAGATCCAAGAAACATGCGATCTCTCGAGAGCAGATTTCGCCGTATAAACTGACAAGGAAATGTCATGGCTGGACCTCTGGTTGGTTACCGAGTGCTCGATCTCTCAAGAATTCTGGCGGGGCCATGGTTGGGCCAGTTGCTTTCTGATCTCGGCGCGGAGGTCTGGAAGATCGAACGTCCGGGCACCGGCGACGACACGCGGCAATGGGGTCCTCCATTCCTGAAGGACAGAGACTCCAACGACACGACCGAAAGCGCCTACTTTCTCAGCGCTAACCGCGGCAAGCATTCGATCTGCGTCGACATCGCAACCGAGGAAGGCAGCGAAATTGTACGCTCGCTGGCGCAGCAAGCCGACATCGTGATTGAGAATTACAAGGTCGGCGACATGCGACGGTACGGACTGGACTACGAGTCCCTCCGGAAACTGAAGCCGGATATCATTTATTGCTCCATCACCGGTTACGGTCAAACCGGTCCGATGAAGGACGTCGCAGGATACGACATGGCCATTCAGGCAACCGGCGGCCTGATGAGCATTACCGGTGAGAGCGACAACAAACCGGGTGGAGGACCTCAGAAGGTTGGCGTTCCGATCGTCGACATTCTGACTGGCATGTACAGCGCGACGGGTGTCCTTTCGGCACTGCTGCATCGCGAACGCACCGGCGAAGGCCAACACATCGACATGGCTTTGCTCGATGTTCAGGTGTCCGTGCTTGCCAACCAGAGCTTGAACTATCTTACGACGGGGCGTTCGCCCAAGCGTTACGGCAACGCGCATCCGAATATCGTCCCCTATCAGGTATTCAAGACAAAGGACGGCTCATTCGTGCTCGCGGTCGGCAACGACCAGCAGTTCAGAAAATTTTGCGCGACGGCGGGATTTGCGGAACTGGCCGCCGATACCCGTTTTGCCACGAACACCGACCGGCTTCATAATCGTGATCAACTCATCCCGCTTCTCGATGTCCATCTGGCCAAGCAGACGACGCATCACTGGGTATCGTTGCTGGAACCGGTCGGCGTTCCTTGCGCGCCGATCAACACGCTGGATCAGGTGTTTGCTCATCCGCAAGTGATCCATCGGGAGTTGCAGATCAATCTTCCGCATCCTTCCGGCGCCATTACGCCTCTCGTCGGCAACCCGATCAAGTTCTCGAAAACGAAGATCGAATATTCGAAGAGCCCGCCGCTTCGAGGTGAAGACACCGAACAAGTTCTCAAAACCGTGCTAAAGTTTGATCAGGCGAAAATTCAGAGGCTCAGCGACCGCCGGATCGTCGATACTGGAACGCATCCGCAGCATTCCAAATCCGGGCTGCCCGAATAATCCGGGTGCATTGTTGGCAACCACGGACGTCCGCGCCGATACGCCAGGCCGAATATCTGGCAGCGGAGAGCCTCACTAGTGACCGAGGGCCCAGACCGTCTTTTCAAAGGCCGATCTTTCTTGTGGCGACATACTCGCCTTCCAATGCTGCAACCCTTTCGCCGACCAGAGAAAAACGGCACAGGCTGCCGCAACAAGCATGACCGTAAACACACGAGTGATCACCGAAGCACCTCTCTGTTGACGCCAGAGTCGCTGTTCTTATAATTGGACATACCAAAATGGTAATCCAAACTGACCTAAAAACAATGGCAAAAATTCGTCGCCGCAATCGCAAACGACTGACGCTACGCACTTCATGCCAGATCAGCCGCACCTGCCAGCCGCACGCGTTCCCAGGGGATTCGAAAATGAAACTATCCGGATATGATTACATCATCGTCGGCGCGGGATCCGCTGGATGCGTGCTGGCTTCGCGGCTGAGCGAAGATCCAAATGTCAACGTTCTGCTGATTGAGGCCGGTGCTCCTTCCGCGTCCATCTTCGTCCACATGCCCGCTGGCATTCGGGTTCTCTATACGAGCCCAAAATATAACTGGCAGTTCTGGACGGAGCCTCAGGCAAATCTCAACAATCGAAAAATTTACATTCCGCGTGGACGGGTTGTGGGCGGCTCGTCCTCCATCAACTCCATGATTGCAATCCGGGGCAATGCCTGGGACTACGACTCGTGGGCCGCGCAGGGCCTACCGTCATGGAGTTACGAGAACCTGCGCCCCTATCTTAGAAAAATCGAGGACGCGACTCTAGTCACCGGGGAGAGAGATCAGGATCGAGGCTACTCCGGCCCTATCCGACTGTCCTACGGCACTCTGCAACACCCCATTTCGAAAGCATTCATTGAAAGCGCGGTGTCGGCCGGCTTGCCGGAAAACAACGGCTTCAACGGACCGTCCCAGGTAGGCGCGGGCTTCTACGAACTTACCATCGCAGAAGGAAAGCGATCCGGAGCCTTCAAGTATCTTGATCGAGCGAAGGGACGGCGTAATCTCACTCTTATGGCCAACTGCAGAGTTCGCCGGATCGCTATGGAGGGAACGCGGGCGCGGGGCGTTGTGATCGAAAAGGGAGGACGCGAGGTCACCATCCCGGCGGAGCGCGAGGTGTTGCTGACATCCGGAGCCATCAGCTCACCACAGCTGTTGATGTTGTCGGGCATCGGTCCGGCGGATCACTTGCAGTCGCTTGGTATCAAGCCTGTTCTTGATTCCGCAGGCGTCGGAGACAACCTGCAGGACCATCTCGACTGCGCGATCCGCATGGAGGCATCTCAGCCGGTCACGCTGACGCCTTATCTCGGCTTGATCAAGGGAGGCCTCGCAGGAGCGCAATACATTCTTCGGGGTACCGGCCCTGCAACCTCCCAGGGGGTCGAGGCCGGCGCCTTCTGGGGACCCGACCAAGGTTCGTCGCTGCCGGAGTGGCAAGCTCATCTGATCGTCGCGCTCCGGAATCCTCCACCTAATGAACGCATCGCTCATGGCTTCGCGATACGCGTTTGCCAGCTTCGGCCTAAGAGCCGTGGGACCCTGCGATTGCGGTCGGCTAATCCATCCGACACTCCAGCTATCGATCCCCGTTTTCTCTCTGACGAGTCGGATTTCGTCAGCATGCAGGAAGGGGTTAGACAACTGTGCGGAATCATCGATCAGCCGGGTCTGAAAAAATTCGTCAAACGAAAAATCGACATCGATGCGTTTACCAGTGTCGATTCCCGAAAAAAATGGATTCGCGCGCGCGCCGAAACGATCTACCATCCTGTTGGCACTTGTCGCATGGGCGAAGACAGCAACGCTGTTGTCGATGGCCAATTGCGAGTCAGGGGAATCGACAACCTGAGAGTCATCGATGGTTCAATCATGCCGACTGTGATCAGCGGAAATACCAATCTGCCGATCATGGCCATGGCCGAGAAAGCTGCCGAGTTGATTGCAGGTAACAACAAGACGAGCCAATTTCAGGCGCACAACAGCAAAGCCCGGTCCGCCTGACTCCCGCTATCCGGCCCTAACATTTTGGAATGCAGAGCACACGGCTTGGCGCTCGCATCGCGAGGATGAATCATGACTGAGCGGCTAGAGCCGTATCGTGTAAAAGCTTACAACACCGCCAAGCTGTCGGAAAATAAGATGCACGACGACTCCGTGGCCCTGAAATATGGCTTCAAGGGCGGATTGGTGCCCGGCGTCGATGTGCTCGCCTACATGATCCACGTTCCCGTTGCGAAATGGGGCCGGGCATTTCTCGAACGAGGATTGATCGAAGCGCGCTTCGCCAAGCCCGTCTATGACGGCGAGATGGTGCTGGTTCAGGCCGAGGAGTCCGGCGAAGTGATGGCCCTGACTGTCGGAAGCGGTGAAATAGCAGCAACCGGAACAGCCTTACTCGCCGCCAAAGCGCCGTCATTTTCTCTCGCTGACTATCCCGACACCGCGCCTGTCGAGACGCGAACGCCTGCCGACACCAACTCCTATCGGCTCGGTAAGTGGCTCGGCACCGCCCCAAGATCTTGGCAAGGTGAGGTAGGCGCGGAGTATCGCGCCGAGGTGCGAGACGCTGAACCAATTTATGCGCGCGAAGGTCTCGTCCATCCAGGCGTGCTACAACGGATCATGAACAGAGTCCTTATGGAAAATGCTCTCCTTGGACCATGGATTCATGTCGGCAGCCGCATGCAGATGTTGTCAGCCGTGGCGGACAGCGACAACTTGGCCGCCCGCGCATGCGTAACAGCTAATTACGAGAAGAAGGGTCATTTGTTTGTGGAATTAGACGCACTTATCGTGGCCAACCAACGCATTCCTGTCGCCCATTGCCAACATACGGCAATTTATCAGCCCCGCGCAGAGGCCTTATGAGGTGCCATGCCAACCTCAAATCCCCAAAATGGGTGAATCGCCCACTGTTGACTGCCTGAATGATGTCTGCGGGCACCTTAACTGCTCTATTTTTCTGCCATCTCCAGTTCACGAACGACATAGAGATTTTCGATTTCCAGGGCATACTTCTTCTGAACGTTGGCGCGGCGAACTTTCATCGTCGCGGTCACTTCGTCATCGTCGTGATCCAGCTCTTTCGTCAGAAGATGGAATTTACGAATTTGCGAAACCTGCGCAAGCTGACCATTCGCCGTATCGATCTCTGACTGAATCAACTCACGGAGGCTTTCGTTCTCGGTGAGATTCCTGAAGTTGGTATAGGCGATGCCCTTCTCTTCCGCCCACTTGCCGGCGAGGTCGTAATCGATCTGGATCAACGCTGAGACATACTTGCGCGCCTCACCGATGACGATGCATTCCTTGATAAAAGGGCTGGCCTTGACGGTATTCTCGATTTCCGACGGACTGAGATTCTTCCCGCCAGCCGTGATCATGATGTCCTTCAGGCGATCCACAATGCGGAAGTGGCCATCCTTGAACTCCGCGACGTCGCCGGTATGCAGCCAGCCATCGCGGATTGCGACATTGGTGGCTTCGTCGTTTCGATAGTAACCG
This sequence comes from Afipia sp. MLSD5-FHT05B12, assembly GCF_058793355.1. NCBI lineage: Bacteria > Pseudomonadati > Pseudomonadota > Alphaproteobacteria > Hyphomicrobiales > Nitrobacteraceae > Afipia > Afipia sp. MLSD5-FHT05B12. The sequence goes on from NZ_JBXAFS010000023.1 coordinate 34,735, forward strand.
ACAAAAACCGTATCGCCGCGCAACAGCAGTTCGTTGGAATCTCCCAGCCGCGCATCCATTAAGGCGATGCCATAACCGACCGTCCCCACCCGCCGATCCGTCAGCACTTGCCCCAGCGCAATCCCGGAGCTTTCCGTAAGACCATAAACTTCGATCAGCGGCACACCGATGGTGCGGAAGAAGTGCACGATAGCCGGCGAAATCGGTGCGGCACCCGTCATAGCAATGCGGGTTTTGCGCAACCCGATAAAATTCTGCAGCGCCCGAAAAATCAGCCAGTAAGACAGGCCGAACCTGATCCTCTCAGACAATGTCCTGTCCGCGGCGTTCTTCTCCGCAAACGGCTCGCACGCAGCATAAGCGCGTTCGAACAGCGCCCGGCGAATGCTTCCGGCTTCCAGCAATTTGATATGGATCGACGAATGCAATTTCTCCCAGATACGTGGCACGCCGAGAAACATGCTTGGCGCAACCTCGCGCAGGTCTTCCTGCACAGTGCGGATCGATTCTCCGAAATTGACCAGCGAGCCGAGATAGATCGGCACCATCACCGTTGTCATCTGCTCTGCGACATGGCACAGCGGCAGATAGGACAACAGACTTTCATGTCGCGACAAGTCAAGACGATCCACCGAAGCCATCGCCTGCGCGCGGATATTCTTGTAGCTCAGCATCGCGCCTTTCGGCTTTCCCGTTGAGCCCGAGGTGTAGATGATGAGTCCTATCTGCGCGAGTGTCTGCCCATCGATCGTCGCATCAACCAGCCCGGCATGGCTCGTCTCGAAGTCAGCACCGAGAGCTTCGAGCGCATCGAACGATATGACCTGATCGGCGGGATAGTCCCTGATCCCTTTGGTTTCGATCACGATGATCCGCCGAAGCCTTGGAAGTTCGTCGCGGCGTTCCAGAACCTTGTCGACCTGCTCCTGATCTTCGCAGACGATGACTTCGGATTCGGAATGCGCCAGAACGTAGGCCACTTCATTCGACGGGCTCGTCGGATAAACGCCGACCGCGATCCCATCGACAATGTTGGCGCCGAGCTGCGCCAGCACCCACTCGATCCGGTTTTCGGACAGGATGGCGACATGGCCGCCTTCGTTGAGCCCAAGCGCGCGAAAGCCGAGACCCACATGGCAGGCGCGCTGGTAGTAGCGCTCCCATGTCGAGGGATTCCAGATGCCAAATTCCTTTTGGCGGATCGCCACATCTTCCGGCGACCGGCGCGCATTTTCGCGCAGCATCTGCGGCAGCGTGAACTCTGGAAATTTATCGCTCATGCAATCCTCACACAGCCTCAGGACAGCCAGCGCTTGCGGCGCTTGTAATGCTTGATCCCGCGAAAGCCCTTTGTCTCGGCATTTGCCGCGCCCACGCCGAGATAGAACTCGCGAACGTCCTGGTCGCGGATCAGTTGCTCCGTTGGCCCATCGGTCACGATCTTTCCGGATTCCATGATGTAGCCGTAGGTGGAGACGGCAAACGCCACCGCGGCGTTCTGTTCGACCAGAAGCATCGAAACTCCCTGCTCCCGGCTGATGCGCGCGATGATGGTGAAGATTTCTTCCACCAGTTTTGGCGACAGTCCGAGCGACGGCTCATCCAGCAGCATCAATTCCGGCTGCGCGATCAGCGCGCGGCCGATGGCCAGCATCTGCTGCTCGCCGCCGGAGAGATAGCCGGCGCGGCCGGTGCGCCGCTCGAACAGCCGGGGGAAATAGGTATAGACAAGATCGAACGGCGTTTTCGCTCCGCTGCGGCCGGACATTGCATATGTCGCAGCAGTCAGATTTTCCTCAACCGTCAGATCCTCAAAAATCCGTCGCCCTTCCATCACATGGAAGAGTCCGCCCCGCACCAGTTGATGCGGAGCGAGACGCGATACGGAATTGCCCTTGAACAGGATTTCACCTGTTGTGACCTTGCCATCTTCCAGTTCGAGCAGATTGGAAATGGCCTTCAGCGTGGTCGACTTGCCTGCTCCATTGGAGCCCAGCAATGCGACCACCGCTCCCTTGTCGACTTTCAACGACAGGCCGCGAAGCACCTGGACCGTCTTGTTATAGACGACCTCGATATTATTGACTGAGAGAAGGTCATTCTTCAGCGAAATCGCTGCTTGTTGATACTGCGCTTGCTGCATTTCAGCAAAGAGATTTTCTGCGAGCATGCTCGTCACTTCGCAATCTTGATCCAGTCGGAGACCGGCTTCATGGTCTTGTTCGCGCCGTCATATTGATAGACGCGGCCGACGGGCACCGTGTTGCCGGGGATCGAGATCGGCACGCCGATGATGCCGCCGGTGTCGAAGTCCTTGATGGAGTTCAGCGCCGCTTTCATGTTCGTTGCGGTGAGATCCTTCTTGGCATCGAGCGTGCGCTTTACAGCCTCGATCATCAACATCGCGGTCAGAAAGCCCTGCGTATAGTACGTCGGCTGATATTCCCGGTGCAGCTGCCGGATCTTGTCCAGCATCGGTGAAGATCCCTCTGTATCAAAATAGTATCGATATGGCATCACGCCCATGTAGCCGTCAGCGACTTGAGCCGAATTCGCCCAAATCCCATTATCCATCGACCAGAATGTGCCCATGAACTTGCTCTTGAGGCCCAGCTGCTTCATCTGCGCCATGAATTCCGGCAGTGGTGCAAGAACGTAGCCGTGGAAGATGGTGTAATCCGGATCGGCACGACGCAGCTTGAGTACTTCGGTGGAGACGTCGATGCTGGTTGGCGGCGTCGCGATCTTTGCGACGATCTTCAATCCCAAATCACCCGCACGCTTTTCGGTTGCTGTAACCGGATCGCGGCCGAACTCGGTGTCCGAGTTGACCAGAGCGATCCTCGCGCCCGGCTGGGTCTTGGCGATGTATTCCAGCAGAATGCCGATCATTTGCGAATAATCGGGTCCAGGAATGAATTGAAAAGGAAATTCTTTCGGATCGTTCAGCTCGGTCGCGAAGGACGTTCCAGCCATAAGAATATTGCCGCGCCGGTTCAGTTCGGCATTGACGGTTTTTGCGAAGCCCGTGGAATCTCCGTAATAGAGGCTTATCTTCTCGCTGGCGGTGATCCGGTTAAATGCTGCAATGGATTTATCAACTGCGTAAGAGGTATCCTCGGGTATATATCTGATCTTACGACCATCGATTCCACCGGCGTCGTTGATGATCTTTACATAATCCTGGAATCCTACGTTGAGAGGAATACCAGCAAATCCAAATACGCCCGTCATCGGCATCGACGCGCCTATTACAATATCATCAGCGGCCCACGCCTGCATATTGATTCCAAATGCCAGGCAACCTGCTGCTGCGTAGGATAGAATTTTTCGACGCCTCGGAATGTGTTTCATTACTGTGTCTCCCTGTGTGTTATTTCTTGAATGGCCATAAATGAAAGAAACGTCTGACGCGGCGCCAGATTTCGGCGAGGCCCTGCGGCTCGAACAGCAGAAAACCGATGATCAGCAAGCCGAAAACGATTGTCCGGATCGGCGACAGTTGCGCCACCGCATTCGGAATGAACGTCATGTAGGACACCGCAATCTTGAGAATCTCCGGCACCATGGTCATGAAGATCGCGCCAAGGATCGCGCCGAGGATCGTGCCCATGCCGCCAACGATGACGGCGGCGAGGAAGAAGACCGAATAGATCAGCGGAAAGCTCTCCGGCGTCACGACGCGGAAGAAATACGCCCACATGCCGCCCGCGACGCCGGCGTAGAACGACGACAGTGCGAACGAGAGCAGCTTGTATCTCAAGAGCGGAATGCCGAGCACTTCGGCGGAAATATCGCGATCGCGGATTGCGATAAAGGCGCGGCCGATCCGGGTCCGGAACAGGTTGGCCGCGGCGAATACGGCGAGCGCCGTCAACGGTATGAACAGCCAATAAAGCTGGAACGGACGCGCCAGATCGTAACCGAACAGCCGCGCAGGTGGCATGCTCAGCCCTTGCGTACCGCCAAGGAATGCAGGGCCATTGGCAAATATGAAGTGCAGTATGAAGGATGCGGCAATGGTCGCGATGGCGAGATAAAGGCCCTTCACGCGCAAACTCGGCACGCCGACAACAAGACCGACGGCGGCGGAAACAAATCCCGCGACAACGAGATTAATGAAGAACGGCGTACCGATCCGGATTTCCAGAATAGCGACAGTGTATGCGCCGACGGACATGAAGGCCGCTTGGCCCAGGCTGACGAGGCCGGTATAGCCGGTGAGAATGTTCAGGCCGGTCGTGCTGACAATGTGGATCGCCACCAGACAGGCGAGATAAATCCAGTACTGATCCACGAAGAATGGAAACAGCACCAGCGCCGCGAGCAGCGCGACCATCATTAGACGCTGCACGTTGGTATCGAGCAGCGATTCCGCCTGGGCGTAAGTTTCGTGTACCGCGCCGATCCGCATCAGAGTCGCTCAATTTCAACTGTGCCGAACAACCCGTAAGGACGGATCATCAAGGCAACCACCAGAATGCTGAAAGTGACGAGCAGCTTGTATTCGCCGCCCATGTAGGTTCCGACCAGCGCTTCAACGACACCAATCGCGAGGCCAGCGACAAGCGCACCAGCGATCGAATCCAGACCGCCTACAATGACAGCGACCAGCACCGAGAGGCCGAACACGCCCATGTTTGGTGAGATGCCGCCGATCGAGCCAATAAGAATACCCGACCCGGCTGCCGCCATCCCTGCGACAATCCACGACACCGAGAACACCGCTGGAACGTTAATGCCGCAGGAGAGCGCCGCGCCTTGATCCGTTGCCGTCGCGCGGAGCGCAACGCCACCTCGCCATGTCCGGAAGACCAAAAGAAATACAGCGATCAGGATAGAAGCAATCGCAAAACACACGGCGATCTTCGGCGAGACATAAGCATCGCCGATGAAGATCGGCTTGGATGGCAGGAAACTGGGCAGCGTCCTCGGATCGCCACCCCAGATGAACTCGACAAAACCGATTAGCACCGAGCTCAGACCGACCGTAACCATGAACACCGAAATCGGGCTCTCGCCGAGCATCGGACGGATCAGGACGCGCTCGAAGACGCCGCCAAGAATGCCCCCACCCACCAATGTCAGGATAACAGCGAGCCAAATCGGGAGCGTCAGGGAAATCGTTAGACCGAAGAAAAAGTAAGCACCGAGCATCAGCATTTCGCCGACGGCGAGATTGATCACCTTCGTCGCCTTGTAGATCAACACGAAGGCAATGCCGGTCAGCGCAAGCAATGCGCCCGACCCCAATCCCGACAGCACCACCTCGAAGAGAAACAGCCAATCCATCACGCTGCCCTCTCGCCTGCGATCCGACGCGACAGATCGCCGACGTCCCCCGAACCGAGATAGGCCGCAATCACGTTCGGGTTGTTCTGGATTTCTGCGGGCTTTCCGGCCGCGATCACCTGCCCGAAATTCAGCACGACGACATGGTCGGAAATGTCCATCACCAGACCCATGTCGTGTTCGACCATCAGAATGGTGACGCCCCACTCCTCCTTCACATCGAGGATGAAGCGCGCCATGTCTTCAGTCTCTTCGCGGTTCATGCCCGCCACCGGCTCATCGAGCATCAGCAGGCGTGGCTGCATCGCCAACGCACGGGCCAACTCGACCCGCTTGCGCAGACCATAGGAGAGCGACGCGACCGGCTGGTCACGAATATGTTCCATCTCAAGAAAATTGAGAACCCGTTGCTCGATCTCGGACCGCAGCGCAAGCTCCTCGCGCCGCGCGCGGCCGAAGTACCACAACGCATCGAGCACGTTGGTCTGCATGTGCGCATGACGGCCGAGCTTGATATTGTCCAGCACGGTCATGCCGCGAAACAGCGCAATATTCTGGAATGTGCGAGCGAGTCCGATCTTGGCGCGTGCAGGTGGGTGCAGCTTGCTGATGTCCTCGCCGGCAAACTCGATCGCACCCGCCGAGGGGCGATAAAAACCGGAAATGCAGTTGAACAGCGACGTCTTGCCGGCGCCGTTCGGGCCGATCACCGCCGTGATCGATCCCGGAGCAACTGAGAACGAAACATTGGTCAACGCCTTCAAACCGCCAAATGACAACGACAGACCGTTGACGTTCAAGTCAACGGAATATGATTCCGCTTCTCCGGACAACTACCCCTCCGTTAAATTTGGCGCTTTGCACGCTCTTAGGACTTATTGTTTTCGACGCTATCTCCGCATGATCCAAACGAATTTCATTTGGATGCTCCAACAAGTTCTTGGGCGAATTGCATCTATGGAGTTAACCGCTCTTATTCATCGAATCTTTCTCCTGCATTTCATCTCTGAAAAGCACGAGATGTCGCAAAGAACGTCTGAAAGATTCTGGTGAGTATCTGCATATCGGCGCAAACCGTCAGTTGACATGCAGATTCAGCAACGCTGTTCGAATGTCGTCGCTTGTGAGTTGCCAGTCATTTCCCAGGTTCGCAACGATCTCTTTCATGAATCCATTAGCGAGAGAGAGTGCCTTCTGCGAATCGCCAAGATACTCACTAAGAATCGCTAGAGACAGTTGCATCGGCGCATCGCCTTCGTAACCCCACTCGAAGAAGCCGCCATCATACGTTTTAATCTGGAGAGCCCGATCCAACGGTCGCCCATCGACAGTCACTTCCACGCCGTTAATCGTTCTCGAACCTTCAAACGTACTCATGTCCTTGCCCTTGTGGTTTCTTCCCCGCGAGCGAATAAAAATCGCTCAATGAAAACCCGTCATCCCCCCGCTCACAGCTGCTGGGGAAACCCTCGATATGCCAAAAATCCACCGTCGACCGGCAGCTCTGCCCCATTGATGTATGAAGCCGCATCAGTCGACAGAAACACTATTGCTTCAGCGACTTCAGGAAAAAGCCCAGTACGACCCAAGGGGACGGACTGCAAAAGTTTTGGACGTAACTCCGGGTCCGCAGATGCAACGGATGTGCGCATTGGCGGCATCCAACCGGGAATAACGGCATTCGAACGAATATTGTCCTTTGCATAGCGCCCCGCCGCAGATTTCACGAGCAGGAGTATCGCCGCCTTTGCGGCGTTGTAGCCCATGTGAACGTAATCCGCGCCGATCTTTCCAGCGATGGATGACGTGGCAACAATAGAACCGCCACCCGCCTGCGCGATCACCGGCGCAGCATGCTTAATGCCAAGGAATGTTCCACGAGCATGGATCGACATCAGACGATCGAAATAATCTGTATCCATGACATCGGGAATCATTCCGCTGATTCCCGCATTGCTAACAAGTCCGTTGAGTTTGCTATAAGTTGACACAACAGATTTCACGGCATCAATCCACTCCGGCTCATTACGGACATCTAGATGAACGGTTGATGCGGATCCGCCGTCAGACACGATCGACTGAGCAACGCGGGAAGCCTCTTCGTCGAGTATGTCACCAATCACGACATTGGCTCCCTCTTTGGCCATAAGGCGAGCCGTACTCTCTCCAAGGCCACTTGCTGCGCCCGTCACAAGGAATGTTCTGCCTTTTAACCTCATCGACTCCCCTTACTCCGCGTTGACATCGCCGGAACTCATTCCACCGATAGGCCCTTTGTTGTTGAGTTAGCTGTTACGTTTGACGTTGCCTTTGCGTTTGACGTCCGGAAATACCCAGATGGCAAAAACCACAAACATGCCGACCCCCAATGCCACTGCGGCGGGTGGGTATAGTCCGATGCGATAGTCATAAAACGCGATGCCGGCAGCGACGAGAAGAACGAGAGTCGAAATCACAAGCTTTATCTTGACCAACATGACCTTCTTCCTCGCTCACAACGACAGTGCATTTGCGAAATGTGCGGATTGGCCCAACATCATCACTGCCGCTGCTTGAATACAGAGCAAGACCAGCAATCCCGCGTAACTGTCGAGCCACCGCTGTGGAACGACGTTAAAAATGGCTGGCGCAAAAAGAAATATCCAACTCCCCATCAGGATGATGCTCGATAAACGAAGGGTGGATGCGGCAAATACAACCGTTCCTATCAGCAACAGGACCAGCAATATTGCGTTGCCAATCACGAGGCCAAATCCCAACGGCGCTGAACTATTTGCGCGAGCACCCAACGGCAGCAGACCAGAAATAATCAACCCGCTAAGAGAACAAGCCGCCCAAAGAATAGCGAAGCATCCAAGTGACCTGAGGTCCGGCTCAACCGAACGAGCAACCGAAAGCACAGCTTCCATCGCTTTCCTCCAACGTTACGAGGGCACTTTCGGTGGATTATCTGCCGGCCACTGCAACCTTGGGAGGAAGCTTGTCAGCTGCCTTCGCTGTTCGCCGCAGATTTGACTTCACATGTTCCCAGCTATTGCCATTGAAAACGTGACCAAAGAAGCCGCGGTCAAGATCGGACGTACCGTAAACCCAATCAAAGATCGGCGTCCCGATACCCATGTTGACCTCCATCATGATCGAGTGATCATGATGGGCTCGATGGTGTCTGCGGGCAGTATTGACGATGGGGCAATACACGAGGAACCAGTTGTCCTCGACATGGCAGCAGAAATGAACGAACTCGTACCACATATAGCTGCCAATCACGCTCGCCATCACCAACCAGCCGGCGTTCGATGAAATGAGCAAACCCACGATCACCGCGCTGGGCAACGCAATGAGAAGCATCGTCGCCATTGTGAATGGGGGAAAGAAGGTCACGCGCCAATCCATATGATCGGCGAAGCGCATCTCGTCGTCCGTAAAGAACTGATGATGCTGCAGTGTGTGGCGGTTGTAGAGCTCCCGCAGCGCTCCATTACGCGCAGGCCGATGAAGCCACACACGATGGGCCCAATATTCTCCGAACTGATACGTCAAGAAAACAGCAGGAATGACGCCCCACTGCCACCAAGCAACGTCGCTCAAATTAGCAGAGCACACGTAAATGATGGAGAAGCCGGCAATAAAGATAACCGAGACATGCAGCCAGCCGTTGTACCACGTCGCAATCTGCTGACGATAAGTCGCGCGGAAAGCACGCTGCCTGTTGGACATAGATGAGTTTCGCAGTTCCATGGCGCTACCTCCGATCGAATACAGCCGGCCTATATGCCGACATGTGAAATATCAGTTGTCGTCAGACAATACGGTCGTGCCAATACGCTGTCAAGTTGGATTGCAACTAATTATTAATCAGCCGCCTTCGAAATGTTTGTGTCGTTGCGATCGGACAAATGTGGGCTAAATGTGTTTTTGGATATCGAACAAGAAAGTCTCTTTTGATGCTTCGCAAAACTGACGTCCGCCAACGGCAAAAGCCTGTCGCCCCCGAGAACGCCGACGCTAATTCAGACATCAGTTTAGCTGAACACGCCTACCGCACCTTGGAGGAGCTGATCATCACCTTGCGACTGCAACCGGGGGCAGCTCTTTCCGAACAAGCTCTCGCCAGTCAATTGAACATGGGAAGAACACCGATCCGCGAAGCTTTGCGACGATTAGAACGCGAAGGACTTGTTCTCATTCTCCCTCGCAGGGGAGTCCTTGTGAGCGAATTGAATGTTCACAAACAGCTTAGTCTTCTGGAAATGAGAAGGGAGACGGAGCGTTTGCTTGCGCGACTATCCGCTGAACGCGCTACCCCTGAACAGAGAATGGAGTTCGCCAACATTGGCTTGAGTTTGCGGAGTTTCAGCGATGATGACGATGAGACGCTATTTAGTCGTTGGGACAGCCGTCTAACCGAACTTGAATACGAAGCTTCTCAAAATGAATTTGCTGCAAAATCCATGGCACTCATGCATGGCCTATCCAGACGTTTCTGGGTAAAATATCATAACAAGCATGCAAGTCTCGCCGAAACTGCCGCCCTGCATGCCAATCTGGCTGAACAAATCGCTCGAGGCGATACGAGCGCAGCAGCAGCGGCCTCCGACGAATTGTTGGATTACATCGAAGAATTCACTCGAAATACGGTGGCTTGACATCGACACTACCCGCTTGACGCTCCTATGAGCATTAGCGAATTCCGCCGGCAAGCCGTAAAATAGTATCGATGCAGCCAAACCTCTGCCCTGCGGCATGTCGTTGTGCTGAGGGAAAGCACGCCTGATCCGTGAGTCCGGTCTGGATGAAGCGCTCTGGTGGGCCAAATGTAGACAGGCTGGCGCTGCCGAATGTCGAGCTTTCCGAGAAAATTCCTGCCGAGCTTTACAAGGGAGTCGCGGCAATCTTTTTCTTGTGATGCGGTTGACGAAAAAATTGCGCTAAAGTGAAGGCGGAGGTCCGAAAAATCCAATCATCTTGATCAAGCGACCGTCGGGCCCGATTTCGCCGACGTCGATCGATGTATCTCCAAATGTGGCGTCAGCGTGCACTAGACGCCAGAGAAACCGTAGCACATTGTGATGCGTTTCAATGCCGCTCATGAACTCGAGATGCGCACCGGGACGCCCCATCTGCACTTTGGCGATATGACGTGAAAGATTTTCACGTCCCAAAATCTCGACATTTGGGTCCACATAAATACCGTTGTCAGCCCAGCAGGCGGCCAGCAATGCGTCGCGATGGGTGGTATCAGCCTCATTCCAAGCTGCGGCATATTTCTTCACTTTCTCGGCTGTATCGCTCATTGGCTTTATCTCTCCGTTCTTTTGAATGATAAGGTGTTTCATTGTCGTGCTTTAACACGAAGCACGCCAGTTGCCCGCCAAATTACGTCATGACGATCACTACAGCGGAGACTATTAGGTGCCGCTATCTTCTGGCACTAGGGGGTGCGCTTGATCGCTTGCTCAGCAACCTTCTCGACGTTGAAACCGTCATAGTTGTCGAAGACGCCCATAAATCCCGCAACGGTCCCGTCGCGCATCCAGTCGCGCTGGAGCTCGCAATACATCTGGACGCGGCTTATGAGGTTCGCTCCAGCCTGCTCGACGCGCCGCAACGCTGCCTCATGTGCAGTCACGGAAGTGCCGCCTACGGCGTCAATCGGTACATATACCTCAAAGCCCTCCTGAATTGCATCGAGAGCTGGGAAGGTCAGACAGGCCTCGGTCCAAAGCGCGGTCATAATGAGTTTTCGGCGGCCGATCGCCTTCACCGCCTGCTTGAAGTCAGCATCTTCCCAGCTATTGATGGAAGTTCGGTCATAGGTAGGCAGATGACCTATTACATCCTGCAAGTCTTGGATCGGTGGTTTATTACGCCCAGTCGCAACGTTAACCGTCGAATGGACGATAGGAAGGTTGTAGTTTACTGCGGCCTTAGCAACACTGACGATGTTAAATACGAGTTCCTCGCGCGGCATCGAACGGATCGAAGAAACTTGGATCGGCTGATAGTCGATAATAATGAAAGCAGCGTTCTCTGGCGTGAGGAGATGATCGGTTTTAGGATTTCGAATTACTTCGCTAGTCATTAGCAGGTCCTTTCCTCGATTGGATAAATCGCGCAGGGAACGGGCAAATGCCCTTGATCATATGGAGGAGCGAGCGCGGTGCCCCTCCGCTAGAAGGGGCCAACCCCAATGGGAAATCCGCTCCTGAATTGCCTTGCCACCGCTGTGAAGAAGTGACCGCCGCTGAGGCCGACGATTCGGTCATATCCGTGGATTCCTGGCGGATTCATCATTTTTACCCGTCGCTACAGGGATCGTTCCGCCAAGCGCCAATGTTATTTCGATGGCGACCTCCTGGACGAGCTTACCGAGTATAGGCAATCGATCATCGGGAACCCGCGACGCCGTACCTGAGACGGAAATGGCGGCGAGCGGCTCACTGCAATTGTCATAAATTACGGCGGACACACAGCGCAATCCAATCTGCGCTTCCTCGTAATCTACGGAATAGCCGCGCTGGCGAATGTCATGTAGAGATTTGCATAGGTCTCCGGCGCGGACGATTGACCTTGATGTCAACCTCGGCATGCCTTCTCGGTGAATGATCGCGAAAACGTCTTCCTCGGTGTAAGTAGAGAGCAACGCTTTGCCAAGTCCCGATGCAACCATTGGCACACGACCACCGACTTTGGTTACAGAGCGCATAATCTCGCGGCTTTCGAGACGGGTGAGGACCAACATCGCGCCGTTGTCGACGACGGCGAGATTTACAGTTTCGCGCGTTTGGTCTCGCAGCTTACGTAGATAGGGGATGACCTGCGTTAAGAAATTTCTTCGGCGAACGAATGTCGCGCCGACCGCGAAGCTCTGAGCACCAATATGCCAACTAGCTTGCCCGCGGTCGAATTGTACAAAGCGGCGCCTTTCTAATGTGATGAGTAAGCGGTGAATCGTTGACCGTGACAAACCTGTGCGAATGGCTAGGTCCGTCAGCCTATAGCCCTCATCGTCCTCGGCCAAGGTCTCGATCAGCAGCATTGCGCGATCAACCGATTGCACGCCACTGTCTTTAGCGTGTGCTTGATAATTGGATTGATCACCGGACTCGGACTGGAGTTCAACGTGCTTGCGCCGGGCAATATCTCTTTTCATCGCGTCGAATTCCGCCAATGGAATATGAAGGTCGCCTGGCCAGTCCAACTCTAGGCGAGGGAATTCCCAATGTGCTGCATTCACACCCTCGCGCGAAGGACACAAGGACGATATCAGTTATTCCAAAACCTTGTTTAACGGAGCTTTGTGGTTGCTCCTTTACCTAATATTACTAGATATTTGGCACCGACTGCCTTCGCAGACGCAAGCTTAATTTGGACAAGAACGAATTCTGCGAGCAATACACCGTTATGGATAGAATTCGCGAGATCGGCGTTTTTACAAGAGTGGTCGAACTCGGCAGCTTCTCTAAGGCTGCTGACGACCTCACAGTTTCTCAGTCGACTGTAACGAAGAGTATTGCCCAGCTTGAATTGCAACTCGGGGTACGGTTACTCAATCGCAATACGCGTGGTATCAGTCTCACCGAATTAGGATCATTATATTATGAGAAGTGCAAAGCGGCTTTGCACGAACTCGCCGAAGCTGAAAACATCATCAGCCAGAGACGTGTTCAGCTTGAAGGTACATTGCGAATCTCTACATCGGTTGCGTTTGGTCGACGCATCGTAACTCCTCTGCTTATTGATTTCATGAATCGTAATGCTAGTCTTCGAATTGATCTAAGTTGTGATGACAACTACGTAGATCTTGTCTCGCAAGGCGTCGATATCGCACTCCGCATGGGCCGACTTGCAGATTCGTCACTTGGGGGAAGATACCTCGGTCGCAATCCATGGGTTATGGTGGCTTCACCAGATTACGTCGAAAATCGTGGGGCTCCCTCTGAACCAGCTCAGCTGAATAAACACGACTGCATCGTTTACACGACCGTGCAGGGGGATGCTGTCTGGCACCTCCAGGAGTCAAATGGCATTTCTTTTCCTGTTTATGTTTATGGAAGATTGCGATCAAATAACCTTTCAACAGTCCTGGCAGCCACAGAAAATGGACTTGGAATTTCTATCTTGCCCCAATATGTCGCACAGAAGGCCCTTCGCCGTGGCCAACTCGTGCAAGTTTTAATAGATTACATTTTACCGGAGCAAGAATTACATGCGGTGTTTCCCTCGCCAAAATTGGTATCTAACAATGTTTTGTCTCTGATCAATTTTCTCAAACCGAAATTTCAAGGCGATTGGTGGTTTGATCTGTCGGCTTAGTGTTGGCGGAAATCCGTCAACTCCAAGCAAATCTTGGCTCGGGCTGCCAAGACAATCATGGGCTGCAAGTTTCCCAAGGCCACTTTCGCTTGCACGTCAGCATCGTCATCTGATTTAAGACATACAAGGTTACGGGAAGCAATTTCACTCACGACCGAACATGTTTCGTCACAAGAGTTGCTTTCGAATTCAGCTGCGAAAGCTCTAGCGCTTTAGGCGCAATATCCCGCAAGACCTTTGCTTGCTTTCAAAGCGGCGCTGAAGAAGAATCGAGAGGCGCAACAGTAACGGGAATTTCCTTGGAGACGATAAGCAATTTGCCCTAGGGGCGACCTACCTCGAAAACTGGCACATCAAAGAATTCAGAATGGAATGATCAACCGTCTCATCATCAAAATGCCGCCTCGGTACCTAAGTTTTTGACGGTAGGGCAACGAATGGACCAGCCTTACCGCTAAAGTTTGCGGATCGATGAGAAGCGCATGGTGAAGACCGGGCTCCTCATCGACCCTGCCAGGGTCACGCTCATTTCTCTCACGCAATCGACTTTTGATGGAAAGAAATCACCAGAGAACCGGACGGTATCACCTCTCTTCATTGCAGCCAGAGACTTAAAGAGCTGACTCTCCGGATCGATCAAGGTTTTGTCAGAAAAATCAGATACGGCGTTGTTCCAGGTCGATACCTGCAAGTTTGGGGCAAGCTCGAGGGTAACCACACCTTTGCCATCCCCATTTGTTGATTGATCCGCAACCTTCGCGATCCAGCCGGAAACGTAATTGCCTTGGAGGGCGTTGCAAACCGCCTGCTGTCTGCTGTTGCGAAGACCTCCTGCAGCCAGCTCATTTGCGGCCGCAATAAACTGGGAGCGCGCCTTTGTGACGGCCTCAATAAAACGGGCCTGATCAGAGGGAAGGGGCACGCTCGGAGCTGGCGGAGGAGCGCTTTTCCCGCCGCCGACCAGAGCTCCGACAACGATAAATCCAAGTGCACAGCCCAAGGCCGCCTTCACCGCAATATTCATGGACCATCCCCGCTTACTACTCGATTTGCCCTCCCGCCGCCTCATGAACGACCCGGCGTGGACAGGTCAGCACATCGCTTCCCTTATTACCGAAGTCCACAAAACCCTCGGCTGCCGCGATCACTATCGGTAGGGTCGGTTAATATAATCCTATTTTGGGATAATCCGTTTTCGGGATCAGATTACTTGCCGCCGATTCACGGCCTTGGCGGCAAATGCAGAAGACCCTCAAATCCGCAGATTATGCCCGGCTGATCGACCTGCTTGTCGCAGTGCGGAAATCAGCGGACATTCGCCAGCAGGCGTTGGCCAAAAAACTCGGCCGCCCTCAATCTTTTGTCGCAAAGTATGAGAATGGCGAGCGTCGCCTTGATATCATCGAGTTCACGGCCATTGCGCGCGCTCTTGGCGCCGATCCCGTTAAGCTTTTTAAGGACCATGTTGCCGGAAAAGGCGCGCCGAAGGCCACCCCAAAGCGTCCGACCAAATAGGTCGTAGAGCCTTGGGCTCTTTCGGATCATTTTGTGATCCGGACCGGCTGATAAGAGCCACTAGATTGCTGCGTTTCCGCTCGACTTCCCCGGCACGTGGAGCGTCACTGTCGCCGTAAATCGGAGGCAATGATGGATCGCAAAGTTACCGAACAGGCAATTGGCCTGATCTTGACCGAGATTGGTATTCGCCTCGGCGAGGCCGCACGGATTGCCAAGGCTGCCGAGGCCTGCGCGCTGGCCGGTAGTGTAAGTGAAGGAGTGAGAGTTTCGATGGATCTCGAGCAAATGTTCTACGAAACGCACCGGTTGCAGGACGCAGCTTCGCTGCTCAACCGTTTGTCGGGCGAATAGGAGCTCTCCAAATCTCAAGGCTCCCCTGCCCGTCAGCAAATGACGGGCCTGCGGCCATGGCAGCACAAGATGCTGTCGCTTACCTCGGCCGCGTCAACGGGATCATTGAACGCTCGACCTGGGCGACCGCATTCAATCGCGCCTGAACCAATTCACGCGTCAAAAAGCAGATGTTGCAACAAAGTTGAGATGTCTCGATCTCAGCAAAGTTAAAATGTCACGGGGCGGCCTGTCAGGGGACGGAAGAC
>NZ_JBXAFS010000024.1:0-49615 GCF_058793355.1 Afipia sp. MLSD5-FHT05B12
TTACGCATCGTCCGTCTCCTCGATTGGAGAACAGAACCCTAACTTATAATCGGGGGCGTTTCAGGGGAGCAGGTCAGGATGACCGAGCGCTTGCGATGAATGGCAGAATAACTAGCGGAAAAATCGAGACGAGCGCGACGACTAAAACTTCTTCGAATGCGCGTCTATGAAATCCGCCATTCGAGAAAAACTGTCCAAACCAAAATCGCATCTGTCAAATTAGCCCGCCCCAGATGAGCGTATTCTAGGTAGAAATTTGCAATAGTAAATGGTGTAGGTTGCGTGCTTCCGGTATTCACCTCTTCTTCCATCCGCCGCGCTTGCCCGGCGCGCCGCCGGTGGAGCGGCCCGAGAACTCCGGGCCGGACTGGCGCGAGTTGGTCGGCTGGAAAATCTTGCTTTCCGGGCCCGGGCCCATTTCATCGAGAGTGGGTTTACGAACACGAGATGATGCACCCGTGGTCCCCCCACCCCGACCCTCCCCCGCAAGGGGGGAGGGAGAAGAAGAGTCCAGCGTCGGCTTGCGTGCGCGGGATTTGTTGCGCGCGGCGGCCTTGTCCAGTTGCGCCGGGAGGTTCGCGGCGTCGCCGTACTTCTTCTTGCCTGCGTAAGCGCCGGCTTTCGCCGCGACGCCCCGCTGCTTGATGGTCGGATCGTCCACCACGGCCAGTTCGGTGGCGCGCAGACGCTTCACCTCGTCGCGCAGCCGTGCGGCTTCCTCGAAGTTGAGATCGGCGGCGGCCTCGCGCATCCGGGTTTCGAGATCGGCCAGCACCGCCTCGAAATTGTGCCCGATGGCGACCGCGTCGTCGGCCATGCCGCCGTCGCCGATTTCCACCAGCACATGGTCGCGCTCATAGACGCTGCCGAGAATGTCGCCGATGTCGCGCTTGATGCTTTCCGGCGTGATGCCGTGGGCGGTGTTGTATTCGACCTGCTTCTCGCGGCGGCGGTCGGTTTCGGCGATGGCGCGCTCCATCGAGCCGGTGATCTGGTCGGCATAGAGAATGACTTTGCCGTCGACGTTGCGCGCGGCGCGGCCGATGGTCTGGATCAGCGATGTCTCCGAACGCAGGAAACCTTCCTTGTCGGCGTCGAGAATGGCAACCAGCGCGCATTCGGGAATGTCGAGGCCTTCGCGCAGCAGGTTGATGCCGACCAGTGCATCGAATGCGCCAAGCCGCAGGTCACGAATGATCTCGATGCGTTCGATGGTGTCGATGTCCGAATGCATGTAGCGCACGCGGATGCCCTGCTCGTGCAGGTATTCGGTGAGGTCTTCCGCCATCCGTTTGGTGAGCACCGTGATGAGCGAGCGATAGCCGTTGCGCGCGGTCTCGCGGACCTCGCCGACCAGATCGTCGACCTGGGTGCGGGCCGGGCGGATGTTCACCGGCGGATCAATCAGTCCTGTCGGGCGGATGACCTGCTCGACGAATACGCCGCCGCTCTCGTTCAACTCCCAGCCGCCCGGCGTCGCCGACACCGCGACCGATTGCGGGCGCATCATGTCCCACTCTTCAAAGCGCAGCGGACGGTTGTCCATGCAGGACGGCAGGCGGAAACCGTATTCCGCCAGCGTCGCCTTGCGGCGGAAGTCGCCTTTGAACATCGCGCCGATCTGCGGCACGCTGACGTGGCTTTCGTCCGCGAACACCAGCGCATTGTCGGGGACATATTCGAACAGCGTCGGGGGCGGTTCGCCCGGCTTGCGGCCGGTGAGATAGCGCGAATAGTTCTCGATGCCGGCGCAGCTTCCGGTCGCTTCCATCATTTCGAGATCGAAGGTGGTGCGCTGTTCGAGGCGCTGCGCTTCGAGCAGGCGGCCCTGCGCGTTCAGCTGGTCGAGCCGCCACTTCAACTCGCTCTTGATGCCCTTGATGGCCTGGATCAGCGTCGGCCGGGGCGTCACATAGTGCGAGTTGGCGTAGATCTTGATGAATTCAAGCTCGTCCTGCTTGTGGCCGGTGAGCGGATCGAACTCCTCGATGGTCTCGATGGTGTCGCCGAACATGTTGACTCGCCAGGCGCGGTCTTCATAGTGCGCCGGGAAGATATCGATGACGTCGCCGCGCACGCGGAAGGTGCCGCGGGTGAAGTCCGCCGAGGTGCGCTTGTATTGCAGCGCGACCAGGTCGGCGATCAGCTGGCGCTGGTCGATGCGTTCGCCGCGCTTCATCGCGAATGTCATCGCGGTATAGGTTTCCACCGAGCCGATACCGTAGATGCACGATACCGAGGCCACGATGATGACGTCGTCGCGCTCCAAGAGCGCACGCGTCGCCGAGTGGCGCATCCGGTCGATCTGCTCGTTGATCGAGGAATCCTTCTCGATATAGGTGTCGGTGCGCGGCACGTAGGCTTCGGGCTGGTAGTAGTCGTAATACGAGACGAAATACTCCACCGCGTTGTCGGGGAAGAAATTCTTGAACTCGCCGTAGAGCTGCGCCGCCAAGGTCTTGTTCGGCGCGAGAATGATCGCGGGTCTTTGGGTGGCCTCGATCACCTGCGCCATGGTGTAGGTCTTGCCGGAGCCGGTGACGCCGAGCAGCACCTGGGTGCGGTCGTTGCGCTGGATGCCCTCGACAAGCTCCTTGATCGCCGTCGGCTGGTCGCCCTTTGGCTCGTAATCGGATTTCAGTTCAAAGCGCACGCCGCCTTCGGACTTCTCCGGGCGGGGCGGGCGGTGCGGCGCCCAGACCTTGACCTCGCCGCCTTCGCCGCGGAATTCCGGACGGCCATCGCGGATCAGGTTTTCCAGCGCGTCAGCGGTCGCCTGCACGCCCAGCGATTCCATCCTGTTGCGCGCGGGACGGAATGAGTCGTCATCGTCGACATCATAGCCGAGCTGTTTCGCCAGTTCCGGATCGAGCGTCGGGATCGGTGCGCTGGTGCCGTAGTTGGCTTGATAGTTTCCTTGCGGCGCTTCGGCGAAGCCCTCTTGCTTCACCTCCCCCTTGAGGGGGGAGGCGGTGCTTTCTACTCCCTCCCCCCTTGCGGGGGAGGGTTGGGGAGGGGGGTAAGCTGCGTTTTCAGATTTCGCATTTCCCCCCACCCCCGACCCCTCCCCGCGAGGGGGAGGGGAGGAAGAAGCATCGAATTTCTTCGGCGTCGATTTTCGCGCGCGATGGATCGCGGCCTCGCCGCCGGAGCGGCGGTCCTTCGAATTGTCCGGCGGCTGCTGCAGGCCGGTACCAGAGCCCATGCCTGCATCGCCGCGATTGATCGCCGGATTCAAAAGCTCCGCCAGCGCGGGGCCGATCGGCTGCACATCGGGACGATGTGCTTTCGATTTCGGAGTTTTGGGAGGCTTCTTCGGGGAATCGGGGTTCTTCGCCATGGCCGGAATATGGGGCGCGGAGTGCGGAGAGAAAAGGGCATTTTCTCAGTGAAGTTTGCTGTGAAGTTTACGCATTTGTCCTGATAGGCTGGAACCAACGCGTGGCGATTGCCGAGGACCACGCGGCAGTCCGGGAGTGTTTCATGTCGTCATTGCGCATCGCCAGCCTGCTGGCTGCCAGTCTTTTTGCCATCGCGCCATTTTCGTCCGCATTTGCTCAATCGAAGGACGCCGAGCCCGCCAGCCGCGCGGTCAACGACGCCTTTCTCAAGACACTGCCGTTCAACGACCGCGCCGATTTCGAAGATGCGAGGCGCGGCTTCATCGCCACGCTGCCGGATGGAATCGTCCCCGGCCTGGATGACAAACCGGCGTTCGATACCAGGCAATACGACTTCCTGAAGAACGATCAGGTGCCGGCGACGGTGAATCCCAGCTTGTGGCGGCAGGCGCAGCTCAATGCCATCAACGGCCTCTTCAAGGTCACTGAGCGCGTCTATCAGGTGCGCGGCATAGATCTCTCGAACCTCACCATCATCGAGGGCGACAGTGGCCTGATCCTGATCGATCCGCTGCTGTCCAACGAGACGGCGAAGGCGGCGCTCGATCTGTATCTCAAGAACCGGCCCGCCAGACCCGTTGCCGCGGTAATCTACACCCACAGCCATGCGGATCATTTCGGCGGCGCCAAGGGTGTCATCACCGAAGACGACGCCAGGCAAGGCAAAGTGAAAGTGATCGCGCCGGACGGCTTCATGGAGCATGCGGTGGCCGAGAACGTCATCGCAGGTAACGCGATGTCACGCCGTGCGCAGTATCAGTTCGGTAGCGCGCTGCCGGTCGGCGACCGGGCGCAGATCGACACTGGCCTGGGCAAGGCGCTGGCGCGGGGCTCCATCTCGCTGATTCCGCCGAACGACGTGATCAAGCAGTCCTACGAGACGCGCAATGTCGACGGCGTCGAGATCGAGTTTCATCTGGTGCCGGGCTCCGAAGCGCCCTCCGAGATGATCATGTACTTCCCGCAGTTCAAACTGCTGAACATGGCGGAAGACGCCACTCACAACATGCACAATCTTTACACGCTGCGCGGAGCGGAGATCCGCGATGGCCGTCTCTGGTCGAAATACATCGGCGAGGCGATCGAACGCTACGGCGACAGGACCGACGCCGTGATCGCGCAGCATCACTGGCCGATCTGGGGCAACGCGCGCATCGTTTCGTTTCTGAAGAAGCAGCGCGATCTCTACAAGTTCATCCACGACCAGACCGTGCGGCTGCTCAACCATGGCCTGACATCGACCGAAATCGCCGAGCGGCTGAAGCTGCCGCCGTCGCTGGCCAATGACTGGGCCGCGCGCGGCTATTACGGAACGCTGAGCCATAACGCCAAGGCGGTCTATCAGTTCTATCTCGGCTGGTACGACGCCAATCCAGCCGATCTCAACCCGCTGCCGCGCACGGAATATGCGAAGAAGCAGGTCGAGTACATGGGCGGCGCGGACGCCACGATCAAGCGCGCGCGCGACGACTTCAAGGCCGGGCAGTATCGCTGGGTCGCCAGTGTGATGAGCCAGGTGGTGTTTGCCGATCCGGCAAATAAAGAGGCGCGCGAGCTTGGCGCCGATGCGCTCGAACAGCTCGGCTATCAGAGCGAGGCCGCGACATGGCGCAACGCCTATCTGCTCGGAGCGCTGGAATTGCGAAGCGGCGTCGGCCCGCAGCCGCCTGCGCTGGTGAACGCGGAATTGCTGAAAGGCATTTCCATCGATCTCGCGTTCGATTTCCTCGGCGTGCGGCTCAATGCGGCGAAGGCGGAAGGCAAGACCATCGTCATCAACTGGACCTTCACCGATCTCAATCAGACCTATGTGATGAACCTGGAGAACTCCGCACTGACCCACACCGCAGGCAAGCTCTCCGACAAGGCGAACGCCAGCGTGACGCTGACCCGCGCCGCGTTCGACGCCATCACGCTGAAGCAGCGGACGTTCCTAGGTAGCGTTGTGACCGGCGACGTCTCGGTTGGGGGCAATCCGCTGAAGCTGCGCGAACTGTTCGGCTTGCTCGATGAATTCTCGACCGGATTCGAGGTCGTGGAGCCGAAGAAGGCGGCGGTGGAGTAGGGATGACAATACTGATCAAATGGTGATTGCTTTGAAGTTCGTAAAAACCCGGACGTTGTTAGTGTTGGCTTCGAGTTTGTTCTTTGTTTCGCCAGGCGTCGCTGAGCCTCTTTCTCTTGAGGTTGCCAGCGCTCAGGCAAGCCGTGATCCAAGGACCGAAGCACCTATTGTTAAAGTGACATTCACTGACGCATCGAGGAAGGCTTTTGGCGATTTCAGCAACAGCAACTTGGGCTATCGCGTGGAGATTCGCCTCGACGGCGAGTCTCTCATGAAGGCAGTCATTCGCGATCCGATAACGGGCGGTGTCATCCATATCGCGAACGACCGGTGGCCACCGGGAAAGGCAAATGATCTTGCTGCCAGGCTCTCTAAAGCAGGAGCAAGGGTGGAGGTGGAACGCGCGCCCAATTGATGTCAGAAGAAGCTGGAGTCGGTGAGTTCGACCGAGGCGAGTCCTGTTATCTACCGCTCCGCGCCGCCCTTCAGATGCGGCCTGATCATCCCGACCATCTTCGCGGCGTCGGTGCCGGGTGGAAAGAAGCCGAGATATTTTCCGTCGCGGCCGATCAGATAGATGAACGCCGAGTGGTCCACGGTGTAGTCGTCCGGTTTTGAACCTGTTGAGACCCGTTTGTAATAGACCCTGTAGGCATCCGCGGCTTGTGACACGTCCTTGATGTTGCCGGTGAGGCCGAGCAGTCGCGGATGAAACAGCGGTACATATTGCGCGAGGTGTTCCACCGTGTCGCGCTCCGGATCGAGCGTGACAAACAGCGGCTGAACCTTCGCCGCGTTCGCACCGAGTTGCTCCATCGCCAGCCCGATTTGCTGGAGATCGGTCGGGCAGATGTCGGGGCAATAGGTGAAGCCGAAATAGACCAGCATGAGCTGGCCGCGGAAATCGGCATCGGTGCGGGTCTTGCCGGTCTGGTCCTTGAGCGCGAACGCGCCGCCGATCGGCTCGCGATTCCACATCACCGCGTCCATCAGTTCGGCGGCGGAGCGGGATGAGCTTTGTGCAGATGCGGGAGTCGCGATCCAAAGACCGAACAGCAGCGCGGACATGACGGCCGCGCCGCCCATGTGGCAAGTTGCACGGAATCCGCGCGTGCTCACGCGCTGAAGATCAGCTTGCTGCCGGTCGAGACGTTGATGACGTTGTCCGGCATCTGCGCGCGCGCTTCGAGCAGGAAGTTCAGTCCGCTGCAATGCATCGGGATCACCACATCCGGCTGGAGCGCCTTGATCTCCCCGACGATCTGCTTGAGGTAATCGGCCGGCGCTGGCCCCAGATGGAAGCCGCCGACCACGGCGTGAACCTTCTGCACACCGGAGATTTCCTGCGCCTGCCGCACCGAATTGACGATGCCGACATGGCCGCAGGAACTGATGACGACAAGCCCCTTGCCGCGGATGTTGAAGCAGGTCGCGTGCTCGTGGACATGCTCGTCCGGAACGAAGTTGCCTTGCAATTCGGCGGCGGTGTAGTGGCCGTAGTCGCAGCCTGCGCTTTCCGGTTTGTAGTCGAC
This sequence comes from Afipia sp. MLSD5-FHT05B12, assembly GCF_058793355.1. Taxonomy (NCBI): domain Bacteria; kingdom Pseudomonadati; phylum Pseudomonadota; class Alphaproteobacteria; order Hyphomicrobiales; family Nitrobacteraceae; genus Afipia; species Afipia sp. MLSD5-FHT05B12. The sequence continues at coordinate 6,999 of NZ_JBXAFS010000024.1, forward strand.
GAAGGTGTTCGGCAGGATCTTCTCGACGCTGTTCCGCTTGATCTTGCCGGTGGTGAAGGCATGGCCCTCGATCACGGTTGGGGTTTCGCAGAGTACGGTCTGGACTTTTTGCGCCGTGATCTGCTTGCGATCCAGCACGCCGCCTTCGCCGAACTGGCCGGTGGAGGCGCGGCCGACGCGGTGACAGAAATTGTCCTCGCCGCCGGCATAGAGCTTCACGTCGGCGGGAAGCACGCTGCGATATTTTTCGAGGAAGCCGATCAGGCCGCCGTAGTGATCGATATGGCCGTGGCTGACGATCAGTGCGTTCAGTTTCGCCGGATCGACCTTGAGCAGGCCGATATTGTTGATGATGGCGGGTGAGGTGTAGCCGAAATCCAGCAGGATGTTGCGCTGTTCCTGTTCGCGCTGCGATTCCAGAAACAGCGACAGGCCCCATTCGTTATGCAGGACGTTGCGCGCATCGGCGCTGCGGCCGCCGCCGGGCCCTTCGTGAACGACGCCGTTCACGGTCGAGCCCTTCAGGAACTGGTCATGCTGCTGATCGACCAGCACGCGGATCGACAGCTTGTCGATGGTCGGCACCTGAATCGGCGCGGCACTGGCAACGCCGATGCAGGAGAAGCCGCCGGTCGCGGCCAGCCCCATGGCGGTGGAGAGTTTGAGGAAATCGCGCCGTGCAAATTCTTTTGTCATCATCGACCTTTCCTGACCCTGAGCGCGGGTTTGCCGGAACTCTATCTTCGGGATGCGAGAGGGACTGTTCTTAGTTTTGGCAGGAGCGATGAAAATCTTTCACGATCATGCGTTCTGAACGAATGAAATATATTTGATATGCATCGCGCGGCATTGACTTCGCACGCGCGAAGCGCAAGGTTCATGCAATCGCATTGACTTTGCGACCTCTGCCAGATGCCCAATTCAAGGATAGCAAGATGATCGATCTCTATTATTGGCCGACGCCGAATGGCCACAAGATCACGATGTTTCTCGAAGAGACCGGCCTCGCTTACACAATTCACCCGATCAACATCGGCACCGGCGACCAGTTCAAGCCGGAGTTCCTGGCGTTCTCGCCGAACAATCGCATGCCCGCGATGATTGACCAGTCGCCTGCGGATGGTGGCGCGCCGGTGAAGATCTTCGAATCCGGTGCGATCCTGATCTATCTCGCGGAAAAGACCGGCAAGTTCATGCCGTCCGACCTGCGCAAGCGCTTCGATGTGCTGCAATGGCTGATGTGGCAGATGGGCGGCCTCGGCCCGATGGCCGGACAGAATCATCACTTCAGCGCCTATGCGCCCGAGAAAATTCCCTACGCGATCAACCGCTACGTTAGCGAGACCAACCGGCTCTATGGCGTGCTCAACAAGCGGCTCGCGGATCGCGAGTATGTCGCCGGCGATTATTCCATCGCGGACATGGCGGCCTATCCGTGGATCGTGCCTTATGAGCGGCAGGGTCAGAAACTCGAAGACTTCCCGCATCTCAAGCGCTGGTTCGAGGCGATCAAGGCGAAACCCGCCACCGTGCGCGCTTATGAGATCGGACCGAGGATCAATTCCAACCTCGGAAAGACCTTCACCGACGAGCAGAAGAAGGTGCTGTTCGGGCAGACCGCCGCGGTTGTGAAGGGCTGACGCGATGACCGCGACCCGTAAACTTTTCGAACTGTGCGGCACGGAATCCGACCGCGTGTTCAGTCCCTATTGCTGGCGCACGCGCATGGCGCTGGCGCACAAGGACATCAAGGCGGAAACCATTCCGTGGCGTTTCACCGAAAAAGACGCCATCGCGCCGCATCAGTCGGACAAGGTGCCGGTGCTGATCGACGGCGACACGTCGGTCGCCGACTCGTGGGCGATCGCGAACTATCTCGAAGACACCTATCCCGATCGTCCCTCGCTGTTCGGCGGCGAGGGCGGCCGCGCCATGGGCCGGATGCTGAACTGGTGGGGCGATACGGTCGTCCTCGGCGGCATCTTCCCGATGATCGCGGTGGACATTCACGGTCTGCTGCGTCCCGCCGATCAGGCCTATTTCCGCAAAACCCGCGAAGCGCGTCTCGGCAAAACGCTCGAGCAGGCGGCGGCCAATCGCGATGAGGCGGTCGAGGCGTTTCGCCAGAGCCTCAACCCGATGCGGCTGACACTGAAGACGCAGCCCTACATCGGCGGCGCGTCGCCGAACTACGCCGACTATATCGTGTTCGGCCCGTTCCAGTGGGCGCGCGCGACCAGCCCGTTCAAGCTGCTAACGGAAGACGATCCGATTTACGCCTGGCGCGAAAAGCTGCTCGATGCGTTCGGCGGCATGGCGCGGAAGTCGCCGGGTTATGCGGTGTAGGCTCTAGCGTGCGCAGCCTTTGCCGGTGACGCGCTCGTTTTTCACGACAGCGACGATCAGCTTGCGCGCCACAGCCTCGAAATCGTCAGGCTTGAGATAGCCGCGCGCGTAAGCTTCCTGCGTCAACCGATCGATGCGCCGGTCATCGGTGCTCGACCACTGCTGCGCGATATATGCCGCGCCGGACTTGCCGAAATTTTCCGGATAACGCTCCATCTGGTTTTGCCGATGGTAGTAATAGTGACCAAGGCCGCCTGCAAACTCCTTGCGGCCTTCCTCGGTACAGATGCGGCTCCACGGAATCTCGAGCGCGCGCAGGCCATCCTGCCTCTGCTTGTTGCGCCCCTCGACGGTGTATTTTTCAGTCGAATTGGTACGCGGATCGATTTCCGGCGGCTTCGGAGGCGGTGCTGGCGCTTGTCCAAATGTCCATCCCGCGATCTGCCAGATCACGATGGCCCACAAAATGAACCACGCGCGCTTCAATTCGGCGGCCTGCCCGTTGCGGCGAGACGGGCGCACACCGGAGATTCACCGGACCAGAAATTCGGTCCTGCAAATTGAAGCAAGTCGAACTGAACCGAGGGCGGGAAGTCGGCTTTCACGATACCTTTTTGTTCGAAGGCGCTGTCCAGCGCTTCCTTGACCCGCTTGTCGAGCGATGTCGAGAAAGTCGATGTCGCTCGGAGCATATCAGCATCCTTGCAAAACATCCGGGGACCCGAACAGTTGAGCGTGCGCTGCCAGGCCTGTGTGTAGGCTGTGAGCGCGGCGACCAGGTTAGCCTTGATGGTTTTGTCGCAGGGCGAGAGCGAATAGGCATTTGCCGCCTGCAAGGTATCGAGACGCAATTTGTCGAGAGCGGGATTGGCGATCTTCTCTGCGAGATTGATCGCCCCCTTGCGATTGCGGTCTTCCTCTGTTTCCCGGGTGTCTCCGAACGTCGACGTGATGGTCGGCTGCAATTGTGTGACCGGGCGGTGCGACCACATCGGAAACCCGCGCACGCCCCAAGACACACCGACGAACGCGGTGACAAACGCCATGCCTACATAAAGTATGAACCGGCTCATGGGACATTCCGGACTGCGACAGGCCGCAACCTATCCGCGTGTCCGTTAACGCGCCGCGTATCGTCAGGTGCCCGGAACAGGCAGGGTAACGAGCCGGTCAATTTCGCCGCGACAATTTTTTCTAATTTTACGGCTCAGCGTTCGCGGCCGCCGCCCGCAGGCACGCCTGACACAGACAATCCCCGCCCTCAGTGGGCATCGGCAGCTTCGCGGTCTCGTCCATGCACCAGCAATGCCCGGACAGGTCGCAGGTGAACGCCGTTCCGCAACGCGGACAGGTCAGGGCGCGTTGCGCTGCGGGACTTTCTGACAGTTTTGTCACGATGCCGTTCACTTTCTTGCCGAATCCTTCATGTGACGTTCAGGCGCTTGGGGCGCATAGTCCATTCCGTCGATTCATATGTGGCCAACCCGTTGGCGAGATCAACCGTGAGACCCGGCAATGGCGCGTGATCCGCAAGGCGCTCTCATCGCACTCAACCGGTTCGGCTTCGGCGCGCGCGGCGGCGCAGCCAGCGATTTTTCCAGCGCAGCCTCCGATCCGCGCGGCTTTGTGAAGGCGGAACTGGGCCGGCCCAACGCGGCGCTGCTCGATGCGCCGGGTTTGCAGCCGACACCGGCGCTGGCGCAGGCGGTGTTCGATTATCAGAAAGACGTGAAGCAGCAGCGCGAGGCCGCCGCGAAAACGGCGCAGGCGATGGCGTCCTCGCCGGGGGGCATGCCGGAGGCGAAAGCCGCCGAAGCCAAACCGGATATGAAGGCGGATGCGACATCCGGCCCGGCGGCCAAGGCAATGACGCCGCCCGACGCCATGCAGCCGGCGATGCAGAACGCTTCGCCCGCCAAGGAATCGCCCAAGGAGCCGCCGAAGCCGCTCAACATCATCCAGAAGACCTTCCGCGCCGAAGCGCTGGCGCGGCTCCAGCGCGCCACCATGGCGGAGAGTGGATTTGTCGAGCGGCTGGTGACGTTCTGGTCGAACCATTTCTGCACCTCCGCCAACAAGGGCGAACTGGCGCGGATGTGGTCCGGCGCATTCGAGCGCGAAGCGATCCGCCCGCACGTGCTGGGCAACTTCGGCGAGATGCTGCGCGCGGTCGAGCAGCATCCGGCGATGATCTTTTTTCTCGACAACCAGCAGTCGATCGGGCCGGACTCGCGCGCCGGACAGAATCGCAGGAAGGGCCTGAACGAAAATCTCGCCCGCGAGATCATGGAACTGCATACGCTCGGCGTGAACGGCGGCTACACCCAGGCCGACGTGACGGCGCTGGCGCGCATCATCACCGGCTGGACCTTCGCCGGGCGGCAGGCAAAGCTGGGAGCGCCCGGCACTTTCATTTTCTTCGCCAACGCCCATGAGCCCGGGCCGCAAAAGCTGCTCGGCAAGGTCTATGAAGACACCGGCCTTGCACAGGGCGAGGCAGCGCTGGCCGACATCGCGCGGCATCCGGCGACCGCGAAATTCATCGCGACAAAATTCGTGCGCCATTTCATCGCTGACGACCCGCCGCCGGCGCTGGTGGCGAAGCTCGAAAGCACGTTCCGCAAGTCCGGCGGCGATCTGCATGCGATGACGCTGGCGCTTGTCGATGCCGACGAGGCGTGGCGCGCGCCAATGACCAAGATCCGGATGCCGTATGAATATCTGGTGGCGGCCGGACGGATGATGGGGCGCATCCCCGAGGACCCGCAGCGCTATCTCGGCGGTCTCAATGTGCTCGGCCAGCCGCTGTGGACGCCGGCCGGACCTAACGGATTCGCCGACACCAACGCAGCCTGGGCCGCGCCGGAAGGCATCAAGCTCCGGCTCGACATCGCGTCGCAGATTTCGTCGCGCGCCGCCGACAGTTTCGATCCGCGCGCGCTGCTCGATGTCGTGGCGGGCGAGGCTGCGTCAACCGAGACGCGGCAAACCATCGAGCGCGCGGAATCCAAGCAGCAGGCCTTTGCGCTGCTGCTGATGTCGCCCGAGTTCCAGAGGAGATGAGCATGTCCAGCTTTTCGTCCGGCTGCTGCGAAAGCCATACCGTGCGCGGGCTGACGCGCCGCTCGTTGCTGCTCGGATCGGCGACCTTCGCGGCCTGGGCCTACCTGCCGAAATTCGCGCGCGCCAAGGATGGCCGCGATCCGCGCTTTGTCACCATCATCCTGCGCGGCGCGCTCGATGGTCTTGCCACCGTCGCGCCGGTCGGCGATCCCGATTATGCCGGGCTGCATGGATCGATCGCGCTGTCGCTCGATGGCCCACATGCCGCGACCGCGCTCGATTCATTCTTCGCGCTGCATCCGTCAATGCCGGAGTTCGCGCGGATGTACAGGGACAGGAAAGCCGCGGTGGTTCACGCGGTGGCGACGCCGTATCGCGAGCGCTCGCATTTCGACGGGCAGGATGTGCTGGAAAGCGGCCTCAGTGGCCCGGGCCGCGTGCAAAGCGGTTGGCTCAATCGCGCGCTGGAGGCGTTGCCGCGCGGCGAGCGCGTGATGAGCGGACTTGCGGTCGGCCCCACCACGCCGCTGGTGCTGCGCGGGGCCGCGCCGACGGTCGGCTGGGTGCCGCCGTATCTGCCGCAAGCCGCCGACGACACCGCGATGCGCCTTGTCAATCTCTATACCCACCGCGATCCGGCATTGGCGGCGGCGCTGTCGCAGGGCTTGCAGATCGGCAGGATCGCGGCGCGCGACGATGCCATGAAGCCGAAGCCCGGCATGAACGGCGCGGGCGCGATGCGGCTCGCTGCCAAGGGCGCGGCGCGCCTGATGGCAGCGGATGACGGCCCGCGTATCGCTGCGCTGGCGTTCGACGGCTGGGACACCCACGCCAATGAAGGCGGGGCGGTGGGACGGCTGGCGCAGTTGCTCGCGGGTCTCGACGGTGCGCTGGCGGAATTCGAGACTGGTCTCGGCGAGCGCTGGCGCGACACGGTGATCGTGGTCGCCACCGAGTTCGGCCGCACCGCGCGGATCAACGGCACCGACGGCACCGATCACGGCACCGGCACCGTGGCGCTGCTCGCGGGCGGCGCGGTCAACGGCGGTCGGATGATTTCGGACTGGCCAGGACTGAAGATGGCCAATCTCTATGAGAACCGCGATCTCAAGCCGACGGCCGATCTGCGCGGCGTCATCAAGGGCGTGCTGCGCGATCACCTCGGGCTCGGCGAGCGCGTGCTGGCGGATGCGGTGTTTCCGGATAGCGGCGCGGTCAAGGCAATGCAGGGGCTGGTGGTGTAACAACCGCCTGTTATCCCTCCCCCTTGTGGGGAGGGTCGGCCGGCGTTAGCCGGTCGGGGTGGGGGTTCTTTAGCTCAGCAACGATAGTCTCAACAACTCCATCAAGGTGATGATCTATGTCGGAGTTCCAGAATCGCAGAATCTGAAAGCCGTAAGATTTCAGAAAATCATCGCGATGTGAATCTTTTGAAATATGCGGGGCCATGCCGTGCTGTCCGCCATCTGCTTCAACAATCAGATGACACCGAAAACAAACGAAGTCGACGATGAAGGGACCGATGGGCGCTTGTCTGCGGAAATGAAGGCCCAGAGGCTTTAGACCGCGGAGCCTTACCCAAAGCTTCACCTCTTGCGGCGTTAGCCGCTTTCGGAGTTCTCTGGCCCGCTCATTCGGCATTTTTATCGGTCACCCCACCCGGCTGACCTTCGGTCAGCAACCCTCCCCATCGAGGGGAGGGATGTCCCTGCGGATCGATCGCAACTCATTCACCCCATCGTAATCCCGTCGATCTCCGCCATCTCCTCCGGCGTCAGCTTCCAGCCGATGGCCTTGACGTTCTGTTCGATCTGCTCGACGCGGGTGGCGCCGGCAATCACGCTCGACACCTGCGGCCGCGCCGCCAGCCACGAGAACGCCAGCTCCAGCATGGTCTTGCCGCGCGCGTTCACGAAGTCCTGAAGCTTCTGCACGATGTCGAGATTTTTGTCGGTCATGTAGCGGTCGCTGAGATACTTCATCTTGGCGAAGCGCGTATCGGCGGGCGCAGTTTCGCCGCGTTTGTATTTTCCGGTCAGCAGTCCGCTCGCCAGCGGGAAGAACGGCAGCAGCCCGAGATTGTAGGCCTGCGCCGCCGGAAACAGATCCTTCTCGTTGTCGCGCACGATCAGGCTGTACTCGTCCTGGCACGACACGAAGGCATGGGTGTTGATGCCACGCGCGGTGAATTGCGCCTCGGCGATGCGCCAGGCCGGAAAGTTCGAGCAGCCGATGTAACGCACCTTGCCCTGACGGATCAGGTCTTCCAGCGCGCGGAGGGTCTCTTCGATGGGGGTCAGCGGATCGAAATCGTGCTGCTGATAGAGATCGATGTAATCGGTCTTCAGGCGGCGCAGGCTGTCCTCCACCGCGCTCATGATGTAGCGGCGCGATGCACCCTGTTTGGTGCCGTCGTCGGCCATTGCCTTGGAGTACTTCGTCGCCAGCACGATGTCCTTGCGGCGATCGCCGAGCACTTCGCCCAGCACGGTCTCCGAGCCACCGCGCCCGGCATAGATATCGGCGGTGTCGAACAGCGTGATGCCGAGATCGATGGCCTTGTGGATCACCTTGCGCGAGGTTTCGAGGTCGGTGCGCTGGCCGAAATTGTTGCAGCCGAGGCCAACGGCGGACACACGCAGGCCGGAGCCGCCGAGATTTCGTATTTCCATGATCGTACCCGTCAGGTCTGGTCGAAAGCCGGAACGGCCGGACGCAGCCCTTCTTCCGTATCTGACGGCTGCGCCGGAGGCGAGCGCAAAGCGCGTGCCGTCATCCGCCGCACCGCGGTTTCGGCGTCCCGCGCGATCTCCTTGCGGTTCGCGGTCATGCCGTAGCCGACGGCTTCGCCCCAGCTCACCGTGACGTCGACTGCGCCGGTCGCCAGAATGTTCAGCAGGTGCGGCACCAGTTCGGCCTCGCCGTACCACGCCACCTTGTCGCGTAGCGCGCGGCCGACCGGCACGCCGCCATAGCGGACATAGGCGATCGACACCGGCTGCACGGTGACGCGATCGTGATGGGTGGAATCGCCGATGGCGTGATGCACAGCGCCGATCAGCGCGGAGCGAAACGGCAGGATGCGGATGCCATCGCTCGAGGTGCCTTCGGGAAACAGCACCACGGCGTCGCCGCCGAGCAGGCGGTCGCCCATCGCGCGCGCGGCATCGCCGGTCTTGTGGCGGCGTTCGCGCTCGACGAAAACCGTGCGCTGCAATTTCGCCAACTGGCCGAACAGCGGCCAGTTCGCGACTTCGGATTTTGCGACGAATACCACCGGCGCGACCGCGCCGAGCACGGTGATGTCGAGCCACGAGGCATGGTTCGACAGGATCAGCACCGGGCTTTCGCGTGTGCGCTCGCCGGTCTGCGTGATGCGGATGCCGATGATGGCGCAGGCGGCGCGATGAAACAGGTTCGGCACGATGCGCTGGATTCTGCTGTTGAGCAGGATGCCGGCCAGTTGAAACGGCAACAGCACGAGGGCGACGAGAAACAGCAGGGCGCTGGTGGTGACGGTGCGGATCATGAAGTGCGTGTCGGTCTCTGGGAACGTGGCGTCATGGTTGAAGCATCGAACCGTATCATACCGGATGCATCGCAACCCGCGAAAGCGGAACGGACCAGCACAGGTGCGGATGAAAAAAAGGCGCGGCCCCGGCCGGATACAGCGCAGAGGGGATTTACGCGGCCGGGGACCGCTCGAACGCACGATCTGTGACGGGGCGGATCGTGCGCATCCAGGAGGCTAGGGACCGGACGTAACAGGGTTGTGACAGGATGAGTTGTCCACAGGGCGATTCCTGCTATGGGGCGGCGTCGCGGCCTTGTTGCCTTCAACATCACGGGCCAGAATCCGGTAAATCGCCGCCCGAAAGGATACCCATGCCCATTGCCATCTCTCCCGCGTTGCAGCCGTTCATCCTGCTTCTGATGTCCAATGTCTTCATGACGTTCGCCTGGTACGGGCATCTGAAATACAAGGAACACTCGCTGCCGCTGGTCATCATGGTGAGCTGGGGCATCGCTTTCTTCGAGTACTGCATCGCCGTGCCGGCCAACCGCTGGGGCAGCGCGGTCTATTCCGCGGCACAGCTCAAGACGATGCAGGAGGTGATCACGCTCATTGTGTTCGCCGGATTCTCGGTGCTGTATCTGAAGGAGCCGCTGGGCTGGAATCACGCGATCGGCTTTGCCTTCATCGCCGCCGGCGCGTTCTTCATTTTCCATAAATGGTCGTGAGTGCCGTCGTCGTAAGAGTTATGGCCGCGCGCCTGTGTCGCGATCAGAAATCCTGCGACGAGGATGATCGCGAGCGTCAGCGACGCTGAAACCACAACGAGAGACGTTTTCATCCGTGTATCTCCACCGCGCGCGTCAGCGCGCGGCCGCGGGGTAATCTCGGTGCGCAGGGAAAAGTGGCTCAGCCAGCAATCGGCATGGCAGCCACGACCTTGATCGACAGCGCCGTGACGGTGACGAGCAGGCACAATGACAGCGACGCCACCGCGAGCGAGGCGGCGATGGCGTTCGTCAGTCGGGACGATGCAACACGCGCGGACCGCAGTCCGAAACCAATTCCTGAAACGGGCGACCGGATCATGGTCGGGCATCCTCAAATCGGGCGGCGAATCACCGCTGCCGGAATGTGTCAGGAATCGCTGTCGAGATTGCGGCACGCCCCGGTCAAACGTGGCGGAAGCGAGGCAAGATAAGGAAAATCAGCGGGTTATGCCCGCTATCCCGCTCCGAACTAGTGTCCCAAATCCGAAGTTCGCTTCATTTTGCAGCCCGCTCCACAGCGAACTTCGGATTCGAAAAAGGACACTAGAAAACTATAATTCTAGCGTGGTTTTGGCTCGCAAGTCCGCAAAAGACCGTGCCATGGAAATGATGCGGACTTGCGAGCCACCACGCTAGGCTGACTCAGGCCTCGGCGGTCAGGCCGGTCTCGGTTCCCGGGGCGGTTTCAGGAGCCATGACCTCGGCCGGCTTCCAGGCCATCGACACGAAGCGCGGCTCGCTTTCGACCCGCTTCAGCCAGGCCTTCACCGACGGATAGCCGGAGAGGTCGAAGTCGCACTGGTTGGCGACATGGGTGTAGCCGTACATCGCGATGTCCGCGACGGTCAGGTGTCCCGCCGCGAAATAGTCGTGGGTCTTGAGGTGATTTTCCATCACTCGCAGCGCGGCGTAGCCCCGCTCCATCCAGTCTTCCAGCGAGTGGGTTTGCAGGTCGCGGCCGCCGCGCACCAGCACCAGCCAGAAATACGCGGCGCCGACGCTCGGCTCCAGCGCATGCTGCTCGAAGAACATCCATTGCAGCGCCTGTGCGCGATCGATGCGGTCTTCGGGCGCCAGCGATGTGCCGATCGCGACATACCAGAGGATCGCGTTGGACTCGGCGAGATAGCGGCCGTCAGCAACTTCGAGCAGCGGCACCTGTCCTGAAGGATTGCGCGCGAGAAATTCCGGCGTGCGGCTTTCGCCGCGCAGAATGTCGATCTCGATGGCTTTGTACGGCGCATTCAACAGCGCCAGCGCAAGGCGGACCTTGTAGCTGTTGCCGGAGCGCTGCATCGAGTAAAGTTTGTACATACGGGCCTTCGAAAGTACCGCCAGGGACATGCGGCGCGAACCGGACTGCCACCCCTGCCTGCCCCCAGGCCGATGTAACAATGAGGTTCCGGGACCCCTGCCGCAAGGCCTTTGCGTTAGAAAAAGTCAAATCGCGCACAGCTATGCAGCCACACGAGATTTTATTCTGCGAGGCACGTGTGAGGGCGTCAATTTCACGCAAATCGGCGTGAGAAATGCCGGTTTTTCGTGATCGTCAAAGTTTGTTCGCAACTGCGTCAAGATCGAGATAGCGCATGCGTTTGGCTTCGCGGCGGCCCTGCGCGATGGCTTCGAGGACGAGGCCGATGGCGAAGGAGAGGAAGCCGAGCTGCGCGATGGCGGCGGCGAGAATCGCGGTCGGAAAACGCGGCACGAGGCCGGTTTCCAGATACGTCACGATCAGCGGCGCACCGAGACCGAGGCAGATCAGCAGCAGCATGGCGCCGATCGCACTGAAGAAGCGCAGCGGGCGCGTTTCCTTGTAGAGCTTGATCAGCGTCAGCAGAATCCGGGCGCCGTCGCGATAGGTCCGCAGCTTGCTCTGCGATCCTTCTGGCCGCGTCGCGTAAGGCAGCGGCATCTCGCCGGTGGCGATCTTGAGATCGAGCGCATGAACCGACAACTCCGCCTCGATTTCAAATCCGCTCGATGTCACCGGAAACGATTTCGCGAAGCGCCGCGACAGCACACGGTAGCCCGAGAGAATATCGGTGAACCCATCGCCGAACATATGCGCGAGGATGCGGTTGAAGAGCTGGTTGCCGAAACGGTGTCCGCGCGGAAACGCGCCGTCGCCGCCGTTGCGGGTGCCGACCATCATGTCGAGATTGCGCGTTACCAGCGCCTCGATCAGCGCGCCGGCGGCGGTCGGATCGTAGGTCGCATCGCCATCGGCGAGGATGTAGATGTCGGCTTCGATGTCGGCCAGCATGCGGCGGACCACATTGCCTTTGCCTTGCAGTGTTTCGCGGCGGACGATGGCGCCTGCGGCGACCGCGGCCCCATAGGTGCCGTCGGTGGAATTGTTGTCGTAGACGTAAATCCGCGCGCCGGGCAGCGCGCGCTTGAAGCCGCCGATCACGGCGGCGATGGCGGTCTCTTCGTTGTAGCAGGGCAGCAGCACCGCGATCGAGCGGTTGCGCACCATGGCGCTCTGCGGAAACAGGTCATCGATTTCGTCGCGGACGCGATCAAGCTTTGACAAGACGGCTGCTCCCGATTGCATGAATGCCGAAATCGCTCGCCGCGCGCCGCAGCGTCATGACGTACAGCGCGATCATGACGAGGAGGCCGAGCGGAATGCCGCTCAGGCCCGCGATGCTGCGGGTCAGGAACGGCGCGGCCCAGGCCAGCGCGAGCAGCGAGATGTCGTATGGATGAAAGCCGCGTGCGAATCCGTGACGGACGAGGAACGCAATGGCGATGCCGAGTACGACGAGGTCATAGTCCAGCACATAGGGCGTCGCCAGCAGGCTCGCGATGGCGAGCGCCGCGGCCTTCAGTTCGAACGCCGCCTGCGAGCGCCACAGCCGGACGATGGTGACCGCCAGCACCAGCGCGAGCGCGGCTTGCGCGGCGTAAGCGAGATCGATGCCGCCGCCCCACATCCGCACCGCGGAGAACAGCGACTGGATCTTCTCCCAGCCGGTGCCGCCGGCTTCCAGCACGATCGTGCGTGTGAAGGTCGCGGATTCGGCGAAGGCATGCCAGACATTGATGCCGAACAGCAGCGTCGAGATCACGATCAGCACGATCACGGTCGCGGCGGCGCTGAGGATCGTGGTCCAGCGGCCGGTCGCGAGCAGCACCAGCGGAATCAGGATTCCGAATTGCGGCTTGTAGGACAGGAGGCCGAGACAAAGGCCTGCCAGCGCGGGCCGCCGGTCCAGCAGGGTGAGAAATCCGCCGAGCAGGGCCGTGGTGAAGAATCCGTTCTGGCCGTGGCCGACATTGACGAACACCGCCGGAAACGCCGCCGTGACCAGCAGCGTCTCGCGCCTTGGCACGATGGCGTGAATGGCTGCCATGAATGCGGGGAGGGACACCGCGAGCCAGCACGCCAGCGCGAGAGCGTAGGGCATCAGCGCCAGCGTTGCTGCGACCATCAGGAAGAACGGCGGATAGTGCCAGCCGAAGAACGGCACATCGCGGCCCTCGAACACCGCGATCTCGGCGGCGTGCTGGAGCTTCGGGTCGTAGGCGTCCGGCGCCTTGCCGGACAGGGTCAGGACACCGGCGGCATAGACGTTGGAAAAATCGGTTCCGATCGGCTTGCCGTTGCGGTCGATCATATGATCCGACGTCGCGACCAGCCCGATCAGGCCGGCCAGCGAGATGCCGAGCACCAGCAGGGCATAGCCGCGGATGCGGCCTGGCGTGAGCCAGCCCCCGGTTCGCAGCGCTTGCCAGAAATGATTCATTTGCCCGTCTGGATTTACGAATGTTGCAGCGGTCATGTCGCGCGCCGACGGTAGGGCGCGCGCTTTAAGGTTTCCTTAGTCCCGCGCGCAATTTCGTGTGTTTTTGGCGAAGTTTCTTGCGATGCAGCGTCGCCCGTTTTAGGGTGCCCCGCCCCGCTAAATCCGCGAATCCGGGCCTTCGCGATCCACCAACATCCTTTAGGAGAACACGATGCCGTTTCTGTCCGCTGCGCTTGACCGTGTGAAGCCGTCCGCGACCATCGCGGTCACGGATAAAGCACGTCAGCTCAAAGCCGCGGGCCGCAATGTCATCGGGCTTGGCGCAGGCGAGCCGGATTTCGACACGCCGGCCAACATCAAGCTGGCAGCGATTCACGCCATCGAGGCCGGCAAGACCAAGTACACCGCGGTGGACGGCATTCCCGAACTGAAGGAGGCGATCATCGCCAAGTTTCAGCGCGAGAACGGCCTGACCTACAAGCCGAACCAGATCACGGTCGGCACCGGCGGCAAGCAGGTGCTGTACAACGCGCTGATGGCGACGCTGAACCCCGGCGACGAGGTCATCATCCCGGCGCCGTACTGGGTGAGCTATCCGGAGATGGTGGCGCTCGCGGGCGGCGAAAGCGTGCCGGTGGTCTGCACGGCGGAGTTCGGCTTCAAATTGCAGCCGGACGCGCTGGAGAAGGCGATCACGCCGAAGACCAAGTGGATCATCCTCAACTCGCCGTCGAACCCGACGGGCTCGGCCTATACGCGCGCCGAACTCAAGGCGCTTACCGATGTGCTGGTGAAGCATCCGCACGTGTGGGTGATGACCGACGACATGTACGAACATCTTGTCTACGACGACTTCGAGTTCACCACGCCGGCGCAGGTCGAGCCGAAACTGTTCGACCGCACGCTGACGGTGAACGGGGTGTCGAAAGCCTACTGCATGACCGGCTGGCGTATCGGCTACGCGGGCGGGCCGCAGCAGCTCATCTCGGCGATGGCGACCATCCAGTCGCAATCGACCTCGAACCCGTCGTCGGTTTCGCAGTGGGCGGCAGTGGAGGCGCTGACGGGTCCGCAGGACTTCATCGCGGCGAACAACAAGGTGTTCAAGGAGCGCCGCGATCTCGTCGTCGCGATGCTCAACCAGGCGAGCGGCATCGACTGCCCGCGGCCCGAAGGCGCGTTCTATGTCTATCCGTCCTGCGCGGGCACCATGGGCAAGACCGCGCCGTCGGGCAAGAAGCTCGCGACCGATGAAGATTTCGTGACCGAGCTTCTGGAGACCGAAGGCGTCGCGGTGGTGCAGGGGTCCGCATTCGGGCTCGGCCCGGCGTTTCGTATCTCCTACGCCACGAAAACGTCGGATCTCGAAGACGCCTGCAAGCGCATCCAGCGCTTCTGCGGCAACTTGCGATAAGGCAACACTGCCGGAATAACGTCGGCAGTTTGATAGGAAATAAGGGAAGCGCCATGTTTTTGACACGGCGCTTCCCTTTTGTCCGGCCGCCAATCAAAACAAGCAATCCGGAGTTCAATTCCATGCGTCTTTCAACAGTTCTCGGTACCGCGTTCGCGGCACTCGTCGCCTCCTTCGCCACGGCGAATGCACAGCAGGCCGTTCAGGTCGGCGTGCTGGAATGCCGGGGCGGCCAGAATGTCGGCATGGTCGTCGCGTCCAAGACCACCTTTGAGTGTGTTTTCCGCAGCGAAGGCCGCCGTCCCGAGCCCTATCTGGCGCATGTCACCCGCGTCGGCGTTGACCTCGGCGTCACCGAAAACACCAGCTTCGCGTGGGCGGTACACGCGCCGACCCAGCGTATCGGCCGCGGCGATCTCGCCGGCAACTACGGCGGCGTCGGCGGCAACGTCTCCATCGGTCTCGGCGGCGGCGGCAACCTGATGTGGGGCGGTTCGGCCAATTCCTACGCGCTCCAGCCGCTCAGCCTGCAGGGCCAGACCGGCCTGAACGTGGCCGGCGGCGTCGTCGGCCTCGACCTTGAGCCGGCGGGTCTGGTGAAGCGCAAGCATCGCCGCCACCATCGCGGTTGAGTTAACGAAACGGAATGAAAAAGGCCCGCACATGCGGGCCTTTTTTGTTGCTCTTTAAATGTTGTTGGCGGGCCAGCGATTGAACATTGCCGCACGGTATGTATGACTGGATGGGTCGTATTCCTTTCGCATCAAATTCAATTCGCGCCATTCAGCCGGAGATATCCCATGCGCCGCCTTTCCACCGTCCTGTCCATTGCCTCGGCAGCCCTCGTTGCGACGGCCGTCCTCGTTCATGCGCAGTCGGGGCGCACCCAGGTCGGCGTGCTGGAATGCCGTGGCGGTCCGAATATCGGCATGATCGTCGGCTCGGTGACCAATCTCGGATGCGTGTTCCGTTCCGACGGCCGCCCGGATGATCTTTATACCGCGCGTATCACCAAGATCGGCGTCGATATCGGCATCACGACGGAGACCGCGTTGTCATGGGCGGTGTTCGCCCCGACCGCACGTCTCGGCATGGGCGACCTGTCGGGCAACTACGCCGGTGTCGATGCCAGCGCGGCGGTTGGCGTCGGTCTTGGCGGCAACGTCATGCTCGGCGGATCGGCCAATTCCTTCGCCCTGCAACCGCTGAGCGTGCAGGGACAAACCGGCTTGAGCGTCGCCGGCGGCGTGCAGAGCATGGAACTGCGTCCAGGCCGGTTCTAAGGTTCGTACAGAATATTTTTTGCAAAGGCCCGCCGTCACGGCGGGCCTTTTGATTTCAATAATGTCTCCAACGGGACAGCAACTTTAGGTGATCGACGTATGCTGCGCAGCGGGATGTTTCCCGCTTGCCAACCGCACCGCTCCTTGAGACGATCACATCGCCGACCCGCATGAGCGCATTCAGCAGAAGTGGGATTGGCGCGAGCGGAATGCGCGCAACATGAAGTAAGAGTGTTCCGGCGGCGACCGGATTGCACTTCGCCGGAACTCGCTCGATGCGGGCCGTGCTCCAGACAGGAGGCGGCAAATGGGACAAGACAACCTGAGAAGTCCCCATGGTCCCCGGTGCATCGCGCTGGTGGGCCCATTCCAGAGTGGCAAGACCACGTTACTTGAAGCGATCCTGGCCCGGACCGGGGCCATTCCCAAAGCAGGCACCGTTGAAGCATGCACCACCGTCGGGGATCAGTCTCCGGAGGCGCGTAACCACCGCATGAGCGTCGGACTGACAGCCGCCACCACCACCTTCATGGGCGACAGCTACACCTTTATCGACTGTCCGGGCTCCGTCGAATTCGCGCACGACATGCGTGGGGCGCTGCCGGCTGTCGATGCCGCCGTCATCGTGTGCGAGGCCGACGAGCGCAAACTGCCGCAATTGCAGATCATCATGCGCGAACTCGAAGATCTCGGGATTCCGCGCTTCCTGTTTCTCAACAAGATCGACAAGGCGAACAAGCGCGTCCGCGAAACGCTGGCGACATTGCAGCCGGCGTCGCGCACGCCGCTGGTGCTGCGGCAGATTCCGATCTGGAAGGGCGATCTCATCGCAGGTTTCGTCGATCTCGCGCTGGAGCGCGCCTTCGTCTATCGCGAACACATGCCGTCCGAGGTGATCGGCCTCGAGGCCGGCGACCTCGACCGCGAGAAGGAAGCCCGGCTCACCATGCTGGAGAAGCTCGCCGATCATGACGACCGGCTGCTCGAGCAGTTGCTTGAGGACATTCCGCCGCCGCGCGACGCGGTGTTCGACGATCTCGCCAGCGAATTGCGCGAAGGCCAGATCTGTCCGGTGCTGCTCGGCTGCGCGACGCGCGAGAACGGTGTGCTGCGGCTGATGAAGGCGCTGCGCCACGAAGCCCCCAATGTCACGGCGACCGCGAAGCGCCTCGGCGTTGACGATGAGAAGACGGGGCTCGCCTACGTCATGAAGACCACGCATCTTCAGCATGGCGGCAAGCTGTCGCTGGCCCGCATCCTGCGCGGGCACATCGCCGACGGCGACACCGTGCAGTCGTCAAGCGGCGGCAGCGGGCGGGTCTCGGGTATAGCCGTGCCGAATGGAGGCGCGGACGGCAAGCGTGCGTCGGCGGCTGCCGGCGAGACGGTTTCGCTCGGCAAGCTCGATCCGGTCCATACCGGCGAGACGCTGACGACGGGCAAGACCACGCCCGCCGCGCTGGCCGATGTCGCGGCGACGCCGCCCGTTCTGGCGACGGCATTGTCCGCGCTGGATCGCAAGGACGACGTCAAGCTGGGGCAGGCGCTGACGCGTCTGGTCGAGGAAGATCCGTCGCTGAGCGTGGTCCACAATCCTCTCACGCACGAGATGGTGCTGTGGGGACAGGGCGAGATGCATCTGCGCGTCGCGGTCGAACGGTTGAAGGACCGCTTTGGCGTCACCGTGAAGCAGCACGCGCCGCCGGTCGGCTATCAGGAGACCATCCGCAAGACCATCACCCAGCGCGGGCGGCACAAGAAACAGTCCGGCGGCCACGGCCAGTTCGGCGACGTGGTGCTCGACATCAAGCCGTTGCCGCGCGGCAGCGGCGTGGTGTTCCGTGAAAAGATCGTCGGCGGCGCCGTGCCGAAGAACTATATCGGCGCGGTGGAAGAGGGCGTCGGCGACGGCATGTCGCGCGGGCCGCTCGGATTTCCGGTGATCGATCTCGAAGTGACGCTGACCGACGGCTCGTATCACAGCGTCGACTCGTCCGATCAGGCGTTCCGCACGGCGGCGCGTATCGGCGTCACTGAAGCATTGCCGCAATGCGCGCCGGTGTTGCTGGAGCCGATCCATGTGGTCGAGATCGTCTGTCCGACCGACGCGACCGCGAAAATCAACTCCATCCTGTCGGGGCGGCGCGGCCAGATTCTCGGCTTCGACACCCGCGAAGGCTGGACCGGCTGGGATAGGGTGCGGGCGATGATGCCCGAAGCCGAGATCGGTGATCTGATCGTGGAGTTGCGTTCGGCGACAGCCGGGGCTGGCGGCTTTACCCGGCAGTTCGATCATATGTCCGAAGTGACCGGCCGGGCGGCGGAGCAGATCATCGCCGCGCATCGGGCCGCCGCATAGGCAAGCACTCGCCAGCAGGTCCTTCGCTCCAGGGTGAGGGGGAGATTTGCCGGCGGTATCGCCCTGTCGCATAAATTTGAACAGGACAAACGGCCCTAGTGATGTATAATACATCATTAGGGCCGTTTTTTACTTGCATACTGGTCTCTCAACATGGAATTTTGGTATTGATTACGTCATCGCAGATGCGGGCCGCGCGGGCACTTCTCGGCATCGACCAGAAGACTCTCGCGGAATTGTCAGGTGTGTCGCTTCCGACCATCCAGCGGATGGAAGCCAGCGGCGGCAACGTGCGCGGCATCGTGGATTCGCTGACCAAGGTCGTCGACGCGCTGAACCGCGCGGGTGTCGACCTGATCGGCGACAACATCAGAAGCGAGGGCGGGGGCCGGGGCGTGCGATTCAGGGAATCGCCCCGGAACTAGTGGAGTGGATCTGACATTCGCGCCTCCGCCGGCCGCGTATACGCCGCGCGAACGTCAAATCCAGAACTCCGCCAGAACTTATATTTGCGAATGGTCCTTCGATTCCAGCATTCGCAAAAATGCCTGCCGCGGCGGGATGCGAATGCTGGAATCGGACCACTCGAAAGCCGGCGGCGCGCCGGCGTGAGACGCAGGCGCAGAACACATGGACGCATTGAGTACACGGTCGAGGCAGCGGCAGCCGACATTCGCGGAACTGTACACGCCGAAATTCGTCACGGTCCTGCGCGAAGGTTACGGCCTCGATGTGTTTCGCGCCGATGTGGTCGCGGGCCTGACCGTCGCCATCGTCGCGCTGCCGCTGTCGATGGCCATCGCGATCGCCTCCGGCACCACGCCTGACCGCGGACTCTACGCCGCGATTTTCGGCGGCTTCCTGGTTTCGCTGCTTGGCGGCAGCCGGTTTCAGATCGGCGGCCCCGCCGGGGCATTCATCGTACTCGTCGCGGCATCGGTGACGCGTCACGGAATCGATGGCGTGCTGCTGGCGACGATGATCGCCGGGCTGATCCTGATCGCCGCCGGGTTCCTGCGGCTCGGCACTTACATCAAGTTCATTCCCTATCCGGTGACGGTGGGTTTCACCGCCGGAATCGCGGTCATCATTTTCGCCAGCCAGATCCGCGATCTGCTCGGCCTTACGCTGGCCGGCAAGGAGCCAGGTGAACTCATTCCAAAACTGGAAGTGCTTGGCCAGGCCATCGGTACCACGAATGTCGCGGCGGTGGCGATCTCGGTCGCGACTATCGCCATCATCGTGGGGCTGCGCAGGCTGCGCCCGGCATGGCCCGGCATGCTGATCGCGGTCGTCGTGACCGGCGTTGCGGCCGCGCTGCTGTCGCTGCCGGTGGAAACCATCGGCACGCGCTTTGGCGGCATTCCGCAGGCGTTTCCGGCTCCGTCGTTTCCCGCCGTCACGCTGGCGAAGATTCAGGCCGTGCTGCCCGACGCGATGGCTTTCGCGCTGCTCGGGGCCATCGAGTCGCTGTTGTCCGCCGTCGTCGCCGACGGCATGACCGGCCGCCGCCATCGCTCCAATTCCGAGCTGGTTGCGCAGGGCTTCGCCAATATCGGCTCGGCTGTTTTCGGCGGCATCTGCGTCACCGGCACCATCGCGCGCACTGCCACCAACGTCCGCGCCGGCGCACGCGGGCCGGTTGCCGGCATGCTGCATTCGGTGTTCCTGCTGGCGTTCATGCTGCTGGCCGCGCCCTGGGCGAGCTACATTCCGCTGGCGACGCTGGCAGGCGTACTCGCCGTTGTGGCATGGAACATGGCGGAGAAGCATGAGTTCGCGACACTCATTCGCTCATCGTGGGGCGATGCCGTCGTGCTGCTGGCGACGTTCCTGCTTACTGTGTTCCGCGATCTCACCGAAGGCATCGTGGTCGGCTTCGCGCTCGGCTCGTTGCTGTTCATCCACCGCATGTCGCAGATCACCGGCATTGACACCTACGCGCCGCTCACCGTCGACGACAAGGCCGACACGTCGAACGGCGACCGCGAGCGCTACGATCCCACCCTGGCTGCGGACCGCGACATCATGGTCTATCGCATCAGCGGCGCGTTCTTCTTCGGCGCGGTGGCTGCCGTGGCGTCGGTGCTTGATCGCCTGGCCGGCTTCAAGGCGCTGGTGATCGACTTCAAGGCGGTGCCGCTGCTGGACTCCACCGCGGCGAATGCCATCGCGCAGATCGCGGCCAAGGCGCGGCGTCACGGCGTGCGGGTGTTCATCACCGGCGCATCGCCAAATGTACGGCGAACGCTGCTGTCCTACGGCGCGCGGCCGCCGCAGGCGAAATACCGCTCGGACATCGCGAGTGCCGTCGCCGAGATCAAGCGATTGACAGCACCGGACGGCGCGTGATTTGACCAATCGGCATGCGAGATGATCCCGTATCCGGGATCAAATGCGTATGCGGGTTGATCGAACTGGAGCCCTGTTTCGTGAGTGTTACTCCCGCCGCATGTCTGATCGGCTGGCCGGCGGCGCATTCGCGCTCGCCGCTGATCCACAAATACTGGCTGAAATCCTTCGGCATCGACGGCGACTATCGCATCGAGGCAGTGGAGCCGGCGGCGTTCGCGGACTTTATCGGAAATCTTGCGGCGCGCGGCTACAAGGGCGCCAACGTCACCATTCCGCACAAGGAAAAGGCGCTCGCGCTCTCGATGCCCGATGCGCGCGCGCGCGCGGTGGGTGCGGCCAACACGCTCTACTTCAACGGCAGTGAACTGCATTCGACCAACACCGATGTCGAGGGCTTCATCGGCAATCTCGACGCCAGCGCGCCAGGCTGGGACCGCACGGAGGACGTGCTGGTGCTCGGCGCGGGCGGATCGGCGCGCGCGGTGATCTTCGGATTGATCGAGCGTGGCATCAGGCGCGTGCATCTTGCCAACCGCACCGCGTCGCGCGCGCAGTTGCTCGCAGATCAGTTCGGCGCGCGGGTGCAGCCGCTGGCATGGGAGCGGGCCGGCGATGTGCTGCCGCGCGCGGGGCTGCTGGTGAACACCACATCGCTCGGCATGAAGGGCCAGCCGCCGCTCGATATGAACGTCGGCGCGCTCCCGGCAGGCGCGGCCGTCGCCGATCTGGTTTATGTGCCGCTTGAAACCGGGTTGCTGAAAGCGGCGAAGGCGCGCGGCCTGAAAACCGCCGACGGTCTTGGCATGCTGCTGCATCAGGCCGTGCGCGGATTTGAATTGTGGTTCGGCAAGCGTCCCACCGTGACGCCGGAGCTGCGCGCGCTGGTCGAGGCCGATCTCATGAAGTAGTTGCTTGCAACAAACACAAATGCCGTCCCCCGCGAAGGCAGGGACGGCCTGAAATCCATTCAGAGCAATACAGGAATCGAAGTGAACAGGACCGGAAAATTCGTCGTGCTCGCCGCGCTCGTGCTGGTGATCTACAGCGCCACCACCGTTTATCAGGGCGCGCAGGGCTTCAGCCCGGCGTTCATCGAGGACGTCAAGAAGCGCATGCAGGATGACTTTGCTGCGAAGAACATCACTGTCACGGAAATCAACATGCTGCGCCGTGGTCCTCGGGAACTTGCCGGTGTCGTGAAGCTGAAGACGCCGGGCTCGAACGACATCCAGCAGAAGAGCTGCACGGCGGCCATGGCCGAGGACAAGGTGACGACGTCCTGGAGCTGTCAGTAGGGCTGGGCTTCTTCCCTCTCCCCTTGTGGGAGAGGGTGGCGAAATCGAGCGAAGCGAGATGAGCCGGGTGAGGGGTGCGCTTTAACGAGAGAGCCCGAAACCCCTCACCCGCCCTCGCTTTGCTCGGGCACCCTCTCCCACAAGGGGAGAGGGGAAGAAAGAGGCCACACGTTGACTGCAAACGCCCGCCTCAATTCCGCGGGCTGCTCACGCGTTGGTCTGTGTGTGGTCCGTCAGCACGCGGCGATCGATCTCGCCGATCCGGTTGATGCCGGTGAGGCCCATGGTCGTGCTCAGTTCCTTGCCGATCAGATCCAGCGCCAGCTCCACGCCCGCCTGCCCGCCCGCGCCGAGGCCGTAGATATAGGCGCGGCCGATCATGCAGGACTTCGCGCCGAGCGCGAGCGCGCGCATCACGTCCTGTCCCGAGCGGATGCCGCCGTCGAACATGATCTCGGTTTGCGAGCCGACATCCTGCACGATCTCCGGCAGCACCGAAATGGACGACGGTGCGCCGTCGAGCTGGCGGCCGCCATGGTTCGACACCACGATGGCTTCCGCGCCGGTCTTCACCGCCTCACGCGCATCGACCACATCGAGAATGCCCTTGATGATGAGCTTGCCGGGCCAGATCGAGCGGATCCACTCGACGTCCTTCCAGTTCAGCGACTGGTCGAACTGCGAGGCGACCCATTCTGATGTGGAGCCGAGATCGCCTGCGCCCTTCACATGGCCGGTGATGTTGCCGAAATTCCGGCTTTTCCCTTTGAGCATACCCAAGACCCAAGCCGGCTTGGTCGCGAAGTCGATGAGATTTCTCAGCGTCACCAGCTTTGGCGGCACCGACAGGCCGTTCTTGACGTCGGCATGACGCTGTCCCAACACCTGAAGATCGACGGTGAGTACCAGCGCGCTGCATTTCGCGGCGATGGCGCGTTCGATCAGCGATTTCGCGAAGCCGCGGTCCTTCATCACATAGAGCTGAAACCAGAATGGCTTGTCGGTATTCGCGGCAACGTCTTCGATCGAGCAGATCGACATGGTCGAAAGTGTGTAGGGAATACCCACCTTCTGCGCAGCACGGCATGCGTAGATCTCGCCGTCCTGATGCTGAAGTCCGCCCGAGCCGATCGGCGCGAGGATCAGCGGCATCGCCGCCGGTTCGCCGAGAATGGCCGTGTTGAGCTGCCGCTTTGAGATGTCGACGAGGATGCGCTGGCGGAATTTGAACTTTTGCATGTCGCTGATGTTGGCGCGCAGGGTTTCTTCCGCATAGGACCCGCCGTCCACGTAATCGAAAAATGGCTTCGGCACGCGGCGCTTGTGAATCTGCCGCAGGTCCTCGATGCAGGTAATGTTCTTCATGGACGCATCCTCGGGTCATTGAATTTTCTAGTGTGGTGGTTCGCACGTCCGCATCATTTCTACAGCGCGTTCTTTTGCGGACGTGCGAACCAAAACCACACTAGAACACTATAACTTCCAGTGTCCTTTTGAATCCGAAGTTCGCCATGTGCGCGCTGCAAAATGAAGCGAACTTCGGATTCAGGACACTGGCGCGTATTCCGCAAAAGTGGGCACCGGTTTTGCGACCAGAATACGCGCATTTAAAATGGGGCATTTTCTTGCGAAAATGCCCTCGGACGATCATCTATCATGGTTGAGGCGCACGCAAATAGCCGCTGCGCCGCGGAGAGGCTCATGAGCAAGAAAACCTCCAGCCCCAAATCAGCTAAATCGGCCAAAGAGGCGGAATCCGAAAAGCGCAAACTGGACGAAGAACTGAACGAAGCGCTTGAAGAGACCTTTCCCGCCTCCGATCCGGTCGAACTGACCCAGCCGGACCAGCATGTCGAGCCAGAGAACTAGCGTCCGGAACAGGCGGCGTTCCCGCACGTTATCCCTGCGAACCCACGCAGGAGCACATCATGGCTGAGGCCGGCACCAAGCCGAAAAAACCCAACAGGCCGAAAGACCCTGAAAAAAAGAAGCTCGACGACGAACTCGAGACGGGGCTGGAAGAATCATTTCCGGGCTCCGATCCGGTCAGCGTGACCCAGCCGTCGCCGTCGAGGTTTGATGAGGACAGCAGGCGGAAAGGCTGACGCCCCGGGCGGATTCCGGCAAGGTGCCCGGTTTCCGAATAATATCTTTATGAATCAAATAGATAAAAGCCGCCGCCGGTTCCGGGCGGCGGTAATGATTCATCATATTATTTGAAGAAATCCCGGCTCCAGAGGCTTTATAACGGCCTTTCCGCTAGAATGGGGCGTTCGCCAGAGCCAACAGGTACTTTCGAAGCCTGGCCAGAGACTCGGCGGAACAGGGGAATTCATGGTGCGCAAATATTTCGGGACCGACGGTATCCGCGGTCGTGCCAACAGCCTGATCACGCCGGAACTGGCGCTCAAGGTCGGGCAGGCGGCCGGGCTGGTGTTTCAGCGCGGCGACCATCGCCATCGCGTGGTGATCGGCAAGGACACCCGGCTGTCCGGTTACATGATTGAAAACGCCATGGTGGCGGGCTTCACCTCGGTGGGCATGGACGTGCTGTTGCTTGGCCCGATGCCGACGCCGGCGGTCGCCATGCTGACCAAGTCGATGCGCGCCGATCTCGGTGTGATGATCTCGGCCTCGCACAACCTGTTCGACGACAACGGCATCAAGCTGTTCGGCCCCGCCGGATTCAAGCTGTCCGACGACGTCGAGGCGCAGATCGAACTGCTGATGGGCGAGAACCTCGACAAGCGCCTTGCGCAGAGCGCCAGTCTCGGGCGTGCCCGCCGTATCGACGGCGTGCATGATCGCTACATCGAATTCGCCAAGCGCACGCTGCCGCGCGATCTCAGCCTCGACGGTCTTCGCGTCGTGGTCGATTGCGCCAATGGCGCGGCCTACAAGGTGGTGCCGGAAGCGCTGTGGGAGCTGGGCGCGGACGTCATCGCCATCGGCGTCGAGCCGGATGGCTTCAACATCAACAAGGATTGCGGTTCGACCTCGCCGGAAGCGCTGTCGCGCAAGGTGCGCGAGATGCGCGCCGATATCGGCATCGCGCTCGATGGCGACGCCGATCGTGTCATCATCACCGACGAACGCGGCCACGTGGTCGATGGCGATCAGCTTCTCGCGGTGATCGCGCAGAGCTGGAAGGACGACGGGCGGCTGGCGAAGCCCGGCATCGTCGCCACCGTGATGTCCAATCTCGGCCTCGAGCGTTATCTGAAACAGCAGGGCATCGAACTGCTGCGCACGCCGGTCGGCGACCGCTACGTACTCGAGCAGATGCAGAAGGGCGGCTACAATCTCGGCGGCGAGCCGTCGGGTCACATCATCATGTCCGACTTCGCAACCACCGGCGACGGCTTCGTCGCGGCGTTGCAGGTTCTCGCGGTGGTGCAGCGCCTCGGCCGTCCGGTCTCGGAAGTCTGCCATCGCTTCGAGCCGATGCCGCAGATTCTCAAGAACGTGCGCTACCGCGCCGGCAAGCCGCTCGACAATCCGGGCGTGAAATCGGCGATCGTCGATGCGGAGAAACGCCTGAACGGCAGCGGCCGGCTGCTGATCCGCCCGTCGGGGACCGAGCCGGTCATCCGCGTGATGGGCGAGGGCGACAACCGCGACCTGGTCGAGGAGGCCGTGGACATGATCGTCTCGGCTCTCGGCACGGCATCGGCTGCGGCTTAAAATCTCCGGTCGTCCCCGCGAAAGCGGGGACCCATATGGTACGTTGCCGCGTCATCCTGAGGTGCGAGCCGCGTTTGCGGCGAGCCTCGAAGGATGCGTGGCGGTCGAATGCCGACTTTCGCCGCCACCCTTCGAGGCTCGCAAGTGCTCGCACCTCAGGGTCCGGGGTGCTGTTACCTCTCCCCGCAAGGAGATGCCAATCCGGCACATCAGCCATGGTCAATCGCGACTGGTGGGGTCGCCGCTGAATTTGTATGCCACACCCATTCGCTGTGACATTTGCCGGAAGCTGCCGTGAACAAGCCCGTTATCCTGTCGGAAGATACCCTCGTTGCGCCCATCGTCGTGGATGCGCCGCGGACGCCGCCTGTCGCGACAGGCCCGGCCTTCGCCGTCATCGGCGCCATCAGCTTCTCGCATCTTCTCAACGACCTGATGCAGTCGCTGATCCCGTCGGTCTATCCGATCCTGAAGGACAACTACGCACTCGACTTTGGCCAGATCGGCATGATCACCCTGGCCTTCATGTTCACGTCGTCGCTGTTGCAGCCGTTCGTCGGCGCCTACACCGACAAGTATCCGAAGCCGTTCTCGCTCGCGCTCGGCATGGGCTTCACCTTCGCGGGGCTGATCCTGCTCAGCGTGGCTAATCATTACTGGGTCATCCTGCTGGCGGCCGGTCTGGTCGGCACCGGCTCGGCGGTGTTCCATCCGGAATCCTCGCGCATCGCGCGGATGGCGTCGGGTGGCCGCGTCGGCTTCGCGCAATCGGTGTTTCAGGTCGGCGGCAATGTCGGCACCGCGATAGGCCCCGTGCTCGCGGCGCTGATCATCGTGCCGTTCGGGCAGGGCAGCATCGCATGGTTCTCGCTGGTGGCGGCGCTCGCCATCGCCGTGCTGTGGCAGATCGGCCGCTGGTACAAGCCGCGCGTCGCGCAGCGCAAGAGCGCTCACACATCCTTGCCGGAAGACGGGCCGTCGTCGGCGCGCACTATGGTCGCGCTCGGCGTTTTGATGGTGCTGCTGTTCTCGAAGACGTTCTACACCGCGAGCATCTCAAGCTATTACACGTTCTTCCTGATGCAGAAATTCGGCGTCACGACGCAGGCATCGCAGATCTATCTGTTCCTGTTTTTGGGGGCGAGCGCGGTCGGCGTGTTCTTCGGCGGCCCGCTCGGTGACCGCTTCGGCCGCAAGTACGTGATCTGGTTTTCGATCATCGGCGCGCTGCCGTTCACGCTGGCGCTGCCCTACGTCGATCTTTATTGGAACGCGGTGCTGAGCATCATCATCGGCTTCATCATTTCGTCGGCGACGCCTGCGATCATCGTCTACGCGCAGGAGCTGATGCCGCATCGTCTCGGCATGATCTCGGGACTGTTCTACGGCATGACGTTCGGCTTCGGCGGCATCGGCGCCGCCGTACTCGGCCAGCTCGCGGACTGGAAGGACATTACGTTCGTCTATCAGGTCTGCGCATTGCTGCCGGCCATCGGCCTGCTCGCGGTCTTCCTGCCGCAGATCAAGCGCCACAAGCTCTGACAAAATGGGACGTCATTCCGGACGGACCGCGAAGCGGGCCGATCCGGAATCCAGATGTGCGAGACAATGGATTCCGGGTTCGCTCGTCTCACTCGCGCCCCGGAATGACGCTGGCGTAATTCGGTCGACGCCATCCCGTCAGTATCCCTGACTTATCTCTCAACACATCATTAGGATTTGTGGCGCGCGATACGTCGCGCGTTATGTAAACATTTACCGTCTCGCTTAAGCCGGATTAAAAATCACGGTTAAGAATTAGGGTTAAGTGCCGCTTAAGCATTTGGTGCCATCGTCCGCCTGTGAGTTTTGTGTGTGAGGCCGCGTTGCCTCACCGGACGAAAGGACCGGACCAATGCGTACTCTCAAGAACCTGATTGCCGCAGGAGCGGCGTCATTGATTTCCTCGGCCGCGCTCGCGGCTGACCTGCCGCCACCGCCGCCCATGTATGTCCCGCCTCCGGTCGAGGACTTCGGCGGCTGGTATCTGCGCGGCGACATCGGCTTCAGCAATCAGCAGGTCAAGCGCCTCGACAATGCGCTCTACTACACGCCCGGAACGACCGTGCAGAACACCGGCCTCGGCTTCGACAGCGCAGGCATCTTCGGCCTCGGCGTCGGCTATCGTTTCAACAACTGGTTCCGCGCCGACGTCACGGGTGAGTATCGCGGCAAGTCGAACTTCCACGGCGCCGACATCGTGTCGTTCAACGGCGTGCCGACAAGCACCAACACCTACACCGGCAGCAAGTCCGAGTGGCTGGTTCTGGCGAACGTCTATGCAGACCTCGGCACCTGGTGGTGCATCACGCCGTTCGTTGGCGTCGGTATCGGCGGCTCCGCCAACACCATCTCGGGCTTCACGGATACCGGCCAACCCGCCCCAAGCCTCGCGTTCGGTCCGACCGCGACCAAATGGAATTTCGCGTGGGCCGTTCACGCCGGTCTTGCCTATAAGATCAATCCAAGCCTGACCATGGAACTGGCGTATCGCTACGTCGATCTTGGCGATGGCATCACCGGCGACATGTACGCCTTCGATGGCACCAACAACGTCTACAACCCGATGCACTTCAAGAACATCACGTCGCACGACCTGAAGTTCGGCGTGCGTTGGGCAATCGATCCGGTGCCGGCTTACGCTCCGCCGATGCTGCCTCCGCTGATCCGCAAGGGCTGATCGGATTTCTTCTCTCTTCGTCTCTCCTGCCAAACTTCAACGGCGCGGATTTTTCCGCGCCGTTTTTCTTTTGCGCGACAAGCGCGGCGATAACGAATGATTAGGGTTAACGCGGCATGATCGAACGTAGTTAAGCGTTTATGACGGGAGTTTTGTGATGCGTCGGATCGTGTTGGCAGTGATGATGGCGGCAGCCGTGCAGGGTGCGCAGGCCGCCGACTATCCCGAAGATCTGCCGGTCCTGCGCGGAATGCTCCGCGAGAGCCCGCGCTACGTCAGATGGCAGGGCTTCTACGTCGGCGGCCAGGTCGGCTACGGCGCGTCCGACATGAACTTCACCGGCTCGAACAAGGCGATGACCGAGCGGCTGCTCGCCAACACCATCATCGAGAACGAGATGCAGGTGTCGCAGTGGCCGCTGTTTATCGGCAAGGCATCGGAAAAGCGGTCTGTGTTCGGCGGATTCCTCGGTTACAATTCCCAATGGGGCGATGTCGTGCTCGGCGTCGAGGCCAGCTACATCCATGCCAAGTTCAACGGAAATTCGACGGCCTCGGCCTCGCGCATTTCCGGTGCCGCGTTGAGTGACGGCAATTTCCATGTCGCCAGCGCGACCTCCACTGGAGCGATGGAAATCACCGACATGGGTACGATCCGTGGCCGCGCCGGTTACGTTTACGGAAACTTCCTGCCATATCTGTTCGGCGGCGTCGCGCTTGGCAACGCCAATATCACGCGCTCCGTCACGGTTTCGGATCGCTGGGGTCTCACCCAGGCCGATGCGCTGGCGGCCGCGCCAGTCACGCTTAGTGCGAAGGATACCCAGGGTAACCATCTGCTCGTCGGCTATTCGGCGGGCGCCGGCGTCGACATGATGCTGTTCGGCAATATCTTCGCGCGCGCCGAATACGAGTATGTCCGCTTCTCGGGTTCGATCGACACCAATGTCAGCACCGTGCGCGGCGGTCTCGGCTACAAGTTCTGATCGCGCCGCCCCCTGAAATTTTCTTTTGCGGCCCCTGTCGTTGACAGGGGCCGTTTTGCCTGTTGGGCTATCCTCCGGTTCAGGGAGGCAGCAGCCATCGGGAAGGGCGCGGTCATGAAGGTCTATGGCGATCTGAAATCCGGCAATTGCCTGAAAGTGAAGTGGGTGTGCGACAAGCTTTCGCGCCGTTACACCTGGGTCGATGTCGACACCATGAAAAATGAAAGCCGCACGCCCGAGTTTCTCAAACTGAGCGGGGCGGGGCAGGTGCCGGTACTCGAACTCGACGACGGCCGCACGCTGGCGCAGTCCAATGCCATCATCCGCTATCTGGCACGGGGCACCGACCTGATCCCCGCGGAAGCGTTCCTGTCGGCGAAGATGGATGAATGGCTGTTCTGGGAGCAGTACAGCCACGAGCCGTATATCGCCGTCTGCCGGTTTCAGATGGTTTATCTCGGCAAGTCGCTGGGCGATCTCGATCCGGAAAAGGTGAAGCGGGGTTACGCCGCGCTGGCGCTGATGGAGCACCAGCTTCAGAAAACAAAGTTCTTTGTCGATGATGTGTTCTCGCTCGCCGATGTGGCGCTGCTGGCCTACACCCGCGCGGCCCACGAGGGCGGCTTTCATCTCGACGGCTACGACGCGGTCAAGCGCTGGATCGGCGAGTCGGAGAAGCGGTTGGGGCTCTAGGGAAAAGCGTCGCAGACCCCCCATGCAAAGTGTGAAGCCGGGCTTCGCGGCGTTGTAAGTTCTAAAAAAGCATTTAGTGTCCCCTCCGCATGACTTGCGAACTGCAAGTCGATTGAGAGCGCAGCGGCGTTGCCTGTCACGGCTTCGCGCGAGGGGGATTCATGCAATTCGATTTTGAAGCGATGAAGCCGGGCGAGCGTTACAAGCTGCTGCTGGCCACCGTGCTGCCGCGGCCGATCGCATGGATCACCACGCATGACAGCAACGGCGCCGTGAACGCCGCGCCGTTCTCGTTCTTCAATGTGTTCGGGTCCGATCCGGCAACGGTCGGGATCGGGATCGGCAGCAAGGGACTCGGCGAGCCGAAGGACACCCGTGCCAATATCCGCGCCAACGAACAGTTTGTGGTCAATCTCGTGCCCTATAGTCTCGCGCAGCAGATGCGGATCACGTCGATCGCATTTCCGAAGGGCGTCGAGGAGCCGGCCGAGGCTGACCTGAAACTCGTTCCGTCTGAGAAGGTCGCTGTGCCGCGGATCGCGGCGTCGCCGGTCTCGATGGAATGCACGTTCATGCAGGAGGTCGTGCTCGGCGGATTCAGCCTGGTGCTCGGCCGCATCCTGATGGTCCATGTGCAGGATCATGCGGTGATCGATGCCGCACGGCAGTATGTTGACGCGGATAAACTCGATCTGATCGGGCGCATGGAAGGCGGCTGGTACACCCGCACGACGCAGCGTTTCGAGATGCCCAATATCCCGCTGGAGGAATGGCGCAAACCTGCCTGATCGGGCTGGGGCGGGCGTCTGCATCCCAGCTTTGTGATTTTCGTCCAGCGATGTTCCTTGACGAAATCCCAAACCTTCCATATTGACGGCGGCGGGACACCTCCCCCCAACGGGAGGCTAGCTATCTGGAAGGATAGATTATGACTGTAGCGAAGCCCGGCTCAAAGCCGAACGTGCCGCATTTTTCCTCCGGCCCCTGCGCCAAGCGCCCCGGCTGGACCCCCCAAAATCTCAAGGACGCAGCCCTCGGCCGTTCGCATCGCGCGAAGACCGGCAAGGCCAAACTCAAGCTCGCGATCGATCTGACGCGCGAAGTGCTTGAGGTGCCAGCCGATTACAGGATCGGCATTGTGCCTGCGTCCGATACCGGCGCCGTTGAAATGGCGCTGTGGTCGCTGCTCGGGCCGCGCCCGGTCACCACCATCGCATGGGAATCCTTCGGCGAAGGCTGGGTCGGCGATATCGTCAAGGAATTGAAGCTCAAGGACGTGGTCAAGCTCCACGCCGGTTATGGCGAGATTCCCGATCTGTCGAAGGCCGACAAGAACTCGGACATCGTCTTCACCTGGAACGGCACCACGTCCGGCGTGCGCGTGCCGAATGCCGACTGGATCAGGGCCGACCGCGAAGGCCTGACCATCTGCGACGCCACCTCCGCCGCGTTCGCGCAGCCGCTCGACTGGCCGAAGCTCGATGTCGTGACCTTCTCCTGGCAGAAGGCGCTGGGCGGTGAGGCCGCGCATGGCATGCTGATCCTGTCGCCGCGTGCCGTCGCACGGCTCGAGAGCTATACGCCGCCGTGGCCGCTGCCGAAAATCTTCCGCATGACCAAGGGCGGCAAGCTCAATGAAGGCATCTTTGTCGGCGAAACCATCAACACGCCGTCGATGCTTTGCGTCGAGGACTATCTCGATGCGCTGAACTGGGCGAAGTCGGTTGGCGGTCTCAAGGCGCTGATCGCGCGTGCCGACGCCAACACCAAGGTGCTGGCCGACTGGAAGGCGAAGACGCCGTGGGTCGACTTCCTTGCCGCCGATCCCGCGATCCGCTCCAACACCTCGGTATGCCTGAAGGTGATCGATCCGGCGATCACGGCGCTCTCCGCCGACGCGCAGGCTGACTTCGCCAAGAAGCTCGTGGCTGCGGTTGAGAAGGAAGGCGCCGGTTACGACTTCGCGCACTACCGCGATGCCCCTGCGGGTCTTCGCATCTGGTGCGGCGCGACGGTTGAGGCCAAGGACGTCGCGATCCTGACGCAGTGGATCGACTGGGCGTTCGCCGAGACCAAGGCTTCGCTCGCCAAGGCGGCTTAACTCGTCATTCCGGGGCGCGCGAAGCGCGAACCCGGAATCCAATCACAAATCACATAAACCTCGTCTGGATTCCGGGTTCGCTCGCAAAGGCTCGCGCCCCGGAATGACGAAGATGGATCAACATCATGACCAAACCCAAAGTTCTTATTTCCGATGCGCTGTCCCCTGCCGCCGTGCAGATCTTCAAGGATCGCGGCGTCGAGGTCGATTTCCAGCCGGATCTCGGCAAGGACAAGGACAAGCTCGCCGAGATCATCGGTAACTATGACGGCCTCGCCATCCGCTCCGCCACCAAGGCGACCGCGAAGATTCTGGAGAAGGCCAAGAACCTCAAGGTCATCGGCCGCGCCGGCATCGGCGTCGACAACGTCGAGATCCCCGCCGCCACGGCGAAGGGCATCATCGTGATGAACACGCCGTTCGGCAATTCGATCACCACCGCCGAGCATGCCATTACGCTGATGCTGGCGCTGGCCCGCGAAATTCCCGCCGCCGACGCCTCGACCCAGGCCGGCAAGTGGGAGAAGAACCGCTTCATGGGCGTTGAAATCACCGGCAAGACGCTCGGGATCATCGGCGCGGGCAACATCGGTTCGATCGTCGCCGACCGTGCGCTCGGCCTGCGCATGAAGGTGATCGCGTTCGATCCGTTCCTGTCGCCGGAGCGCGCCAAGGACATCGGCATCGAGAAGGTCGAGCTTGAGGATCTGTTCAAGCGCGCCGACTTCATCACGCTGCATACTCCGCTCACCGACAAGACCAAGAACATCATCGACGCGGTCTCGATCGCCAAGATGAAGAAGGGCGTGCGCATCATCAACTGCGCGCGCGGCGGTCTGGTGGACGAAGCGGCGCTGGTCGATGCCCTGAATTCCAAGCAGGTCGCGGGCGCGGCCTTCGACGTGTTCGTGGAAGAGCCGGCCAAGAGCAACGTGCTGTTCGGCCATCCCAATGTCATCTGCACGCCGCATCTCGGCGCCTCCACCACGGAAGCGCAGGAAAATGTCGCGTTGCAGGTCGCCGAGCAGATGTCGGATTACCTTTTGACCGGGGCGATCTCCAACGCCGTCAACTTCCCCTCGATCACCGCGGAAGAAGCGCCGAAGCTGAAGCCGTTCATCGAACTCGCCGAAAAGCTCGGCTCGTTCGCCGGCCAGCTCACCGAAACCGGCATCGCCAAGGTCACGATCACTTATGAAGGCGTGGTCGCGGACATGAAGATCAAGGCGCTGACCTCGGCGGCGCTGACCGGCATGCTGCGGCCGATGCTGGGCGACGTCAACGTCGTCTCCGCGCCGGTGGTGGCGAAGGAGCGCGGCATGGTGGTGGATGAGGTGACCCGTGCGGCGCGGAGCGACTATGAGAGCCTGATTACGGTGACGGTGACGACCGAGCGGCAGGAGCGTTCGGTGTCCGGAACGGTCTATCATGACGGCAAGCCGCGCCTGGTCGACATCAAGGGCATCCGGGTCGATGCCGAGTTCGGCAAGTCGATGATCTACATCACCAACGAGGACAAGCCGGGTTTCATCGGCAAGTTCGCCTCGCTGCTCGGCGATGCCAAGATCAACATCGCGACCTTCCATCTTGGCCGCAACGAGCAGGGCGGCGACGCCATCGCGCTGGTCGAGGTCGACGGCGCGGTGCCGGCCGATGTTCTCGCCAAGGTGGCGGCGCTGCCGCAGGTCAAGCAGGCCAAGGTGTTGACGTTCTAGAGCGCGAGGGACGTCTGTCATTCTCGCCGTTCCGGCCTTCGCCGGGACGGCTCTGAAAATCAGATTTCGAATCACGGGCCGGAGTTTCTCCGGCCCGTTTTGTTTTCCGGCGAGCCGGAGCCGCGAGGGCGCTTGGGTAACCAACCCGAAAGGAAGTTTCGATAATTGATTGAGACGAAACCGTGCAGAAGCGCGGCCCGCCCCGGAGTCTCATCGTGAAATTTCTGAACAACCTGCCCATCGCCGCCAAGCTCGGTATCTTGGTCGGTGTGACCCTGCTTGGCCTCAGCGCAGCGGGCCTCTACTCCGCCTTCATGATGCAACGGGAAATGGTGAGTGCGCGCGAGGCGCAGACTCATGCGCTGGTGGAAACCGCGCGCAACATGGCGATCGGGCTGCAAAAGCAGGTTGAAGCCGGGAAGATGACCAAGGATGCGGCGATCGCGGAATTCGGCCGCAGCGCCCGGACGCTGACGTATGACAACGGCAGCGGTTACATGTTCGCCTACACCATGGACGGCGTCACCGTGGCGACCCCGGACCTGAAGCAGATCGGCAGCAACCGCCTCGAAGTCGAAACCAACGGCCGCAAGCTGGCGCGCGAACTGCGCGACGGTGTCGCCGCCAAGGGCGAGGTGACGCTGCGCTACGAATACATGAAGCCGGGCGAGGACAAGCCGATCCGCAAGCTGTCCTATGCGGTCGGCATTCCCGGCTGGAACATGTTCGTTGGCACCGGCGTGTATCTCGATGATCTCGATGCCAAGCTGATGCCGATCATCATGGCGCTGGTTGTGGCTACTCTCATGATCGGCGCGGTCTCCGGCGCGATTGCCTGGATGATCGGCCGCAGCATCACCCGTCCGCTCAGCCAGCTCGGCGCGCGCATGCAGTCGCTGGCCGACGGCCAGCTTGAGGAGAGCATCCCCGGCAGCGATCGCCGCGACGAAATCGGCGCGATGGCTGCGACGGTGCAGGTCTTCAAGGACAACGCGGTGCGCATCCGCGGTCTCGAAAAGGTCGAAGCGGAAGCCCAGCAGCGCGCCGCGGAAGAGCGGAAGGCGGTCATGAACAGCATCGCCAGCAACTTCGAGAGCAGCGTCAACGGTATCGTCCGCTCGGTGGCGACATCGGCGGCCGGCATGCAGTCGACGGCGGAATCCATGACCGCGTCGGCGCGGGATGCCAGCGCACGCGCAGCCACCGTGGGTTCGGCGTCCGAACGGGCATCGAGTAACGTCGGTACGGTCGCGGCGGCGGCGGAAGAGCTGTCGAGCTCGGTCGCCGAGATCGCCCGCCAGGTCAACCAGTCGAACGAGATCGCCAGCAAGGCGGTCAGCGACGCCGAGCGCACCAACGCGACGGTGCAGGTTCTCTCCAGCGGCGCCGAGAAGATCGGCGAGGTGGTGCAGCTCATTCACTCGATCGCGGCGCAGACCAACTTGCTCGCTCTGAACGCGACCATCGAGGCCGCGCGCGCCGGCGAGGCGGGCCGCGGCTTCGCCGTGGTGGCGTCCGAGGTCAAGGCGCTGGCCAACCAGACCGCCAAGGCCACCGAGGAAATCTCGGCCCAGGTCGCGGCGATGCAGGCGACCACCAGCGACGCCGTGGTGTCGATCGGCGGCATCACCGAGACGATCGCGCGGATGAGCGAGATCACGATGAACATCTCCAGCGCCGTCGAAGAGCAGGGCGCCGCGACCCGCGAGATCGCGCGCAACATCCAGTCGGTGGCGGCGGGATCGACCGAGATCAGCGATCACATCGGCGGCGTCAGCGCGGCCGCGGCTGCGACCGGCACGGCGGCGACGGATGTTCTCTCCAGCGCCCGCGATCTCGACCAGCAGTCGGGCATGCTGCGTTCGGCGGTGGAGGAATTCCTCGGCAAGGTGCGGGCGGCGTAACGCTCGCTGTGCGGAATATCGCTACATGCAGGGTGTCGTCCCCGCGAAAGCGGGGACCCACGCTTCCTAGGAAATTCCGGAGACGGCGAAGTCAGACAGGTCTCGCCATTCCGGATTGTCCTTTTCAATGAGCTCGATTTTCCAGGCCCTGTTCCATTTCTTGAGCTGCTTCTCCCGTAGGATTGCATCTGAAGGCCTGTCGTAGCTTTCAACATGCACCAGACGACTAATGCTGTAGCGCCGCGCGAATTCCGATCCGTGGCCACCCTTATGCTGAGATAGCCGCAAGGCAAGATTATTTTTGATGCCGATGTAAAGCGTGCCATTGGGCCGGCTCGCGAGAATGTAGACGTGGTACGTCACACCCATCTTCCGTCATCATGAGCTTGCTTCGAGCAATGGGTCCCCGCTTTCGCGGGGACGACATCGTGGGTTGCTCGAGGATCAGCACTCACTGCTTCTCGATCTTGGCTTCCCGGATCAGCTTTTCCCACACCACGAGCTGCTCTTTCAGGAACTTGTCGAAACTCTCCGGCGTGCCGGAGAACGCTTCCATGCCGCGGCCGGCCAGTTCCTTCTGCATGTCGGGCCGCTCGATGACCTTGCGGATCTCCGCATTCAGCTTTGTCACGATATCCTTCGGCACGTTGGCCGGGCCGAGATAGCCCTGCCAGGAGGTGATATCGAAACCCTTGACGCCGGCTTCGTCCATGGTGGGCAGGTTCGGCAGCAGCGCGGAGCGCTTGATCGTCGTCACCGCCAGCGCCTTCAGCGCCTTGCCGTTGACGTGGGGCAGACCCGTCGGAACGTCGATGAACATCATGGACACCCGGCCGGCGATCACGTCGGTCAGCGCCGGCGGTGAGCTCTTGTAGGGAACGTGAAGCAGATCGAGGCCCGCAAGGGTGGCGAAGGTCGCGCCGGACACGATCGCCGACGAACTGCCGCTGGCGTAGGAGTACTTGCCGGGGTCCTTCTTCGCGAGCGCGACCAGTTCGGCGACCGAATTGGCCGGGATCTCCGGATTGATGACCAGCATGAACGGCAGGTCGCCGGTGCGCGCGACCGGCGTGAAATCCTTGATCGGATCGTAGGTCATGTTCTTCAGCAGATACGGATTGGCCGAATGCGACGTATTGGTCGTGACGAAAATCGTGTAGCCGTCCGGCTCGGAGCGGGCGACGTAGCTCGCCGCGATCGATCCGTTGGCGCCCGGCTTGTTCTCGATCACGATGTTGGTGCCGAGCCCGACGGCGAGTTCTTTCGAGATCAGGCGGGTCGTGCTGTCGGTGCCGCTGCCCGCCGCGAACGGAAGCACCAGCGTGATGTTCTTGCCCGGTGCGGGCCAGGCCGTCTGGGCGGCCGATGGTCCGGCAGCCAGAATGCCGGCCGCGATGGCGAGCGCCAAGGTCATTGGCGATATCGTCGATTTCAGAAAATTCATTGATGGTGTCTCCGCCCTGATCTTTTTTTACGTTGCGGTCGTCAGGCCACCGAAGCGGTGACCTGCGCCGTTCGCTTGGCGCGTATGAGCGCCTCAGGGAGAGACTGCGCGAAGTCGCGGCGAAAATCCACTCCACTAGGAAGCGGGACGTTTCCCGGCCGATCCGCGCCGCGATGCGGTGATAACGCCCGCCAGTACAAGCAGGTAGCCGACCAGATGGAACAGCTCCGGCTTCTCGCCGAGCAGTACGATCGCCATCGCCGAACCGAACACCGGCACCAGATGGAAGAACGGCGCGGCCCGGTTGGGCCCGATCAGTTCGATGCCGCGGTTGAAGAAGATGTAGGCCAGTGTCGAGGGAAAGATCACGACAAAGACGACGGTGGCGGCCGTCAGCGTATCGAGCGTCAGCCTGTCGCCGATCGAGACTTCCCATCCCACCAGCGGCACCAGCATCAGCGCTCCGGCTCCGGTGGTGAACGCGATCAGCGAGAGCGGATTGATCTTCGGGCGTTTCGTCATGAGAGCGGAGTACAGTCCGAACACGAACAGTGCGCCGGCGAAACTGATGTCACCGGCGTTGACCTGGATCGCCGCCAGTGCGGCAAGATCTCCGCGCAGAACGATGACGAGTACGCCGAGCAGCGAGACGAGGATGCCGGCGGCCTGCATCCATGACAGCCGCACGTCGAACAGCACCAGCGCCCACAGCGCCACGAACAGTGGTCCCGACGACTGGATCAGCAGCGCGTTCAGCGCCTGGGTGTGTTGCAGTCCCCAGTAGGACAGCGCGTTGTTGAGGGCGAAGCCGGTCAGCGCCAGAACCAGCAGCAGCGGCATGTGCCGGCGCATCGTCGGCCAGTCGCGTTGCAGATGGGGCCACGCGAAAGGGCCTACGACGAGGAATGTTCCGGCCCAGCGCAGGAATGTCAGTGTGAACGGCGGAACGTGGCCGGCGACGTAGCGCCCGAGCACGATATTGGCGGCCCAGAACAGCGCCATCAGACTGAGCAGCAGGTAGGGCTGGTTCGCCAGCCGTGAGGCAAGCGAAGACTGGCGCAAGGGCGGATCGGCGACGGTCATGGGTCTTTGGGAAAGAGGATGCATCAGGTTGTGGGGATATTTGGCACCCTTCACAACCGCCAATCCCGGATTGCTCCGTTGCGCTACGCGGGCATCGCGCTTGTTTTACCTCTCCCCGTTTTACGGGGAGAGGTCGGCATGCCATCAGCGCGTTTACGCGCGTCTTCGACGCGCTATGGCATGTCGGGTGAGGGGCTATTGCAGCAGGTAGCGAAGCGAGCCCCTCACCCCAACCCTCTCCCCGCAAGCGGGGAGAGGGAGCAAATCGCAATTTTGACGAGGCTTCAGCGAAGGTCGACGCTTCTTGGGCGTCATGCCGCTATCGTGCTGTAAGGCAGGCTGACGATGTCGGGCACCACATCGCTGCCGATCTGGCGAAGCAGCGAAGCGAGATCGTAATGGAAGCGCTCGCTGGTCATCAGTCCGTCGCGAAAGCCGACGACCACCACGAAGCGTTGCAATATCTCACGCCCGCTCGCGGCGATTCCGAGAAAATCCCCGACATGACGGCCGCTCCATGTCGCTTCCGCGATGAACGTGTTGTCGTCCGGCCAGCCCGCGGATTGATCCGCCGACCGTTTCACCGTCACGTCGAAGGTCGTCCACCATTGCCGGTAATGATCCGCCGCGCCGCCGTGCCCGCGCCACACCTGCCCCGTCGCGTGATCCTGGAAGACGCAGTCCGGATGAAGGGTTGCGAGCGTGCCCTCGAGATCCTGCGCGTTCTCGGCTTCGAGATGCTGCTGGAGAAGTCTGACATGCCGGCCGTTCATGTTGTGCTCCGTATAATATTCGAGTACTGATATGTTGTAAGAGGTCTGATATGATTCGCAAGAGCCTGAAACCACATTCCGCGCAGGTTCCGCAGATCGGCGAAGCGATGCGCGGCGAAGAGGGGCATCTGCCCTACCTGCTGTCGCAGGCTCAGGCCGCGATGCGCCTGGCGCTGGAGCGGGCGCTGGCCGACCTCGGCGTGACGCCGCCGCAGTTTTCGATCCTGACCATGATCGATTCCTATCCGGGCCTGTCCGGCGCCGATCTCGCCCGGCTGACCATGCTGACACCGCAGACCATCAACCTGATCGTCAAGAATCTCGAGCGGGATGGTTTGATCGAAAAGTCGCCCGATGCTGTGCATGGCCGGATTCTCCGGTTGCAGACCACGGCTGCGGGACATGGATTGCGGATGAAGTGCCGCGAGCGCGCTGGCCGGGTCGAGAAGCGGGTGAGCGCGGGTCTCACCGCATCCGACGAAAAGGCCGTCAGGCGGTGGCTTGTGCAATTGGCGAAGGATATGCGTCCGGCCGCATGAGCCGGATCGGCCGGATGATTTACGCGCTCGCGCGCCGGGCGCTTTTCCGCGCGGCGATAACGACGCCGGTCAGCACCAGCGCGTAGCCGGCGAGATGGTACAGGTGCGGCCGCTCGCCGAGGAAGGCGATGGCGAGCACCGATCCGAACACCGGGATCAGATGGAAGAACGGCGCGGCGCGGTTGGCGCCAATCAGCTCGACGCCGCGGTTGAAGAACAGGTAGGCGAGGATCGATGGGAAGATCGCGACATAGGCCAGCGTGAGTGCGTTGTTCACGCTCAGCGCCGGATGATGACCGCTCAGGGCTTCCACGATCACGGCGGGAATCAGCAGCAGGGTGCCATAACCCGACGTGAAGGCGACGAAGGCGAGCGGATGAATGGCCGGGCGTTTCATCGCCAGCACGGAGTAGATTCCGAACACGACCATCCCGAGAGTGACGAGCAGATCGCCCCTGTTCAGATGAATCGCGGTCAGTATTTCCGGCTGGCCGCGCGACAGGATGGTGAGAACGCCCAGCAGCGAAATGCCGATGCCGATGGTCTGCGGCCAGGTAAGCCGGATGCCGAGCAGAATGAGCGACCACAGCGCCACGAACAGAGGCCCCGAGGACTGAATCAGAAGCGCGTTCAGCGCCTGCGTCGATTGCAGGCCGAGATAGGCGATGGCGTTATATCCGGCGAGGCCGGTGAGGGAGAGCAGCGTGAGCAGCGGCAGGTGCTTGCGGATCATCGGCCAGTCAGCCCGCAGATGAGGCCAGGCGAATGGCAGAACGATCAGGCAGGCGCAGCCCCAGCGCAGGAAGGAGAGCGCCATTGGCGGAAAATCCGCGGCGATGAAGCGGCCCAGCACGATGTTGCCGGCCCAGAACAGCGGGGCCAGCGACAGCAGCAGATATGGCCTGTTCATGAGCCAGGATGTCGCGGATCGCAGGGCGGGATCGTTCATGTCAGTGACGGATTATGGGCTTTGCAAGGAAGGCCGGGACTGGCGGGAATTATTTGGGGATATCAATGATTTGCGCCCTATCCTGCATGGGCGTCAACTGCCGTTGGCGCTTGCGTCCCATGCGCGCATCCGTTATCCGGTGACATGCCTCGCAAGCGCTACCCTGGCTGCAAGGCGCTGGGTTTCCAGCGAATTTGCGGGTTGCGGGAGATTGTCTGGAAATGGCTAATGTTGTCGTCGTCGGCGCCCAGTGGGGCGACGAAGGAAAGGGCAAGATCGTCGACTGGCTGTCGGAGCAGGCGGACATCGTCGTTCGCTTTCAGGGCGGCCACAATGCCGGCCATACGCTCGTCATCAATGGAAACACCTACAAGCTCGCGCTGCTTCCCTCGGGCGTGCTGCGGCCCTCGAAGCTGTCGGTGATCGGCAATGGCGTGGTGTTCGACGCGCAGGCGTTCCTGACCGAACTCGACAAGCTGCAAGGGCAGGGCGTGAAGATCTCGCCCGACAATCTGCGCGTCGCCGAGAACGTCACGCTGATCCTGCCGCTGCATCGCGAACTCGATGCGGTGCGCGAGAACGCCAGCAAGGCCAACGCCATCGGCACCACCCAGCGCGGCATCGGCCCGGCCTATGAGGACAAGGTCGGCCGCCGCGCGATCCGGCTGATGGATCTCGCCGATCCGCAGACGCTGCCGCACAAGATCGATCGTCTGCTGGCGCATCACAACGCCCTGCGCCGCGGCCTCAATCTGCCGGAGATCGACGGCGCGGACATTTTGAAAGAGCTGACGGCGATCGCGCCGCGCGTGCTGCCGTTCGCGGACTCGGTGTGGAATCTGCTCGATCACAAGCGCCGCGAGGGCAAGCGCATCCTGTTCGAGGGCGCGCAGGGCGCGCTGCTCGACGTCGATCACGGCACCTATCCCTACGTCACCTCGTCCAACACCGTGGCGGCGCAGGCCGCGACCGGCACCGGCATGGGCCCGAGTTCGGTCGGCTATGTGCTCGGCATCTGCAAGGCCTACACCACGCGCGTCGGACAGGGGCCGTTCCCCACCGAGCTGACCGACGAGATCGGCGAACTGATCGGCCAGCGCGGCAAGGAGTTCGGCGTCAACACCGGGCGCAAGCGGCGCTGCGGCTGGTTCGACGCCGTGCTGGTGCGGCAGACCGCGCGGACCTGCGGTATCCACGGCCTCGCGCTGACCAAGCTCGATATCCTCGACGGCTTCGACGAGATCCAGGTCTGCGTCGGCTACAAGCTCGACGGCAAGGAGATCGACCATCTGCCCGCGGGCGAGGGCGCGCAGGCGCGGGTCGAGCCGATCTATGAGACCATCGAAGGCTGGAAGGAGCCGACGGCCAATGCCCGGTCGTGGGCGGATCTGCCGGCGCAGGCCATCAAATATGTGCGGCGGGTCGAGGAACTGGTCGGCTGCCCGATCGCGCTGCTTTCCACCAGCCCGGAACGCGAGGATACTATCCTCGTGCAAAACCCATTCGAGGCCTGAGCAGGAGACGGAAAGGCGGCGACGTTTTTCCGGGGATGTGACGATATTTTAAGTAACAGGATGGCGTTAGAATCCTGCAAACTGGATCAGAATGGCTGATTACTACCCGCTCATAGCCCGCGCCATCGCCGGACTGGACCCCAGTGCCCCCGGCGAGCAACGGCGCGCGCTCTATGAGCGGGCGCGGACGGCGCTGATTTCCCAGTTGCGCGGCGTGCAGCCTGCCTTGAGCGAAGCCGAAATCACGCGCGAGCGCCTGGCGCTCGAGGACGCGGTGCGCCGGGTCGAGGCCGATGCGGTTCGCCGCGCCGCCGCGCATCAGGCCGCCTCTGGCGATGCACCACCGCCCGAGCGCCCCGC
>NZ_JBXAFS010000025.1:0-48249 GCF_058793355.1 Afipia sp. MLSD5-FHT05B12
GACGAGGCCTGCGCGGCTGCAGGTCTTGCAAAAATCAAGGGCCGGTTGCCGCAATGAATGATTCCGAAATCTCGCACACCAGCGCGGTAAGCCGCTCGGTCTTGCGGACGGTGTGCCCGTTTCGCTGAAATATCAGGTTCGGACAGTGGCGAACGGGGCATCGGCCTCGCACGATCCGGCTGTCCGCGCCGCCCATTTCGGAACCTGCCCGTCGTTACATGCGCTGTTTTCGAAACGAATTCTTCCTGACGATCTTATCGCCGCGGAAGTGGAAAATGTCGCATCCCTTGACCTCGATATACTGACCGCCTGTGTTTGTGCCGGTAAATGTCCATTCCGAAACGCCGCGCTCGCCGCTGATAAAGTGGCGGGCGTTCTTCCAGCGTGCATCGGGGACCGTCTGCCAGGCCAGCATGAAGCCGCGGCGGACAGCCTCGCGGCCTTCAAATGTGGTCCCAGATACGTCGTTGCCAGTGCCAGACTCGAACACGCAATCGTCGGTCATGAAGGACATGAGGGCGTCGATGTCATGCCGGTTCCATGCGTCCGCGAAGGCTTGAAGGACATCAATTGTCATTTGCGGGATCGTCATTGAAGTTAGCTCGTTATTGTTCTTTTGCATCAGGTGCTCGCGCTACTATGCTTCCGCTTTTGTGAGATCGGCGAGGCCAAGCCTCGCGTAGAGAAATTCGGCCATCAGAGTTTCGACATCAGTCTTGCCGCCATCCTTGCGGTCGACAACCGCAGTTCTCAGGTAGAAATGATTCTGGCCCGCGATTTCGACGCCGACCTTGGTCATGTGTTGGCGCATCTCATCGACGCCGCCAAGGATGAGGCCGTTCATGCGCTCGGGCGTGGAGGGGGCCCTTTTTATTCGGCCTTCGCTGAATAGAGATCGACAAAGCGCTCCCGCAGCAGGTTCTTCTGCACCTTGCCCATGGTGTTGCGCGGCAATGTGTCGACAAAGATAACGTGCTTGGGCTGCTTGAATTTTGCCAGCCTTCCCGACAGCGCATCGAGGATGGCGTGTTCGTCCACGGCCGATCCGGGCGCCCGCACCACGGCGGCGGTGACACCTTCGCCAAAGTCGGCGTGGGGAACGCCGATCACCGCGCTTTCGGATACGCCCGGGATCGCGTCGATCTCGGTCTCGATCTCCTTCGGATAGACGTTAAAGCCGCCGGTGATGATCAGATCCTTGCCGCGGCCGACGATATGGAGATATCCCTGCGAGTCGAGCTTGCCGAGGTCGCCGGTGATGAAGTAGCCGTCGGGTCGGAATTCGGAAGCGGTCTTCTCCGGCATGTTCCAGTAGCCGGAAAACACGTTCGGGCCCTTCACCTCGATCATTCCGACTTCACCCGTGAGGAGCCGCGCGCCGCTA
Organism: Afipia sp. MLSD5-FHT05B12; assembly: GCF_058793355.1. Classification (NCBI taxonomy): domain Bacteria; kingdom Pseudomonadati; phylum Pseudomonadota; class Alphaproteobacteria; order Hyphomicrobiales; family Nitrobacteraceae; genus Afipia; species Afipia sp. MLSD5-FHT05B12. Next base: position 1,385 of record NZ_JBXAFS010000025.1, read on the forward strand.
TCGGGATCTGCGACCCGAACCTGGACCGCGGGCAGGGCGCGACCCACCGAGCCGGCGATACGTGGACCGTCATACGGATTGGAAGCGATCATGCCGGTCTCGGTCATGCCGTAGCGCTCGAGGATTTCGTGACCCGTCCGCGCTTTCCAGTCGCGATGAGTCTCCGCCAGGAGGGGGGCGGAGCCGGCGACGAATAATCTCATTTTGGCGGTCGACTGCTCGTTCAGATTGGTACTCTGCAGCAAGCGAACATAGAAGGTCGGCACACCCATCAGCACCGTGGCCCGCGCCATCGCATCGAGGATTCGTTCGGCATCGAACTTCTGCATGAAGATCAGGCGCGCGCGGGCGGCGAATGTCACGTTGCAGGCTACAAACAGACCATGGATATGGAAGATCGGCAGCGCGTGGATCAGGACGTCGTCACGCGAGTAGTGCCATTCCTGAACGAGCGTCATGGCGTTCGAGACCAGATTGCCATGCGTCAGCATGGCTCCCTTGGAGCGGCCGGTGGTGCCGGACGTATAGAGGATGGCTGCGAGATCGTCCTTGTCTCGCCGCACCGTATCAAAATGGGTCGGGAAAGCGGAAGCCGCGTCGACGAACGATCCATGGCCGTTCTGATCGAGAGTCTCGACGCGCCCACCCGCCATCGCCGCGATGGCACGTAGATCGGAAGCTTCCCTGGGATCGCAGACGATCAAGGTCGGCTGTGCATCGCGGATAAAATATTCCGCTTCTGCCGCAGTGTAGGCCGTGTTGAGCGGCAGATAGACCGCACCTGCCCGAAGCGTCGCGAGATACAGCGCGATGGCCTCGACCGATTTTTCTACCTTGGCCGCGACGCGGTGCCCGGCACCGACGCCGATGCTTGCGAGGTAGTTGGCGAACGAGCCGCTGAGGTGGGCAAGGTCGGCATGGCTCAGCGCGGAGCCATCCTCTTTCTCTATGCAGATCGCCGAATCGGAATCCACAGAGGCCAGCAGACGATCGTACAGGTTCCAGGTCATGATGTGCTCTTTCGCGATTGGGTTTGGTTACCGGGGACGAGATCGCGCGACGACAAATTCACCCACAGCGATTTTTTCACGGCGTCGGCGGCGACGACGGTGCCATGCTCGGCAAAAGCCTCGTGGTTGGCCTCGATGTGATCGAGCGCGTAGAGATAGTTGACCATCATCCCGAACGATTGCTTCACCCCCTTCTCGGACGGATCGCCGAGAAAGTTGAGTCGCTCGAGGCGGGCGCCGTTGCCGAGATGGAAGCGGGCGACGGGATCGACCGGCTTGCCGGACGACTGCTTCGCCTTCAGGAAGTAGTAGGCGGCAAGCGAGGTCAGGGCATCCTTCGCCGCTTCGATGTTGTCGCCCTCTTCTAGCGCTGCGAGCGCGCGGCGGGTCTCCTCGTCGAGCGCCGGCGAGGCTTCGGTCTTGAGCTCGCGACGGACCCAGCCCGCAAAGCCCGGGCCTGGCGACAGGGTGACGAAGGTCTTCAGGTTGGGCAGCTCCCGCGCGAGATCCTGCACCACCTGCTTGATCAGGAAGTTGCCGAAGGTCACGCCGGCAAGACCCTTTTGCGTGTTCGAGATCGAGTAGAACACCGCTGTGGTGGCTTCGCGCGCGGCGATCGCCCGGCGCGACTTGTCGAGCAGCGGGCCGATCGCACCCGGGATATCTTTTGTGAGCGCGACCTCGACGAAGATCAGCGGCTCGTTGATGAGCTGCGGGTGGAAGAAGGCGTAGCAGCGCCGGTCCGAGGGCTCGAGGCGGTTGCGCAAATCGTCCCAGTCCTGGATGGCGTGGACCGCCTCGTACCGGATGATCTTCTCCAGGATGCTGGCGGACGTATTCCAGTCGATCGGGCGCAGCACGAGAAATCCGCGATTGAACCAGGACGAGAAGAGGTGAACAAAATCATCGTCGACCGCCTGCAACTCGGGATGAGCTGGAAGCAGCGATAGTAGAACTTGGCGCATTCGCACTAGGGCGGCGGTGCCGCCCGGGGCGAGGTTGAGGCGCCGGATCAATTCCTGCCGACGCGGCTCAGCCGCGGTGTGCAGCGCTTCGAGGTTGCTGCGGTCACCGTCCGCCTTGCGCTGATAGGCGGCGACCGCGAGCTCGATCGCGCGGCGGTCGGGCCCGAACCGGTCGGCAAGCGAAGAGAGGAACTTCAGTCGCTGCGGCTCTGCAGCGTCTGCGAAGGCACAGAGCAGCGATTGCGCCAGCGCGACGCCTGATGCTTCCCCGCGCCGCGACAGCAGCGCTTCGCCCAGGACTTCGAGATCACGATCCTCGGCCGGCTCGCGCAGCGGCTTCCTGCCGAGCACGGCGCGGCCGCGCTCGGTCAGCGTCTCGATCAACCCTTGCAGGAATTCGGGCGCTGCTATTCCCGTGGACTTGATATCTTTCAACATGGCTCGTCACCGTTTTGATTATCGGGTAGGCGGTCCCATGACCAGATTGGGTAACCAGGTGGAGATCGAGGGAACGAAGCAGAGCATCACAACGGCCAGTGCCATGAGCAGAACGAAGGGCAGCGTTCCCCAGATTACGTCGCGTAAGGGAATGTCCGGTGCGATGTTCCGGATGACGAAGATGTTGAGGCCAACCGGCGGATGGATAAGGCCCATCTCCATCACGATGGTCATCACCACGCCGAACCAGATCAGGTCGAAGCCCGCATCCTTCAGCGGCGGCAGGATGATGGGCGCGGTCATCAGGATGATGGAGACCGGCGGCAGGAAGAAGCCGAGTACCACCACCAACACCAGGATCGTTCCGAGTAGAACCCATTTTGAGAGCTGCATCGCAACGATCGCCTGAGCCGCTGCCTGGCTGATATGGAGATAGCTCATAACGTATGAGTAGAGCAGCGACATGCCGATAATCAGCATCAGCATGGTCGATTCTCTCAGCGTCGATTCCAGGATCGGCCTGAGATCGGCCGAGCGCCACACTCCGTAAATCGAGGCGATCAGGGCCAGTGCGAGGATTCCGCCGAGGCCCGCAGTTTCCGATGGCGTCGCGTAGCCGCCATACAGCGCGATCATCACACCACTGAGCAGAACAATGAAGGGTAGGACACGCGGCAGCGCGCCGAACCGCGCCGCCATCGTGAATCGCTCTTGCGACAGGATTGCGTGCTGTTCGAGATCTGCCTGATAGGCTCGCCGCGCTGCAGCGTATTCGGCCTTGAACTTCAGGACCGCGTAGGTCGCAAACAGCAGAACCAGAAAAAGCCCCGGGCCGATCCCGGCGAGAAACAGGCGCCCGAGCGACTGCTCCGCCGCAACAGCGTAGAGGATCATCGTGATCGAGGGCGGCAGCAGGATTCCCAGCGTTCCGCCGGCTGCAATGATACCCGCAGCAAAGCCGCCGGAATATCCACGCTTGCGCATCTCCGGAATGCCGGCCGAGCCGATAGCAGAGCAGGTCGCTGGAGACGATCCTGCCATCGCCGCGAACAGTGCGCAGGCAAAGACGTTGGCGATTCCGAGCCCGCCCGGAATGCGCCCCATCCAGACATGCAACGCACTGTAGAGATCCTGTCCGGCTTTTGACTTGCCGATCGCGGCGCCTTTCAGAATGAAAAGCGGAATAGCAAGCAACGTGATCGAGGCCATTTCTTCATAGACGTTCTGCGTCACCGTATCGAGCGATGCGCCGGGCATGAAGAAGTACATGAAGATGACGGCGACCGTGCCGAGCGCGAGCGCAATCGGCATGCCCGAGGCCATGATGGCAAGCGTCGCGCCGCCATACATCATTCCGATGGCAAACGTGTTCATTTGCCCCTCCATCCGTCGATCGCTGATACGAACTGGATCGCGATCTGCAGTGTCAGCAGCGTCATGCCGAGTGCCATTGTGAAGTAGGGAATCCACAAGGGTGGTGCCCAAGTTGATCCAGAGACCTGCCCATCGACCCACGCCTCGTGCAACAGTGTCCAGGATTTCCAGGAGAAGAAGCTGCAGAACAGAACGCTTGCCGCATCCACTACAAGCCTTCGGATGGCGTTTCCATGGGGCGACAGATAGCCGGTAAATGCCTCGATTCCGATATGGCCGCGGCTGGATTGAACGAAGGCGGTCGACAGGAACGTGCCGCCGACGAGCAGGAAGACCGCGGCCTCATCCTGCCAATAGGTTGCGGCATTGAAGAAATAGCGCGCAGCGACGCTGTAGCTTAGGATCGCGCTTGCGACGATGAGGGCGATCGAGCAAATCACAACGATCATCTTGTTCAACACGGCCATGGCGTTGTTGATATTCGCCATGATCGAGCCGGGTCGCGATGCCGTCACAATGACGGAATGGTCGAGGTCAACACCGTGCGCACTCATGATCCAGCCTCCATCGCAAGCTTGATCAGGCGAGCGCAGTTTTCACTCTTGTTGGTGTAGTCCTTCCAAGCTGTTTCACGCGCCAGGTTTCTCCAATTCCTGATCACACCGCTATCGAGATCGTGGATCGTTGCGCCGGCTGCCTCATAGACTTTTGCCACGCGAATATCGTCCTGTACGGCCGAGGTGCGGCCGTATTCTTCGAGTTCGGCGCCGACCGACATGATGATGTCGCGTTCCTCGGTGGAAAGACGATCGAACACGGCCTTCGACATGAGGAGTGGCTCAAGCATGAACCAGTAGCTCTTGGCTCGTCCGGTTGTCAGATGCTTGGCGATTTCTTCCAATCTGAACGACATCAGGCTTGTGGACGAGGTGAGCGCGGCGTCGCAGGCACCGGTCTGTATTGCTGCATAGAGTTCATTGGAGGGGAGTGAAAGAACGGAGGCGCCGGCGGCCTGTAACACCAGATCCATCTCGCGCGAGCCGCCACGGATCTTCATGCCTTTAGCATCGGCAACTTCGACCAGTGGACGTGAGCGGCTGGCGGCACCGCCTGCCTGCCAGATCCAGGTGACAATGACGACGCCCTTTGCCAAAAGAAACTTGCTGAGTTCCTGGCCGATTGGCTTGTTCTTCCAGCCAAGGCCTTCGTCGTAACCGGTGACGAGGCCCGGCATCAAACCGATGTTGAGTTCGGGAAGATCGCCGCCGGCGTAGGAAATTGGTATGAGGCTCATGTCGAGCGCGCCTTTCCGCATCGCCGAGAACTGCGCGTTGGTCTTCATCAGCGATGAGCCGGGATAGACGTCTGCGGTCATCGCTCCCTTGCTGCGCTCCTGGATCAGCGCCGCGAATCGTCGGCAAAGCCGGTCCCGAAAATCGCCCTCGGTGGCAGTGCCACCAGGAAACTGATGCGAGATTTTCAGTGCTGTTCCCGCGCGGACACTTTCGAACTTGAGCACGGCCGGCGCAGCGATTCCGAGCGCAAGAGCCCGTCGTCTTGAAATATTCATTCCATACCTCCCATGGTGTTATTGCATTTTTATTTGCTATTTTTGTATACAATATAGATTGAATTGCATTATGTATGTTTTGTCAAGCCCGTGGTATAGAAAAAATCGGGTAGGTGTATGCAATGAGCCAAGCCTTCAGACTGAAACAGTTGATCGAGGATGCTGTAATTGCGGGGGAATTTCTCCCCGGCGATCGGCTGGACGAAGCTTCGTTGGCGGAGCGATTCGGAGTGTCGCGGACCCCCATCCGGGAAGCACTGCTTCAGCTTGGTGCTGAAGGCTTCATCGATGTTCGGCCACGCCGCGGCGCGATCGTCAGCGTCCCTTCACCGACCAGATTGTTCGAGATGTTCGAAACCATGGCGGAGATTGAAAGCGCCTGCGGGCGACTTGCGGCACGTCGCCTGACTCCCGACCATGAAGCAGCCATTGAAGCAGCGCATCGGGGCTGTGAAATTCCGGCGAAAGCAGGCGATAGCGAACGCTATTACGAAATGAACCGCCTGTTTCACGAGGCGATCTACCGCGCCAGCCGGAACGAATTTCTGGCCGATCAGGCGTTAGCACTGCACAAGCGGTTGAGCGCTTATCGCCGCATCCAGCTGCGCGCGCGCAACCGGCTTATGCAATCGCTGCAGGAGCATGCCGGTATTCTTGAGGCGATCCGCGCCGGTGACGAGCAACTGGCGGCAAGCCGGCTTCACGACCATGTCCTGGTGCAGGGTGAGCGGTTCTCGGACATGGTACTCGGACTGGCGGGGAATGGCCGATCGGCTGCCGCTGGAAGCAGGCGTGGGACGAAATAAGGGCGTTCATCGCCTGCGGTCGAATCTTTCACCGCCGGTTTAAACTGGCGACATCACTCCAGCGCGCCGTATGTCCTCATCGCTTGGATACCATCCACCACCGGCACCTGAAGCTATGTCTGGTCAACATCAAGGGAGATAGTCAAATCCTGAACTAACATTTTGATCGGACCACGCCGCAGGGTGTCGGTCAGCATTGGTGGGAATTCTAATCGGATCTATTGATGACCAGTGTTTCGCCAATGAAACGACCACCATAGATAGAAACAAACGTGACCGAATATCCGCTAACTCGTTGATTTGTCGCAATCGTCTTGGTTGATAGGCTCGCTCATAACGGTCTGGTTGCAGGTTCGAGTCCTGCCGGGCCCACCAATCCGTCGGTTGCTGCTACCGAGTGTTCTTCGCGGATCGGCGCGAGGGGAGGGTGATAACCGTCTCAATGTCGGATTTCTTCACCGGCTTCCCATGCTCGTCAACCAGTGCGACGAAGAGCTTTTGTCCCGTTGTCTTTGATCGGAGTGTCAAAGGCCCGGAGCCGTTGCCGATCCACTGATCGCTCCATTCAGTCAATGCCATGAAGGATAGGCTGAGTGACTGGCCCATGTCGGTGAGCGGATATTCAATCCGCGCCCGCTGCCCATCCTCGCGATATTCCTGTCGTTCCATGACGCCGGCTTCGACAAGCCGCGCGAGGCGATTGCTGAGTACGCTTCGGGGGATTTCCAGCTCGTTCTGAAAGTCATCGAACCGCCTGAGCCCGTACAGCGCTGATCGGAGAATAACCAAGATCCAGCGGTCGCCGATCAGCCCAAACGCTTTCCAGAGGTTGCAATCGCCGGGCGGGACAGGTGAGCGGCGGATAAGGGGAGTATCGGTCATGTGCGCCACTTTATCTGAGTTGCAAAATTGGATCTAGGTAGTTATAACCTGAGTTCATAATTTGGACTCAATGGAAGATGACATGCCTCTCATCACGATAAAGGCTCCAGCCGGCGTATTGAACGCGGAAATCAAGGCCGCTCTGGCCAGAAATCTGGTTTCGGCGGCCGCGGAATGCGAGCAAATCCCCGACGATCCCAAGAAACGCGCTCTTTGCATGGTCATGATCGAGGAAGCGGCTGCCGGAAACTGGACTTTTGGCGGCCTCGATCTGTCGGACATGCTGATATCGTTTGTCGCCACAGTGAACCTTGCCAAAGGTGTTCTCGACGATCGAAGCCGGGTGCGGTTTGTTGAACTGGCGCATAGAGCCATCATTGAGTCGCTCCCTGGGGAGAAGCGCAGGATCAGCACCTCCATCATCATAGACGAAGTTGAGGATGGGATGTGGGGTGTTGGCGGAAGCCTCTGGGGTTTGCGCGAGCACGCTGCCGCATCCGGTTACAAGCATTTGCAGCATCTTGTCGTCAGTCGTTGACGTCAACAAGCAGCCCCGCTGTGCGGGATGCAGGGCCGGTTGCTCGCTTCATGCGTTGAGGCTGGCCGCTGTCCATCGGATGCGGAGCCGCTCTTCGAGCACTCTAGCCTGTGATACTAAACAAAGGAGTCTGATGATGCCGGATCGGTCAATGAACAAGGACGATGCTCTCGAGGATTTCACGGCTCGGGAGATCACGCTCAATGACGTCACAAAGATCGTGCATGTCGCTGGAGCCGGACCCGCTGTGATCGTCATGACGGAAATGCCTGGTATCAGCCCACATGTCGCTCGCTTCAGCCGCTGGGTCCGCGACGCAGGGTTCACTGTGTACATGCCATCGCTGTTCGGCCGTGATGGCGCCTTGCCGGGCGCGGAGGAAGGCGCAATGGTTTTTCAGCGAGCCTGCGTCAGCGCCGAGTTCCGTGCGTTTGCTGCCAACGAATCCAGTCCGGTGACTGTATGGCTCCGGGCGCTGGCGCGACATGCGCATGAGGAGTGTGGCGGCCCGGGAGTAGGTGCGATCGGAATGTGCTTCACGGGAAACTTCGCGCTTTCAATGATGCTGGAATCCTCAATGCTGGCGCCCGTCGTGTCCCAGCCGTCGTTACCGTTGAACGATCCAGCTGCTACCGGCATGTCCACTGACGAACTTGCCGCAGTTCGGGAGCGTCTCGAGAGGGACGATCTCACGGTCATGGCTTATCGCTTCGCGGGAGACAAGTTTTGCAGAGCCCAGCGATTTGCCGCCTTTTCCGAAGCGCTCGGCGACCGTTTTGTGACCCACGTACTCCCGGATAGCGCAGCCAATACGGACTTGCCTCCATTCTTCGCAACCCATGTCACCACTCCCCACAGCGTGGTGACAGCGCACCTGATCGACGAAGCGGGGCAGCCGACCATTGCCGCGCGAGACGAGATCCTGTCGTTCTTTGCTCGCCGGCTCAATTCATGACTAAATACATGCGGTCTTAACTGGTTCGAGGCGGAGCATGAAAATTGCGGTTATGGGCGCCGGCGCCGTCGGCTGCTATTTCGGTGCAATGCTCGCAAGGGCCGGGAATGCAGTGACACTGATAGGCCGGTCTCAACATGTGGAAGCGATCAGGCAGCATGGCCTCTTGCTCGAACACCGCGAGTTCAAGGATCATGTGCAGGTATTTGCCACGACCGACGCCGCTGGTGTCACGAATGCGGACGTCGTTCTGTTTTGCGTGAAATCGGCTGACACGGAAGCCGCAGGGTGTCTGATCGCACCTCACTTGAAGCACGGTGCGGTGGTCTTGTGTTTGCAGAACGGTGTCGACAATGCCGATCGCCTGCAAGCCACGATTGATCAGGCTGCTGTGCCAGCGATCGTCTACGTCGCGGCCGAAATGGCTGGACCCGGTCATGTCAGGCATCATGGCAGGGGCGAGTTGATCATCGGCGCTTCGCCATCAAGTACAGGTATCGCGGCAATCTTCACACAGGCTGGCGTACCTACAGCGGTCTCCGACAAGGTTGCCGATGAACTTTGGGTCAAGCTCATTACGAACTGTGCATACAACGCGTTGTCGGCGGTCGCGCAACTGCCTTACGGGCGGCTGTTCAAAGTCAACGGGGTAACGGAAGTCATCAGAAGTGTTGTACGTGAATGCGCGGCGGTCGCATCGGCTTTGGGCGTTGCCGTGCCGGGGAACATCGGTGAGGCCGTGTTGGCCTTGGCCGACTCAATGCCAAATCAATACTCATCCACGGCGCAAGATCTGGCGCGTGGCAAGAAATCGGAGATAGACTATCTGAACGGGTATGTCGTTCGAAAGGGAGGGGAGCTTTCGATTCCAACGCCGGCCAATCTGACGCTCCTCGTCATGGTCAAGTTGCTTGAAGAAAAAGCCGATGAGTAATCCGACTGGCCGACAGGCTGGCGCCTGCCGGCCAATCGGGGGTATCAATGTCCATTGAAGTGCGCAGGCCGGCGCTCGAGGAACGCATTGATTCCTTCGCGGATATCATGTGTGTGTACAACGCGTGCGAACTGATTGGCCTCCACGGCCAATCCCTCGTCGATGGAAAGGTTAATGCCACGCGTGACGCTCGCGAGGCAGGCACTGACGGCGATTGGAGATTTCTCGATAATTGCCGCGGCGAGACTCTTTGCTCGTGTCAGAAGCTGGACATGCGGCACGACTTCATTGACGAGTCCAATGCGCGCGGCTTCTTCCGCGGAGATCGATTCGCCAGTCAAAATCAGTTGCAACGCGCGCTTTCTGCCAATGTGGCGTGGCAGACGCTGCGTTCCGCCGAACGGGGGAGGGAAGCCGAGGTTGATCTCCGGTTTGGCAAAGCGGGAACGGTCGCTTGCGATAGCGAGCGGACACGCTTCGACGACTTCGCATCCGCCGCCGAAGGCAAGGCCATTGACGGCTGCGATAATCGGCTTTGGAAAATTTTCGACACGTCTGGTGAGGGCTTGTCCACGCCCCACAAAATCGCGCATCGCCGTTGTCATGCCGGCTTCAACGCTCGACGAGAATCCAGCAATGTCAGCGCCTGCGCTGAAGGCTTTCTCGCCGGCTCCGGTCAAGATTACGATTCGGATCGAGTCGTCCCGTTCGATGGCGTCGAGGTGCTGCTGAATTGCATCGATCGTCTCATAGTTCAAGGCATTGAGTTTGTTCGGGCGGTTGAGGGTAAGCGTGGCGATGCCATTCTCTGTTTCGATCAGGACGGGGCGTTCGGCGGACGTGGTCATGATTATCTTCCTTGTCGTGAGTTGACCGGACGTTGCAGCCATTACCGGGGGCAGACAAATTGATAATCTTCTCCGATGCATGAGAAATGTTCACTTCGGCAGACAGCCGTGATGCTGATAAGTTACAATCAGTCTTGAAGAGGAACGGGCTATGCGCCTTCGGCTGCCCCCATTGAACGCGCTTCGTCTGTTCGAGGCATCGGCTCGGTTGCTCAGCTTCAAGAATGCGGCCGAAGAGCTTCTGCTCACGCCCAGCGCGGTCAGCCATGGCATCCAATCCCTTGAGGCGTGGCTGGGAGCTTCGCTTTTTATACGAACCACGAAGGGGCTCGTGCTTTCGGAGGCTGGAACTGCGTACTATCCGATCGTTCAGCAGGCTCTCGAATTGCTGGCGAACGGGAGTGCGAAAATTGCCGGGAGGTCCAGCCTTGGTCAGCTCTCGATCAGTACGGCGCCTACATTCGCCGTCCGCTGGCTGCTACCAAGACTCCAAAAATTTCGCGAGCTCCATCCGGAGATTCACGTCATCATCGATACGGCTCAACAACGAACCGAGTTGTCTGAGATCGGCGTTGACCTTGCTATTCGAATGGGAAAAGGCAATTGGCAGGGCGTCGTTGCCGACAGGCTGTTGACGGAAGAGATGGTTCCGGTGTGCTCGCCCCTTATCTACGGTCGCGTGCGTGATCTTGCGAATATTGAGGAAGCTCCGCTGATCCACGTGACAACAGTCAGTGAGGATTGGGAGGCATGGGCGCGTGAAGCGGGCCGTCCAGGGCCGGATCCTGCGAAGGGACTACAGTTCGATACAATACAGATGGCGTTCGAAGCCGCACGCCAAGGCTTAGGCGTCGCTATTGGACGAAGGCCTCTGGTCAATTCGGAACTGGCTTCCGGTGACCTCGTCGAAGTATGGCAGGCCGTTTGCAGCACGACTTCTTACTGGCTGGTCGGCGCGGAAAGCAGGGCCGACGATCCACGAATTGCCGCCTTCCGCTCATGGATACTCAGCGAGGCCGCAGCGCCGGTCGGGTGAATTGCACTCGTCTGGTTTGCAGTATCATTCAATTGAATGTGTCGTTTGAGGCGTTAGTCTTCCTCCCGACTGATCGCTAGCTTGAGGCTGGTTCAATTTTAATGTCCCGCGCTCTCCTTCAGCCTTCGAACAAGGGAGGTGTTGAGTCTGCGTGTTGGAGCTGGAGCGAGTTTAATGTCTTCTCGTAATGCGGCGAAGCGGGCGCGCTTTCGCGCTCTTCATCAGGACGGTTGTTTCGTTCTTCCAAATCCCTGGGATACCGGGGGCGCGCGAAGATTGGAAAAGCTCGGATTTAAAGCGTTGGCTTCGACAGGAGCGGGCTTTGCGTGGTCAATTGGGCGGGAGGATGGTCAGGTATCGCGGGATGAAATGCTGGGTCATCTGCGGACCCTTTGCGCCGCCACCGACCTGCCGGTCAACGCAGATTTTGAAACCGGCTATGCGGATCACGCTGATGGAGTGTTTGCCAATGTTCTGATGGCTATTGATACCGGGGTTTCCGGGCTTTCGCTCGAGGATCGGAATGGCCCGGACCTTCTTGACTTCTCGATAGCTGTTGAGCGGGTTCGCGCGGCAAGACGCGCCATCGATCAATCCGGCGAAGATGTCATTCTTGTCGGGCGATCAGAAGGATATTTTATCGGACGGCCAGATCGCTCGGATACGATTGCCCGTCTTGTCGCATATTCAGAGGCAGGTGCTGATTGTCTCTATGCACCGGGCGTAAAGGAGCTGACGGACATCGCGAGTATTGTTGCGGCCGTCAGGCCCAAGCCGGTCAATGTCATGATAACGGGCCCCAGTCCGAGCGTGGCTGATCTCGCTGCCGTTGGAGTCCGCCGGATTAGCTCTGGAGGCTCTCTTGCCGCAGCTGCGTGGAGAGGCTTTGATGCCGCCGCAAAGATGTTGCTCGACGAAGGGCGATTACCGCCGCGACGATAATGCGAGAATCCAACCTTCTTCCCTCTAGCCCGCGTTTGGTCGGGTTAGAATCTCGTTTTGTTGACCGCTCCCGAGTTGAAGCGGTCCCTCCAGTCAAACCAATCAAGAGGCAATTATGATTGCAGTTATCTTTGAATCATGGCCGGCGCCGGGAAAGATGCAGAGTTACCTCGACATGGGAGCGAAGCTCGGTCCGCAGCTGGAGAAGATGGATGGCTTTATCTCAATCGAACGATTTCAGAGTTTCTCGAATCCAGGCAAGTTACTCGCGCTTTCGATATGGCGGGATGAGGAGGCGGTAACCGCTTTCCGGAATTGGGAGGTCCATCGCGGTGTCCAGTCAAACAGCCGCAAGGATGTTTTTACGAACTACCGGCTGCGCGTTGCTGCCGTCTTGCGCGACTACGGGATGACGGACCGCGAGCAGGCGCCTGCCGATAGCAAGGTTGCGCATTCGCCGATTTAGCAGTCGCTGCGCAACCAACCCCTGACTTGCAGAAGATTTCTCTTCGCCTTTCCGGTTAGAAGGCCTGTGCCATAACCTGAATGCGTGAACTCGGGGTTTCCGCTCCGGCAGTTTGCTGTTGTCAGATCAAGACCCTTGCTGATATTGCGCGTCACAACCATGCTGTTGACGAGAGGCGCGCAGAATGAATCAGAATGTTGGTATTGTTGGCGTCGGGATTATGGGCACCGCAATGGCGCGCAATCTGCGCGAGGCTGGTTTTACCGTCGTTGGCTATGATCCTGTGACATCGGCAGCCGAGCGTCTTATTACTTTCGGAGGGCAGGCGCTGACATCTCCTCGTGCCGTTGCCGAAGCGGCGCCGATCATCATCATGTCGTTGCCGACGGCCGAAGCGTTGACTGAGGTGATTAGCGGCGTCGATGGCATCGCTCAGGCCGATGGGGTCGGTCAGATCGTCATCGAATGTTCCACGTTGCCGCTCGATATCAAGCAGGCCGCGTTCGATATCATGGCGAAGAATGGCAAGATTCTCCTCGATTGTCCGATTAGTGGAACGGGTGCGCAGGCGGTCGCAAAGGACCTCGTGATTCTGGGCAGCGGCGACAAGAAGGCTTTTGAGCTTTGCGCTCCGGTTTTCGCCGGCATGTCCCGTGTACAGCATTACCTTGGGCCGTTCGGCCGTGGCAGCATTATGAAGTACATCGCCAATCATCTTGTCACGATCCATAATGTGGCGGCGGCGGAAGCCATGGTTCTGGGTATGAAGGCTGGTATAGAGCCCGCCGTTGTCTACGATACGCTCGCGGACAGTGCAGGCACCTCGCGGATGTTTCAGATGCGCGGCCCCTTGATGCGCGATGAAAGTTATGACGAGCCGACCGCGACGATCCGTATGCAGCTCAAGGATATATCAATCATTGACGCTTTCGCGGCGGATCTCGACTGTGCATTGCCGGTCTATGCGGCAGCATCGCAAGTCTACCACGCAGGTTCTGCGCTCGGACGCCGGGAGCAAGACACGGCAGCGGTCTGTGCTGTGCTTGAGACGATGCATGGAATTGACCGAAAGAAGCTCAGGTCGTAGAGCAGTCGGTGCTTTCGCTTCTCATTCGCTCGATTGAGCTTCACCGAAGGGTAGGGTCGGTATGGCCGATCTGACAATCATGGTCGCGCCGAATGGCGCGCGCAAGGGCCATGCCGAACATCCCAATCTGCCGCTGACAGCCGACGCGATCGCAGCGGATACGCTCGCGTGCAAGAGCGCCGGTGCGCAAGCCATTCATATGCATGTTCGCGATGCGGATGGCCGTCATACGCTTGATGCGTCGCGCTATCTAGCCGCCACCGAAGCCGTGCGGCGGCTCGCCGGTCCTGAGTTCGTTGTGCAGATTACAACCGAAGCGGTCGGCATGTTCAAGCCGGACGAGCAGATCGCCGTGGTGCGAGCGGTTTGTCCCGAGGCTGTCAGTATTGCAATCAAGGAATTGATCCCGGACGCAAGCGCGGAAAGCGCAGCTGCTGGCCTGTATCGATGGGCGCACGAACAGCGGATTGCCGTTCAGCATATCGTTTATGCGGCGAACGAATTCGATCATCTGCTCGATCTCATGAAGCGCGGGATCATCCCCGGAGATCGCCATTCCGTTATTTTTCCGCTTGGCCGCTACGCCGCAGCTCAGGAAAGCGACCCCGCTGAACTCGCTCCCTTCGTTGCGAAGGTCCGGGATAATGGAGGCGGTGAGCGTTTCGATTGGTGGGTTTGCGCGTTTGGGGCATCCGAGACGGCATCGTTGGTCGCCGCGGCGGCCATGGGCGGTCATTGCCGGATCGGATTCGAGAACAGCTTCGTCAATGCAGATGGCAGCCGGGCCGACAGCAACGCCGAGCGCGTCCATGATCTGCGGGCGGCGTTGTGCGGAATTCACCGCCCGCGTTCATCGCGCGCTCAGATACTGAGAGCGCTTGGTAAGCCAGATTAGGTTACCTCGAACGACCTAAAGGTCCGGCTTCGCACTGGAAAATTCGATATTTGAGGGGAGCAATTTTGCGCGCTGCATGCCTCGTGCGGCTCCGTGCTTGCAATTCCGGTTCCGGTGAGTTATTTATCAGGTGATAAAATAAAAAGCCTTCAACAAGCCTACGGGAGTGCAGACATGAAAGTCCTTGGTTTTAACCACCTTTCCATTGGCGCAAAGAACCTCGAAGAGTCCGCTCGTTTCTATCAGACCGTGCTGGGTATGGAGTTGATCCCGACCTACAATTTCGGTTTCAAGACCAGGTACCTGCGTTGCGGGGATCTTCAACTTCATCTTTTCGAACTTGAAGATAGTGTCCCGGTTTATCAGCACTTTGCGCTCGACGTTGACGATTTTCATGCGGCTCATGAGAGGGCGAAAGCGATCGGAGCGCTTGATTTCTCGGCGTTCCGTAATGCCGTCAACGAGTTGCCAGACGGTTGCGTGCAGATGTATCTGCGTGATCCCGCCGGGAATTTGGTCGAGATTGATTGGCCGGATGTGAATACCCTGGATCGTTCGCGTATTCCGGAGATGAAATTGCTGTCCGAGTTTGCGACTCAGGACGACGAGGGATTGAGAGCATCGCTCTATCTCGACCGTCCGCATATCAAGCCAAATGCTCCGAGGAAAGCCGCGGCGAGATAATTTTTCAGGGAGGCGAGTATGTCGGGCACTGTCCACAAGCTTGATCTGGACCGGCGTTCAAACGGTCAAGACGACGCTTATTCAGAGATGCTGGAGCGCGCACACGCGCTCGTTCCAAAGTTGCGCGAGCGTGCTGCAAAGACCGAGGAGATGCGGCGCCTTCCTCCAGAAACCGAACGGGAGCTTCATGAATCCGGTCTGTTCAGAATTCTCCAGCCCAAGAGGGTCGGCGGCTCGGAGCTCGATTATGTAGCCCTTGTTGATTTCGCGGATGTCGTCGCGCTTGCTGACGCGTCGGTCGCTTGGAATCTTGCGAACCTCGCCAGCCATCACTGGATGCTGGGCATGTTCGACGTGCGGGCACAGGATTTGATCTGGAAAGATAACGTCGATGCTCTCATCGCGTCGTCGTTTGTATTTCCCGCCGGCCGAGCAACGAAAGTGGCCGGCGGATATACCCTGTCAGGCCGCTGGCCGTTTTCGTCAGGCGTGGATTCATGCGCCTGGAACATGCTTGCAGGGATCGTTTCGTCCGATGATGATGCGGATGGCGTGGAGTACCGAATCTTTCTGTTGAGGCAATCCGACTACAAAATTCTCGACACGTGGAGTTCGACTGGCCTGAAAGGGACCGGCTCAAACGATGTCGAAGCGAAGGATGTTTTCGTTCCTGACTACATGACGCTCGCGGTGAAGGACGTTGCCGGTGGCGTGACGCCTGGGAGCGCGGTAAATCCCAGTGCGCTCTACACCTTGCCCGTATTCTCCCTGTTTCCATTCGTGCTGTCAGGCGCAGGCCTGGGCAATGCGCAGGCGTGTCTTGATGATTATGTCGGGATCGCCAAGCATCGCGCTTCGACCTACAACCGCGCGAAACTTGGCGACCTGCAAACGACGCAAATCAAGGTCGCGGAGGCCTCCGCCAAAATTGATGCCGCGCGTCTCATCATGCGCCGGACCTCTATTGAGGCCATGTCTGATGCACGCCGTGGCGCTGTCCCCGATCTTCTGGAGAAAACCCGATACCGGCGTGACGGCGCATATGCGGTCAATCTATGCACCGAAGCGGTCTCGACGCTATTTTCGGCGAGCGGTGCGCGCGGGCTGTACACCACGGGTGCCCTGCAACGGCAGTTTCGCGATGCCCATGCGATTAATGCGCACATTGCGTTCAGTTTCGACGCTGCCGGAACCAACTACGGCCGTGTCGCGCTTGATCTCCCATCCGAAAACCTGACCCTCTGAGAGGCCAGGTGATGGTTGCATCGCAGAATTCGGTGGATTTCAGGAATGAGTTGTCGAGCGATAGTTCGCCGATTGATCCGCGCGATTTTCGGAACGCGTTGGGAGCCTATGCGACCGGTGTGACGGTCATCACGGCAGCAACGCCAGATGGCAGGCAGGCGGGTTTGACCTGCAATTCGTTCTCGTCGGTTTCGCTGAATCCGCCGCTCGTTTTGTGGAGCCTGGTGTCCCACTCCCCAAGCATGAGCATTTTTCAGAACGCGAGCCATTTTGCGGTCAATGTATTGGGAGCATCCCAGCAGGGGCTGGCAAAGCAATTTGCCGCGCGCGCCGCCGACAAGTTTGCTGGGGTCTCATGGACGCCGGGTCTTGGCGATGCGCCGGTTCTCGCGGATGCGGTGGCTACATTTCAGTGCCGCAGCGCCGACCGCTATTACGGGGGCGACCACGTTATTTTCCTTGGTGCCGTCGAAGCTTATGATTAC
The DNA here is from genome assembly GCF_058793355.1 of Afipia sp. MLSD5-FHT05B12. NCBI lineage: Bacteria > Pseudomonadati > Pseudomonadota > Alphaproteobacteria > Hyphomicrobiales > Nitrobacteraceae > Afipia > Afipia sp. MLSD5-FHT05B12. Next base: position 18,545 of record NZ_JBXAFS010000025.1, read on the forward strand.
AACCGTGCGGAGCCGCTGCTGTTTGCACGCGGAAGCTTTGGTCACTTTGTTCCTGGGTAATAGTCCCAGCAGGTTTTTATGAAAAAGAAGCCGTCAGCATCGGTTGCGCGCGTCAAGCAGAAGCGCCTGTCTCCTGAAGACCGGCGTCAGGAATTCGTTCGCAAGGCAACCGAGTTCTTTTCCGAAGAGGGGTTCAATGGTGGCACGCGCGAACTCGCGCGCCGGTTGGGTGTAACCCAGCCGCTGTTGTATCGCTATTTTCCGAGCAAGGAAGAACTGATCAAGGAAGTCTATCGCAAGGTTTATCTCGAGCCGCTCGACACCGGCTGGGAGAAGCTTCTCACCAACCGCTCGCGGCCCATCCGCGAACGCCTGGTGCAGTTCTACGAGGCTTATACCAATGTAATCTTTTCGCGAAAATGGCTCAGAATCTATCTGTTCTCAGGCCTCAAAGGTCTCGACATCAATCGCTGGTATGTCGGTGTCGTGCGGGACAAGATTTTGACGCGCATCATCAAGGAAGTCAGATTCGAAGCGGGGCTGCCGACGCAAGCCAAGCCGACGGCATCCGAGATCGAAATGGCGTGGGTCTTCCACGGCGGCATTTTCTATTACGGGGTCCGAAGGTACATCTATGAGATGGAGCCGCTTCAGGAAAAAGAAGAAATGATCGCCAATGCAATCGACGGATATCTCGCTGGATTTGCCCGCGTGTCCGGCGATGGCGCCAAGCGGCCAGCTGTAAAATCAAACCGGCTCAATGCTGCCGCTGGCGGCTGATCGCTGAATGGCTTCGAACGTCCGAACATTCATCAGCATTTCTTCATGCGTTACCGGATAGAAGCTTTCGCCTAGCGCCGCCCGTCCGAAGGCTTCCAGGTTTTCGCGCACCGCTGGGTGAGGCTGATAGTAAGCGGTTTCTGGCGCCCGATCGCGCTGAACGCGCGTCACGTCCCAGCCAGTTGGATTTTCCGGATGGGTCCGGTCGCGGATTTCCATCCAGCCCTTTGACCCCAGCAACGCAAGCCGACCCATAAAGGGGGTTGCAAGGACCGCGTTCAGCGTGGCCGTCGTGCGGTTCTCGAATCCGATGGTGATCGAGAGCGTGTCCCCGTTTGCAAAACGGCTCCCGAGCGTAGCAAGCCGCGCCCAGACATGGGTGGGTTTCCCGAGAATCGCGATCGAGAGATCGACCAGATGAATACCGGTCGCCGATAGAGGGCCAACGGGATTCTCCGTATTCGACAGGCGCCAGTTGTCCGGCTGCAGCTTGAGAAACTTGTCCTGACTGAAATTTCCCTCCAGCACGAGCGCGTTGCCGAACTCGCCATCTGCGAACCGCTTGCGCATCTCGATGACGGCTGGCTCAAAACGCCGCTCATGGCCGATGCCGAGTTGCACCTTTGCCTTCGTGACAGCGGCAATGGCCCGTTCTGCATCGGCTCCTGTCGTGCAAAGCGGCTTTTCGCAGAACACATGACGGCCGGATATGGCGGCGGCTTCGATCTGCGCCGCATGGCGATCTTGGGGCGTGCAGAGGATAACGGCGTCGATGTCGGAGCGCGTCAGGGCATCCTCGAAGCGGCTGGATGTTTCAAGGCCCAGCGCGGCACCTTTCGCGCGCATCGGCTCCAGAGGGTCGATGCCCAGCACCGGCCTGATGACCTCGCTGGCCGCAAGATTGCTGGCAATGGTCTGTCCCCACCATCCCAGTCCGACAATGGCGGCTCGGATCATGTTTGAACTCCAATCTGGATTTTAAGCTTTGACCATCTGGCCGCGATACCAGTCGCCGATTTCGCTCGCGGTCATCAAGGCGACGCCGTCATGGCCGATCACATAGTCGAGCAGTTGCTCAAGATACTTGATGCGGTGCGGGACGCCTGTGATGTACGGATGAATTGAGATCGCCATCACGCGGGCATTGTCGGCGCCTTCGAGATACAGCCGGTCGAACTGGTCGATACACCGGCGCATGAATTGATCCGACGCCATGTGCTGCAATGCATGGACGACGATGTCGTTGGTCTCGACGGTGTAGGGAATCGTCGTGATCGTGCCGTGCGGGGTGTCGATGTCCTGCGGAAGATCGTCGATGACCCAATCTGCGACGTACTCGATGCCGTTCAGCCGAAGAAGATCGAGGGTGTCGTTGGTCTCCGTCAATCCGGGGCTTTCCCACGATCGGGGCGCCTTACCCGCGAATTTCGCAATGGCGTCGACAGCGCGCTTGATGGCGTCGCCTTGATTGTCGAGTTTATGCATCGGCCCTTGCAGATAGCCATGCCCCATAAATTCAAACCCGGCATCGCGTGCGGCAGCCGCCACGCGCGGATACGATGTGCAGACGTTGCCGTTGATGGCGAGTGTGGCCGGAATGCTCCGGTCCGTCAGCGCCTTCAACTGCCGCCAGAAGCCTGCGCGCATTCCGTATTCATGCCACGCCCAGTTCGGCACATCGGGGAGCAGCGGCTGCCCCATCGGCGGACTGAGAACCGTGCGCGGCATCGCATTCTCGATCCGCCATTCTTCGACATTCAGAATGATCCAGACCGCCAGCTTCTTGCCGCTGGGAAGGACCAGTTTGGGGCGGTCGATGAGGGCCTGATAGGGAACGCGGTCGGTGAGGGCCAATGGGGAATTCCTGCTTTAGCAATTACTCTGCGGCTTTTGCCTGCCCGGGCGAACCTGCGTTCACCAGCGGCAGGACTTTCTCCGCCGTCAGGATCATGGACCTTCGCCCGAGTTCGCGATCTTTCCAATCCTTGCCAGCGTAAAGCAGCGTCCCGAATGTGCCGACCTCGTCCTGAAAAGCAAGAAGCTGATCGGCAACGCTGTCCGGCGTGCCGTAGATGATCAGCTTGTCGCAGATCATTTCCAGTGTCACCTCGTCGTCGGGTTGATCGCGGCGGGTCTTGAACAGTTCGATCCGTCCGTTCTTCTTCAGCTTCGTGAACAGCGACCTATAATAGTTCACATAAGGGCCGTTTGGATCGGTGGCATAGGCTTTGGCTGTCGCAGCATCGTCAGCAACGAACACACTCTTGGCGACCCGCCAGTTCGCAGGATCCGCCGGGCGGCCGCCGCGCTCGCAGCCTTCAACGTACTTCGGCCAGTGGCTTTTGACCCATGCGGGCATCAGAAAGTTTGCAGAAATCGGATCCCATCCCCGAATGGCTGCTTCGGTAACGCCGTTTGAAAAGGGCGCGACCGCTGTCACGACGATCGGCGGATGCGGCCGCTGCAGCGGGCGCGGGATGTAGCCTTGACCGATTTCCTTGATCTGCGTTCGCCGCGTGGACACCGTCCAGTACTTGCCCTGAAGATTGTAAGGCGGCTCCCCCGACCAGATGCCGAGCACCTGATTGATCGCCTCGAGGAACATCTCGTTGCGGTTGAAATCGAGATTGCCGAACAGCTCCGCATCCGACAGAAGCCCGCCGGGGCTGATACCGAAAATGAAACGGCCGTCGAGCATATGGTCCAGCATCGCGATGGTGGCTGCGACCGTTGCCGGATGCGTGTTGGGCATATTCACAGTGCCGGTGCCAAGCCTGATTTGCTTGGTCGCAGCGGCGATCCACGCCAGGAACGTCACGCAGGACGTGATGTTCTCGGCCTTGTCGGTGACATGCTCTCCGACATAAGCCTCGGTAAATCCGAGTTCATCGGCGAGCAGAAACGCCTCGCGATCCTCGACCAGAGACTGCCGCCAGTCCTTATCCAGCGGATGGATCGGCATGGTGAAAAAGCCCAGCTTCATTGCGCATTTCCCGAAACGTTTGTGATTGAACGCAAGAGTAGCGATTGTGGGCTATTAGAAAAATGATTATTCTTACTCTCTTGCATTAGGAAAATTGATGAATGATTTCGCTTCGCCAGATCATGTCTTTTGTCGCGGTCTATGAGGAGGGATCGTTCACGTCAGCCGCGAAGCGGGAGGGGGCGACCCAGTCGGGTATTTCGCAGCATCTCAAGCAGCTTGAGTCCCAACTCGGGGCGGCGTTACTTGAACGTAATGGACGCGAGGTCGAACCAACGCTCGCCGGAAAGCTGTACTATCGCGAATGCGTTGAAGTTTTGAAGAAACTGGAGGCGGCGCAGCAGAGCGTCGCCGTCAATCATGTCCGCGGCGCGATCCGCGTGGGTTTGATGCCGACGTTCACCAGATCGCTGCTCGCTCCAGCGCTCGACAGGTTTTTGACGTCTGCTCCGGGCTCCGAGATCAGCGTCATCGAGGCCTATTCAGGGGGTTCTGACCGACATGATCCTGAAAGGCGAATTGGATTTTGCCGTTGTTCCGGCTTTCGAGGGGGCAACAGGCATATCGCATCGTCTTCTTGCTCGCGATCGGGAGATGCTTGTCAGCGCGAAGCGAACCAAGAACAATCTGAGACCGGTCAGGCTGTGCGATCTCGGCCCGCTCAAGGTGGTGTTGCCCGGTCCTCAGAATACGCGTCGTCGCAATATCGAAACATATTTCAGCGCCAATGGCGTGACGGTCGCGCAGCGCCTCGATCTCGATGCGATGATGGGCACGCTGCAATTTGTCGCAGCGAGCGACTGGGTCGCCATTCTGCCATTCGTGATGATGGTATCGGACCTGGATGAAGGACGTTTCGATGTCAGGCCGCTCGAGGATCCGCCGTTCTATTCCGAGTTCGTTTTGATCGAGCCGGCGCGCAAGGTTATGTCTCCAGCGGCGGCGCTGTTCGCGGACATTCTAAAGATGGAAGCCGAGCGATCGCGTCTCATTTTTCAGAAACGCGCTGGCGTGCAGCGAATATCTCAACGGCGCGCTGTTCGGCCGGCAGTTCGGCGATAGGAATTGTGCAGCGCGAAAGCTGCTGTGCCTCGGACCTCTCCAACTGCGAATTCCGTAGCCCTGTCTTTGATTTGTCGCATCTCGCTCACCAGGCCGAACTGGCGCATGGCTTTAACTTCCAGCCATCCGCGCATGATCTGTTCATTGTCGCGAAATAATCGTTCGATAAACAACGCTTGACCTTTGATGTCCGGCACCCTCTAATAAATCCAAGCCCATCATAAAATGAGGCGAGGGGAGGTTGCCGGAATGAAAGCTTCGGCTTTCAACTATGCGCGTGCTTCAAGCGTCAACGACGCATTGGAGTTGCTTGCGTTGCACGGCGATCAGGCGAAAGTTCTCTCCGGTGGCCAAAGCTTGATGCCGGCGTTGAATCTCAGGCTGTCCGCGCCAGCGCTGCTGGTTGATATCGGCGCCATTGCTGAGTTGCGCGGAGTCTCCGTGTCCAATGGCGTTCTCAAAATCGGCGCGCTCACCCGGCACGTCGATGTCCAGAGGTCCCCGGACATCGCCAAACATGCTCCGCTTCTGACTGAGGCTACCGCGCACGTTGCTCACCCGGCGATTCGCAACAAGGGGACCATCGGCGGCAGCCTTGCGCATGCTGATCCGGCATCGGAGCTTCCGGCGTGCGTCATCGCGCTCAGTGCAACCATCGTTGCGCGAGGCAAGGATGGCGAGCGGCGTATTCCTGCTGCGGAATTCTTCACGGGAATCTACGAGACGTTGCTGTCGCCGGAGGAGTTGCTGGTCGCGGTCGAGGTTCCTGTCGCAAAGCCGAACTCGGTTCATTTCTTTCAAGAGTATGCGCGCCGGAAGGGCGACTACGCCATCGTGGGATTGGCGGCATCCGCGATTCTGGAGCGGGATGTATTCACTGATCTCAGGCTCGGCCTTTTCGCGGTGGGCGACAAGCCGATGCTCGCGGTTGCTTCAAAGCATCTCATCGGAAAACCGGTGACTGCATCGATGCTTGCTGATGCGCAGGCTGCGCTCGATGAAGAACTCGACCCGCAGGAAGATCAGCAGGCTTCAGCTTCCATGCGCCGCTATCTGGCGCGCCAACTTATGGAACGCTGCATCGTGACCTTGCTTGGGCGGTCTGATCTCGAAGCGAGGAAGCCGGCATGACGGAGTTGATGCCGATTTCGCTGATCGTGAACGGCGAGCGTGTTTCCGCGCATGTGCTTCCACGGCTCAACCTGGCGGATTTCCTGCGAGAGCATCTGTCCCTTACGGGAACGCATGTCGGTTGCGAGCATGGCGTTTGCGGTGCATGCACCGTTCGCGTCAACGGCGATATCGTGCGCGGGTGTTTGCTGCTGGCTGTACAGGTTGAGAACGCGTCCGTCGAGACGATTGAAGGCTTGTCTGACAGCGGAGAGATTTCGGATTTGCAGGCGGCCTTCCAGGACCGCAACGCCCTTCAGTGCGGGTATTGTACGCCGGGCATGCTGATGGCGGCGCAGGATATCCTGAAGCATGAACCGCGAGCTGACCGCGAGAAAATCCGCGAGCATCTCTCCGGTAACTACTGTCGCTGCACAGGCTATCATGCGATCGTCGACGCCGTGGAAGCGACAGCGCGCGCACGCGCGGGGCGGGTGTGATGAGCGGCAGCTCGGAAAAACAGACCGGTCTCTCGGTTCTTGATCGTCCGAATTCATACATCGGAAAGACGGTGCCGCGCCCGAATCTGGGACGGCTCATGCAGGGCCGCGGTCAATATGTCAGCGACATGGCATTGCCGCGCATGGCGCACGTCGTGTTTTTGCGTTCGCCCTACGCGCATGCCCGAATCCTGAAGATCGACGGGACCGAGGCGAAAGCAATGCCCGGTGTGATCGCGGTTGTGACCGGCGCAGATCTTGCGAAGGTCATTTCGCCGTGGGTTGGCGTTCTGTCCCATCTCAAGGGGCTGAAGTCGGCGCCCCAGCATGCGATTGCTGTTGACCGGGCCTGCTGGCAGGGAGAGGCAGTTGCTGCCGTCATCGCGACGAGCCGTGCGCTCGCCGAAGATGCTGCCGAACTTGTCTCGGTGGATTATGAAGAACTTGTCCCAGTGACAGACATGCGCACGGCGCTCGATCCCGACACGCCAGTGATTCATCCCGACCTCGGAGACAATCTGGCCTTCGAGCGTAATCTCAATGCCGGAGCCGTTGATCAAGCGTTCAAGGATTCGGACGAGGTCGTGGAGGCTGAATTTGTCTTCGGCCGCCATACCGGGGTCACGCTCGAGCCACGTGCGGTGCTTGCCGACTGGAACAGCGGCGACGAGCGTCTGACCGTATATCTGGGCACCCAGGCCCCGCATATGGTGCAGAACATCGCCGCCAAGCATCTCGGGCTTGATGAAGCTCAGGTTCGGGTAGTCTGTAAAGACGTCGGCGGCTCGTTCGGCATCAAGGTCCATATCTATGCCGACGAAATGGCGACTCTTGCCCTGTCGAAGCTGCTCCGCCGCCCGATCAAGTTCGTCGCGGATAGGGTCGAGAGTTTCAATACCGATATTCACGCGCGCGATCACGTCTGTAAGGCGCGCATCGGGGTTAGCAGGAACGGGACGATCAACGCATTCGAGATCGACGACGTCACGGGTATCGGTTCGTATTCGATGTATCCGCGCACCAGTGCCATCGAAGCCAACCAGGTCGTCAATCTGGTGGGCGGACCTTACACGACGCCAAATTACCGGGCGCGAACCCGCGTCGTCTTCCAGAACAAGAATGTCACCTGCCAGTATCGCGGCGTGGGGCATCCGATTGCATGCTCGATCACAGAGGGATTGGTCGATCTCGCGGCGCAGCGGATCGGGATGGACCCGTTTGAGATTCGGCGACGCAACCTGATTCGAGATGACGCCTATCCGTGCGGTTCGCCATCGGGACTGAGGTTCGAGGCGCTGTCGCATCACGCATCGCTCGATAAATTGCATGCGATGATGAGTTACGACGCATTGCGGTCTGAGCAGGTGGCGCTGCGCAAGCAGGGGATCTATCGCGGTATTGGCATCGCCAGCTTCATTGAGGTGACCAACCCCAGCGCGGCGTTCTATGGCGTTGGCGGTGCGCGAATTTCATCGCAGGATGGTGTCGCGGTACGTCTGGATGCCACCGGCCGCGTGACTTGCCAGACCAGCATTACCGAACAGGGGCAAGGATCGGAATCCCTCACCGCGCAGATCGTTGGAAGTGTACTCGGCGTGTCGATGGAGCGCGTGCGTGTCATTCTCGGCGATACCGATAATACGCCTTACGGCGGCGGCACCTGGGCATCGCGCGGCGCTGGCATCGGCGGCGAGGCCGCGCTGCAAGCGGCCAAGGTTCTGCGCAAAAATATTCTCGATGTCGCGGCCGCCATTTTGCAAGCCAGACCGGCCGATCTGGATATTGCTGATAACGCCGTCGTTGACGTTCAGGGCGGCCAGCAACGTATTGAGCTGCATGAGCTCGCTCGCATCGTTTACTTCAGACCCGATACGTTGCCGCCGGGCTTCCAGCCCGAGTTGATGGCGACGCGCCATTTCGTGCCGCGCGAGTATCCGTTCGCGTTCACCAACGGCATTCAGGCGTCGTGGCTCGAGGTCGACACCCGGGCGGGCTTTATCAAGTTGCTCAAGCACTGGGTTGTCGAGGACTGCGGGACGATCATCAATCCGCAACTGGTGGACGAACAGATTCGCGGTGGCGTGGTTCAAGGGCTCGGCGCAGCTCTCTACGAGCACTGCATCTACGATGAGCGCGGGCAGCTCACCAACGCAAACATGGCAGACTACCTGGTGCCGATGGCGGGCGAGATGCCGGATATTGATGTTGGGCACATTGTCTCCCCAACACTGGAGAGCGAACTCGGCGCCAAAGGAGCCGGGGAGGCTGGGACCGCAGCGGCTGCCGCCGTGGTCGCTAACGCAGTGAATGATGCGCTGTCGCCGTTCAATGTCACCGTGACCGAAATTCCGCTAACGCCCAGAGTCATTCTTACCGCCCTCGGACGCATTTGATCGACGCCACAAAAAACAATATCAACCCCGGAGGAATACATGGCCAAAAAGACGATAGGTTCCAACTCGATCTCGCGCCGCCGCCTGCTGACCACTGCCAGCGCTGGTGCCGTTCTGGCGGCAGCGCCGTTTCGCCTCAACCTTCTTCAGGCGCAGGAAGCAACCATCAAGGTCGGATTTCCTGTTCCGCTGACAGGCCCCTACGGTACCGAAGCCCAGGACCAGGTGCGTGCGGCGGAAGTAGCCATTGCCGAATTCAACGAAGCTGGTGGCCTTAACGGGCGCAAGGCCGAGTTGCTGGTCCGCGACGACAAGCTCAACCCCGGCGAAGCAGCGACCCGTACCCTGGAACTGATCGAGAAGGAAAAGGTCAATTTCATCGTAGGCAGTCTGTCGGCGTCCGTTCAGCTGGCGGTGAACAACGTCACCAAAGAACGCAAGATCATCTACAACTCGATCAGCCAGTCCGACGAAATCAACGAAGCCAAGGATTTCAGCAAGTACACGTTCCACGAGGCGCTCACGCCCCATCTCACCGCAGGCGCTGTCGGACGTTACGCGTTCTCGAAGTTCGGCAAGAAAGTCGCTTTCCTCACCGCAGACTATGCTTATGGTCATGAAATGGTGCGCGGTTTCCAGGAAGCTGGAAAGGCATTCGGTATCGAAAGCCTCGCCGACATTCGCCATCCGCTCGGCACTACGGACTTCTCGGCGTTGTTGCCGCGCATTCAGGCGTTGAAGCCGGACATCCTCGTTATCAGCAACTTTGGCCGCGATCAGCAGATCGCGCTCAAGCAGGCGACCGACTTCGGCATGAAGAAAAGCATGAAGATTGTCGCGCCGATCCTGCTTTACACCGGCCGTCTTGCTGCCGGCGCGCAAGCATTCGAAGGAGTCATTGGCGGCACCTCGTACTACTGGGGCATCGAAGACAAGGTTGCCTCCGCGAAAGCGTTCAACGATCGCTTCCGCAAAATGCATGGCGGCAAGGTGCCGTCGGACTACGGTGCCTTGGGTTATGCCGGCGTGAAGACGCTGTTGATGGGAGCCAAGGCTGCCGGAAGCCTCGATACCGACAAGGTCATCGCCGCAGTCGAGGCATTGAAGTACGACTACTACAAGGGCCCTGAATACTATCGCAAGTGCGACCATCAGGCCGTGCAGTCGGTTCTCATCATTGAGTCCAAGTCGAAGCCGGAGAAGGGCGAGTCCGACGTGTTCAACGTGCTGGCGACCGAAGAGCCGAGCGAAAAGAACCTGCGCACCTGCGAAGCGCTCGGCCACAAGTCCTGAACTGTGAGCTAGCGGACGCGCGTCCGTCACGGGCGCGCGTCTTATCTGGAGATATCCATGGCCGGCCTAAGCTTTGATCTGATCGCCTTGCAACTCTTTACGGGGCTGGCGCTCGGCGCGATCTATGTGTTGTTTGCCATCGGCTTGTCGCTGATTTTCGGCATGCTGACTGTGGTGAACTTTGCGCATGGCGCCTTCTATATGGTTGGGGCCTATGTCGGGCTGTTTCTCCTCTCGTTGGGAGGAAATTTCTGGCTCTGTCTGGTTGCTGTTCCGCTGATTGTCGGAACTATCGGACTCGTCGTCGAACGGTTTCTGATCCGTCCACTCTACGGCCGCGGCATCGACTATCCGTTGCTGCTGACATTTGGCCTCAGCTATGTGATGGTTGAGCTTGTTCGCATCGCTTTTGGAAAGAGTGGCTATCCGTTCGATACACCGGAGCTTCTTCAAGGAGCGGTCAATATCGGTGTTGGCTACTTTCCACTGTATCGCTTGTTCATTATCGGCATCGCAGCAGTGGTTCTGCTTGGCTTGTGGCTCTTCCTTGAGCGGACGAGCTTCGGCCTGATTATCCGTGCAGGCGCGCGCGATCCGCAGATCGTTCGCGTGCTTGGTGTCAATGTGGCGCGGGTCTGGCTGTTCGTATTCGGAATCGGCTCGGGAATCGCCGCGCTTGCCGGGCTTCTCGCTGCCCCCCTGCAAGGTGTCATTCCGGAGATGGGTGCGACCATTCTTGCCGAGGCTTTCGTCGTCACGGTTGTCGGTGGCATGGGCTCGATCGGGGGCGCGGTCATCGCGGGGCTGCTGGTCGGCGTGGTCGTCAGCATGACTTCACTATTTGCACCGGAAATGGCCAAAGTTTCGATTTTTGCTCTTATGGCAGTTGTTCTCCTCATCCGTCCGCAAGGTTTCTTTGGCCGCGCGGGTCTTATGAGCTGAGATGGATACAAGGTAATGAATGAGCTTTCTCAGACCCTGACCCGGCCGAACGTCGTATCGTCGAGTTGGTTCGATTTCGCCAAGCGTCATCGCTCGATTCTTGCGAGCATTTTCGTGCTGCTGTTTCCGCTCGTGATGCCGTTTACCGCGCTGGCGGTGAACATCCTGATTTACGGGCTCTACGCCGTCGGCTTCAATCTGCTGTTCGGATACCTTGGCCTGCTGTCTTTCGGTCATGCCGCGTTGTTCGGTACTGGCGCCTATCTCTGCGGCATTGCGATCGTTCATTTCGGATGGCCGTGGTATCTGGCAATCGGCATGGGCATTCTCGGCGGCACTGTGATGGCCGCCGCCATTGGCTCGCTGGCGATCCGCACCCGCGGTATCTATTTCGCCATGGTGACGATGGCGTTGTCGCAGTGTGTTTTTTATCTCTTCTATCAAGCGGTCGACTGGACCGGCGGTGAGAATGGCCTGCGCGGCATCAATGTACGGATCATCGACATCCTTGGCTTCAAGTTCGACTTCATCAATCCGTTGACGCGCTACTATGTCGTCGCTGCATTCGTCATTATGGCGCTGTTCGTCCTGTCGCGGATTCTGGCCTCGCCATTCGGTGCCGTTATCGAAGCCGTTCGCGAGAACGAGGCGCGGGCTCGGGCATCCGGTTATAATGTGACGCTGACGCGGCTGATCACATTCATTCTGTCAGGTGCATTCTGCGGTCTGGCCGGTGCGCTGATGGCACTGCACCTGTCCATCGTGCCGATCGAGATCCTGCACATTGAAACGTCTGGTATGGTTGTCATGATGTCGCTGCTGGGCGGGATGGGTACTTTCTTCGGCCCATTCGTCGGCGCGGCTGTTTTCCTTCTGTTGGAGAATCTGGTGTCGCTGTGGACCGTCCACTGGCAATTGATCGTCGGCGCGGTGTTCATGATCTGCGTGTTGTTTTTCCCTGCGGGAATCTGGGGAACGATCTTGAAGTGGATCAACAAATGATGACTTCGACCGATACGTCACAGGTCATCCTGCGCACCACCGGCGTGAGCAAGTCGTTCGGGAAATTCGTAGCCCTGAACAACATCTCTGCTGAGTTTTCGCGCAGTGCGATCACATCCATCATTGGTCCGAACGGTGCCGGCAAAAGCACGTACTTCAACTTGTTGTCGGGCGCGTTTCCGCCGTCCAGTGGTAAGGTCGAATTCGAAGGCCGCGATGTTTCGAACATCGCACAGCACGAGTTCGCGCATATGGGGATCGCAAAATCGTTCCAGATCACCAACGTGTTCCCGTTGTTGACGACGCGGGAGAACGTGCGTGTCGGATTGCAGGCCTTCGTGTCGCGTTACGATATCTGGCGTCCGCGGTCCAAGCTTTCAGGTCTCATCGAAAAGGCGGATGCGCTGCTTGCGTTGGTAGGGCTTTGGGATCGCCGTGAGCGGTTAGCCAAGGAACTTGCGCATGGGGAGCAGCGTGCGCTTGAAATTGGGATGGCGCTGGCCAGCAATCCTCGTCTGCTGCTGCTCGACGAGCCGACTGCGGGAATGAGCCCCGAAGAAACCCGCGTGATGATGGATCTGATCGTCAAGCTGTCGAGGGAGCGCACCGTTATTCTGGTCGAACATAAGATGAAGCTGGTCATGGGTATTAGCGACCGGGTGCTTGTGCTTCACCATGGCGAACTGCTCGCGCAGGGGACCCCGACGGAGGTCCGCCAGAATGAACAGGTCAAGCGTGTCTATCTTGGCCAGCGGGAGCACTGAAGCGATGTTGCGCGTCGAAAATCTGAACTCCTGGTATGGCGCAAGCCATGTGCTGCAGAACATCGGCCTTGAAGTGAACAAGGGCGAGATCGTTTGTTTGATTGGCCGCAACGGTGCGGGCAAGACCACGACGCTCAAGTCGATCATTGGCTTGCTGGACAAGACGCAGGGATCGGTCATGTTCAAGGGGAAGGAAGTCTTGGGCCAGCCTGCTCATATCCGCTTCGGTCTGGGTTTGGCGTATGTGCCGGAAGAGCGCCGCATCGTGCAGGGACTGACTGTGCGCGAGAATCTGCGGCTTGGCCTGGTCGCATCGCCTGAGAAGAGGGAAGAGGTCCGTCACATCGCACAGATCGCGGAGATATTTCCTCGTCTGGCGGAGCGACTGGATCAGGAAGCCGTCACGATGTCTGGCGGCGAACAGCAGATGCTGGCGATTGCACGCGCGATGATATCGAAACCGGATATCATCATGCTGGATGAGCCATCGGAAGGCATTATGCCAGTGCTCGTTGACGAGATGTTCGAACTGTTCCGCAAGATGAAGTTGGAAGGCACGACGATTCTGCTGGTCGAACAGAACGTCGAACTGGCGCTCGATATCGCGGATCGTGCCTACGTGCTGGACCAGGGCTCGGTTGTGCATCACGCGACCGCGGCAGCTTTGCTGGCCGACGACGAGATCAAGGAACGCTACTGCTCGGTGTAGCCCAGCGAGGCTGCCGGAGTTGCCGTTCGTCAATAAAATTATCACTCGATAAATAATAAGGAAACATCTTCATGAAAGTCGACAGAGCAGCAATCTATGAAGCCGCCAAGAAGCTCTCGAACTGGGGCCGTTGGGGCGCTGACGATCAGATCGGGACGCTCAATAATGTTAGTCCCGAGGACGTCGTCAACGCCGGGAAATTGATCAAGAAGGGGAAGGTGTTTGCGCTCGGCCTTTCGCTGAAGGAGCCGATTCAGTCCGGGTTGTTCGGGGGCCGTTGGAACCCGATCCACACCATGCTGGCGACGGGGACCGACGCTGCTGCGGGCAATCAGGACGTTCCTTCGCCGTATCTGCGTTACGCCGACGATGCGATCAACATGCCCTGTCAGGCTTCGACCCAGTGGGATGCTCTCTGCCACATCTTCCTCGATGACAAGATGTACAACGGTTACGATGCCAAGCTGGTCGACGCCCGCGGCGCGAGGAAACTCGGAATCGAGCATGTGCGCGACAAGATGGCGGGCCGTGGGGTCTTGCTCGACATCGCCCGGTTCAAGGGCGTGGATTCGCTCGACGACGGCTATGCGATCACCAACGCTGATCTCGACGCCTGCGCAAAGCAGCAGGGCGTTGAAATCCGCAAGGGCGATTTTGTCATCGTCCGCACCGGTCACCAGGAGCGCTGTCTGAAGAAAAAGGACTGGTCGGGATACGCCGGTGGCGATGCGCCGGGCATGGCGTTCGAAACCTGTTACTGGATTCGCGAGAAAGACATCGCCGCGATCTGCACCGACACTTGGGGATGCGAGGTCCGCCCAAACGAGACCAACGAGGCCAATCAGCCATGGCATTGGGTTGTGATCCCGGCGATCGGAATCTCGATGGGAGAGATATTCTATCTGAAAGAGCTCGCTGAGGATTGCGCGCAGGACAAGGTTTATGAATTCTTTTTCGCCGCGCCGCCGATGCATCTGCCCGGCGCGGCCGGGTCGCCGATCAATCCTCAGGCAATCAAGTAATCGCGGAGAAATCTGATGGCAAAATATCTCAAGCGCAGCCGTGATGCTGCCCAACGGGCTGAGGACGATACAAAGGTCCGTACCGCAGTCGAAGGGATTCTAGCGGACATTGAGAAGCGCGGCGATGACGCGGTTCGCGAACTTTCGGTAAAGTTCGATCAGTGGGACCGCAAGGATTATCGGCTGACCGATGCCGAAATAAAGGATTGCATCGGGCAGCTTTCCAAGCGGAACATCGACGATATCAAGTTCGCCCAGGAGCAGGTGCGCAATTTCGCCCAGCACCAGCGCGACTCGATGAAAGACGTTGAGATCGAGACGTTGCCGGGTGTCGTCCTTGGTCACAAGAACATTCCGGTCAATTCCGTGGGGTGCTATGTGCCGGGCGGCAAGTATCCGCTGCTGGCATCCGCGCATATGTCGGTCATCACCGCAAAGGTTGCCGGTGTTTCGCGCATCATCACCTGCGCGCCGCCGTTTCAGGGCAAGCCGGCTCCCGCTATTGTCGCCGCGCAGCACCTCGCTGGTGCGGATGTCATCTACTGCCTGGGCGGAATTCAGGCAGTCGGCGCAATGGCAATCGGTACCAGATCGATCGCACCGGTCGATATGCTGGTGGGGCCTGGTAATGCCTTCGTGGCCGAAGCCAAGCGGCAGCTCTATGGCCGTGTCGGTATCGACCTCTTCGCCGGACCGACTGAAACGCTTGTGATAGCCGATGATACGGTGGACGGTGAGATCTGCGCCACCGATTTGCTTGGACAGGCAGAGCACGGGCCGAATTCGCCCGCGATCCTGTTGAGCAATTCGGAGAAGCTTGCGCGCGAGACCATGGCCGAAATTGAGCGCCTTCTGAAGATTCTGCCGACCGGCGCTGTCGCGGCAAAGGCGTGGGAGGAATATGGCGAAGTGATCCTTTGCGATTCCGAGGAGGAGATGGTGAAGGAAGCCGACCGCATCGCTTCCGAGCATGTGCAGGTGATGACCCGGGATCCGGATTACTTCCTGAAGAACATGACCAACTACGGCGCTCTGTTTCTCGGGCCGCGAACCAACGTGGCTTACGGGGACAAGGTGATCGGCACCAACCACACGCTCCCGACCAACAAGGCGGCGCGTTACACTGGGGGGCTGTGGGTCGGAAAGTTCCTCAAGACCGTGACCTATCAGCGCGTTCTGACGGATGAAGCGTCAGCGATGATCGGCGAGTATTGCTCGCGACTCTGCATGCTTGAGGGCTTTGCAGGTCACGCCGAGCAGGCCAATGTCCGAGTCCGGCGCTATGGCGGGCGCAACGTGCCGTATGCGAGCGCCGCGGAATGAGCGGCCAATCGCTGCCGACAACGCCGACGTTCCGCCTCGACGGACGGCGTGCGCTGGTCACCGGGGCAGGCCGAGGCATCGGCCTGGCCGCGGCGGCGGCGCTGGCGGAAGCGGGCGCTCACGTTACGCTTTGCGCACGCACCGCAAGCGAGATCGATGAAGTTGCTGCGGCCCTTCGCAAGAAGGACCTTTCGGCGGATACCCTCGCTCTCGATGTGACGGACGTGGCGGCGTTTCGTGCCGCTGTCGCCGGACGCGAGCCATATCATACTTTTGTCAACAATGCCGGCACCAATCGCCCAAACCCCTTTACTGACGTGCCGGTGGAGGATTTCGATGCCGTCATGAATCTGAATGTACGAGCTGCGTACTTCGCAGCCCAATCCGTTGCACGGCGAATGGTCGCTGCCGGTGTGTCCGGTTCGATCATCAATATGTCGTCGCAGATGGGGCATGTCGGTGGGGTCAATCGCTCACTTTATTGCGCCTCGAAGTGGGCGATGGAAGGGTTTTCGAAGGCGATGGCGCTCGATCTAGCCGCCAGCAAAATTCGCGTCAACACTCTCTGTCCAACCTTCATCGAGACACCGATGACGAAACCATTCTTTCAAAACGCAGCGTTCAAAGAAAGCGTATTGCAGAAGATCAAGCTTGGGCGCCTTGGTACGGTCGAGGATCTGATGGGCGCGATCGTTTTCCTCGCCAGCGATGCGTCTGCGCTGATGACGGGATCATCTTTGATGATCGACGGCGGATGGACAGCCGATTGATGCCGTCCTGAGCGTTACGAGTTAAGGAATTTGCAGGGATGTGGTGTCGTAGATCTGAATTGTCGATGCTTCCGAAAGCAGCCCACGCAGGGTTTTGACGAAATTGCGAGATGCGGGCACCTGAAAGTGGGCCAGCAGCGCCTGTTTGTCGGCCCATTGCTCGACAAACACAAAACGAAGCGGATTGTCGCAATCGATATGCACGGCATGCGAAATGCAGCCGGGTTCTGTGCGCGAGCGGTGAACGTGTCCCAGGCTTAGCCTGCGAACCTCGTCAAAGGTCTCAGGTTTAGCGATCGCGTCTCCGGTCACGACAATCATGTGTCTCCTCCAGGGCGCTTGTTTCACCAGGACGGTTTTTGCCGCCGGGTGGATGGCATGGGGCAGACTAGCCCATCGGGACGCGGATGGAAGAGCGGCACGGTGTTGTTTCACCGCGCCGCTAAATTAAGCTTCAGGCGCTTGTCGCAGATCCTAGGCCTTGGCGACCTCGTGGTTGGCCATTGTTTCCAGCGCTTTCACCATTGCGGAATGATCCCACGCCTTACCGCCGTGAGCTACGCAGGAGTTGAAAAGTTGCTGGGCCGTTGATGTATTTGGCAACGACAGGCCAAGTGCTCGCGCGCCATCCAGGGCGAGGTTGAGATCCTTCTGGTGCAGTTCGATGCGGAAGCCGGGGTTGAACGTGCGCTTGATCATGCGCTCCCCGTGCAATTCGAGAATGCGCGACGTCGCAAGACCTCCCATCAGCGCCTGCCGAACCAATGTCGGATCGGCTCCCGCCTTGGACGCGAACAGCAGACCTTCGGCGACAGCTTCGATGGTTAGCGCCACGATAATCTGGTTGGCAACCTTGGTGGTCTGGCCATCGCCGTTGCCGCCGATCAGGGTGACATTCTTGCCCATCTTGTCGAACAGTGGCTTGACGGCATCGAAAGCACCTTGCGGTCCGCCTACCATGATGGTCAGTGATGCGGCCTTCGCACCGACTTCACCGCCGGAGACCGGCGCATCCAGATAATCAGCGCCTTTCGCATTGATCTTTTTTGCAAATTCCTTCGTCGCGATCGGCGAAATCGAACTCATGTCGATGACGACTTTTCCTTTTGAAAGTCCCTCCGCCACACCGCCTGCATTGAAGAGCACTGACTCAACGTCAGGTGTATCGGGCACCATGATAATGACAACGCTGGCTTTCTCCGCGATCTCCTTGCCGGACTTGCAGGCAATAGCCCCGGCGGCAACGAGGTCCTTCGATGCGGCGGATTTCTCCAGGACAAACAGGCGATGTCCGGCGGCCTGCAGGTGGCCCGCCATCGGCCGCCCCATAATGCCCAAGCCGATGAAACCGATATCGGTCATTCTTTGATCTCCCTGCTTCTTCTTGATTACGCATCGACTGTGTGCGGCTGGTACCACCCAAGACCTTCAAGGGTGGTGGTCTTCGGCTTGTATTCACAGCCGATCCAGCCACGATACCCGATTTCGTCCAGATAGCGAAACAGGAAGGGATAGTTGATCTCGCCAGTGCCGGGCTCGTTGCGGCCGGGGTTGTCGGCAAGCTGGATATGCGCAATGCGGCCAAGATGCTTTTTCATTGTCGGGGCGAGATCACCCTCCATGATCTGCATGTGATAGATATCGTATTGAACAAAGAGGTTCTCGGAGCCGACCTCCGAAATGATCTGGATCGCCTGTTCCGTTCCGGTGAGGAAGAAGCCGGGGATGTCGCGGGTGTTGATCGGTTCGATCAGCAGCCTGATGTCATGCTTAGCCAGGGCATCGGCGGCGTAGCGGAGATTTTGCACAAACGCGGCACGAAGCTCCGCTGAATCGGCACCAGCCGGTGTAATGCCGGCAAGGCAATTCACCTGACGGCAATCCAGCGCCTTGGCGTATTCGATGGCGCGGTTGACGCTATCGCGGAATTCCGCGACGCGGTCGGGAAGGATGGCGATCCCGCGTTCGCCCGCGCCCCAGTTGCCTGCGGGCAGGTTGTGCAGCACCTGGGTGAGACCGTGCTGCTGCAATTGTTCGCCAAGGATTGCTTTTTCGAAGTCATAGGGAAACAGATACTCCACACCCGCGAACCCGGCAGCTTTCGCGGCTGCGAATCGTTCGATGAACGGCAATTCGTTGAAGAGCATGGTCAGATTGGCTGCGAACTTCGGCACGGCGGAATGTCCTTTTCTTGTTTGTCTTGTTGCTAGACGGGCAGCAGCTTGCCACGGGATATTTTCTCCGGGCTTGCTGGCGTGTCATCGAGCGGCAGATCGAGTACCTCCTCAAACTCGATGATGTTGTCGATCTCGGTCCCCATCGCGATGTTGGTGACACGCTCGAGGATGAACTCGACCACCACCGGCACGCGATGCTCCGCCATCATCTCGCGGGCCGTTGCAAAGGCGGCCTGCGCATCGTCGGGATGAGTGACACGGATTGCCTTGCAGCCAAGACCTTCCGCCACGGCGATATGATCGACACCGTAAATGCCAAGCTCCGGCGCGTTGATGTTCTCGAACGAGAGCTGCACATGGTAGTCCATGTCGAAGCCGCGCTGGGCCTGACGGATCAGGCCCAGATAGGAGTTGTTCACGACGACGTGGATGTAGGGCAGCTTGAACTGCGCGCCGACGGCGAGTTCTTCGATCAGGAACTGGAAATCGTAGTCACCCGACAGCGCCACGATCTCGCGTTTCGGGTCGGCAGCGCGGACGCCGAGCGCGGCGGGCAGGGTCCAGCCGAGCGGGCCGGCCTGACCGGCGTTGATCCAGTTGCGCGGGCGGTAGACGCCAAGGAATTGTGCGCCGGCAATCTGCGACAGCCCGATTACGCTGACGTAGCAGGTGTCGCGACCGAACGCCTTGCTCATCTCTTCATAGACACGTTGCGGCTTGATTGGGACGTTGTCAAAGTGGCTCTTGCGCAGCATCGTGCGCTTTCGATCCTGAACGGCCGCAGGCCAAGCCTGCCGCTCTTTCAGCTTGCCGGCCTTGCGCCATTCCCTTGCCACCGTAACGAACAGGTCGAGCGCGGCTTTCGCATCGGAGACGATACCGAAATCCGGGTTGAACACGCGGCCAATTTGCGTCGGCTCGATATCGACATGCACGAAGGTGCGGCCCCTGGTGTAGGTCTCGACCGATCCGGTGTGGCGGTTGGCCCAGCGGTTGCCGATGCCGAGCACGAAATCCGACTCCAGCATGGTCGCATTGCCGTAACGGTGGCTGGTCTGAAGGCCGACCATTCCAGCCATCAGGATATGATCGTCCGGGATTGCGCCCCAGCCCATCAGCGTTGGCACCACGGGAACATTGACGATCTCGGCAAACGCCACGAGAAGGTCAGATGCATCGGCATTGATGATGCCGCCGCCGGCCACAATCAGCGGGCGCTCGGCAGCGTTGAGCATTTCAAGCGCTTTCTCGACCTGCTTGCGCGTCGCTGCCGGCTTGTAGACCGGCAAGGGTTCGTATGTCTCATCGTCAAACTCGATTTCGGCCAATTGCACATCGAGCGGCAAATCAATGAGTACCGGGCCGGGGCGGCCGGAGCGCATGATATGAAATGCCTGACTGAAGACCCGCGGCACCAGCGCGGGTTCGCGCACGGTGACGGCCCATTTCGTCACGGGCTTGGCGATCGATTCGATGTCGACGGCTTGGAAGTCTTCTTTGTAGATGCGGGCGCGGGGTGCCTGTCCGGTGATGCACAGGATCGGAATCGAGTCCGCGATGGCCGAATACAGACCGGTAATCATATCGGTTCCAGCCGGGCCGGATGTTCCGATGCAGACGCCGATATTGCCTGCCTTGGCGCGGGTATAGCCTTCGGCCATGTGAGACGCGCCTTCGACATGACGCGCGAGAATGTGATTGATTGACCCGCGTTTCTTGAGCGCTGAGTACAATGGATTGATTGCGGCGCCAGGAACGCCGAACGCACACACGACGCCTTCCTTCTCAAGGATACGCACCGCCGCATCGATTGCCCGCATCTTCGCCATGTCACACCTCGAATGGTTAGGTTCGGATGCAATCATCGCGAGGCATGCAGAGCGGCTCAACGGCCTTGAATTTGTTTCCCGCGATACGACGCCCGTGCGAAAATATCTCACGGGATCAGATAGCTAGGGCGATGTGAAAAGTGAAAATGGTTCGCGCGAGCCGAGTCGCGCCGCGATTAGTTTTTGCGCGCCGAAGCCGGCATGACTCCGCCCAGTGCCACTGTCAGTTCGGCTGCGACATCGCGCACGATATTGCCGATGACCGGCAGTCGTTCGTCGGTTACGCGGGACGTCATTCCTGACACTGAGATCGTGGCGAGGGGCTCGCTGCAATCGTTATAGACCACGGCCGCAACGCATCGAAGCCCGATACGGGCTTCTTCGTCATCCACCGCATAGCCCTGCTGCCGGATTGTTTGCAGCGCCTTGAACAATTCTCCGGGCCGCACGATAGACTTTTCCGTCAGACGCGGCATGCCCTGGCGATGGATAATCGCGCTCACGTCTTCGTCGGAATAGGTCGCAAGCACCGCTTTGCCGACGCCGGAGGCCACCATCGCTACGCGACCGCCGACCTTGGTCAGCGAGCGCATGATCTCGCGGCTTTCCACGCGGGTCAGGACAATGATGGTCTCGTCATCGACCACCGCGAGATTGGCAGTTTCTCGCGTCTGGTCGCGAAGCTTGCGAAGGTATGGCATAGCGTGAGCGACGAAGTTTCGCCGCCGCGCGAACGTCGAGCCGACGGAGAAGCTGCGCACGCCGATGTGCCACTTGGCTTCGCTGCGGTCGAACTGCACGAACCGGCGCTTCTCAAGTGTCGTCAGTAGCCGATGCACGGTTGAGGTGGAGAGGCCGGTGCGCACCGCCAGGTCGGTGAGCCGGTAGCCTTCATCGTCTTCGGCAAGGGTTTCTATCAACGTCAGGGCGCGGTCGACGGACTGGACGCCGCCGTCCCGGCCTTCGGCCTCTGCCTCAATGCCGCCCCGCGGCTCGACCGATTTTCGCCGGATCACGCTTTTCTTCATCGCCTACCTACGGCCCGCGGATAGAAGTGAAGGTCGTGCTGGGAATAAGCGGGTGCCGCCTTTGGAGGCGGCACCGTCGTCAGAACTTACAGCAGGCCGGCGCCGCGTGCCCACTTATATTTTGCGCCGAGGACTTCGACCGGAAGTTCGGTCGAGTAGGCGTAAGCTGGAATGCCGTTCTGATAGAGGTATTCAGCGGCTTCTTCGACCTCGACGTCACCAGCCAATGAGGCGACCATCGGCTTGCTGATGCCCTTGGCCTCCATCTCCTTCTTCACCTCGACCATGTTCCTGGCGAAAACCATCGGCGGCGTGACGATGGTGTGCCAGTAGCCGAGGATCAGCGAGTGAATGCGGTCATCCGACAGGCCGAGCTTCACCGTGTTCACGTAAGTGATCGGCGGTTCGCCGCCGGTGATGTCCACCGGGTTGCCGGCCGCGCCAAACGGCGGGATGAACTTGCGGAACGCCGCATCGAGGTCCGGCGGCATCGCCATCAACGACAGGCCATTATCGACCACCGCATCCGACAGCAGCACGCCTGAGCCGCCCGCACCGGTGATGATGAGAACATTCTCTCCCTTCGGCGTTGGCAATACCGGGATGCCGCGTGCGAATTCGAGCAACTGCCGCAGCGAGCGGGCGCGAATGACGCCCGACTGCTTCAGCACGTCCTCATAGATTTTGTCGTTGCCGGCAAGGGCGCCGGTATGTGACGAAGCTGCCTTGGCACCGGCCGAAGTACGGCCAGCCTTCAGCACGACAACCGGCTTCCTCTTGGAGACGCGCTTGGCAGCTTCCGCGAAGGCGCGGCCGTCCTTCAGATCTTCGCAATGCTGCGCGATGATGGTGGTGTTCGGATCCTGTTCGAAGAAGGCGAGCAGATCGTCTTCGTCGATGTCGGACTTGTTGCCGAGGCCGACGATAGCCGATACGCCCATCTTGGCGGAACGGGAGAAGCCTATGATGGCCATGCCGATGCCGCCCGACTGCGACGAAAGCGCCGCCGAGCCCTTGACATCATAAGCGGTGCAGAAAGTCGCGCAGAGATTCGACGGCGTATAGTAGAAGCCATAGATGTTCGGCCCCATCAGACGCACATTATATTTCTTGCCGATCTCGACGATTTCTTCCTGCAAGGCAGGCTCGTTCGCTTCGGCAAAACCCGACGGGATCAGGACGGCACCGGGGATTTTCTTCTCGCCACACTCGGTAAGCGCTGCGGCAACGAGTTTCGCAGGAATTGCGAAGACGGCGGTATCGATGGTGCCGGGAACGTCCTTGACGCTTTTATAGGCCTTGATACCCATGATCTCGTCGGCCTTGGGATGGATTGGATAGATCTGTCCCTTGTAGCCGCCGTTGATAAGGTTCTTCATCACCGAGTTGCCGATCTTGCCGGCTTCGGCCGAGGCGCCGATCACCGCGACCGCTTTCGGCATCATGATGCGGTTCATCGCGGTGACGATTTCTTCGTTCGAGCGTGGAGCAGGACGCGGCTTGTGATCGAAATCGACGACAATTCGCACGTCCGCGGCGATTGCGTCTTTCTTGGTGGCGAAAACCGGATTGAGATCGAGTTCGACGATTTCAGGGAAGTCGCTGACAAGCTGGGAAACATTGACGATGATGTCCGCGAGCGCTTCGCGGTTGACAGGGTCGCCGCCGCGAACGCCGTTCAGCATTTCGTGGGCCTGAATTCCGTCAAGCATCGAAAGCGCATCGGCATTGGTCGCGGGCGCAAGGCGGAAGGTGACGTCTTTCAGCACTTCGACCAGCACACCGCCGAGGCCGAAGGCCACGAGTTTGCCGAATGAGCCGTCGGTGATCGAACCAACGATGACTTCGGTGCCGCCCAGCAGCATCTGCTGAACCTGGATGCCTTCGATCTTGGCGTCGGCCTTGTACTTCTTGGCGTTTGCCAGAATGGTCTCATAGGCCTTTTCAGCGTCGGCGGCCGTTTTCACGCCGACGATCACGCCGCCCGCTTCAGTCTTGTGAAGAATGTCGGGGGAAACGATCTTCATCACCACCGGGAAACCCATGCCGGTCGCTATTTTCGCGGCCTCGGCGGCGGACTTCGCCACGCCTTCCTTCGGGACCGGAATTCCGTAAGCATCACAGACCAGTTTGCCTTCCGGCGCCGTCAGACTGGTGCGTTTGTCGGCCTTTACGGTGTCGAGAATTCTCCGGACTTCAGCCTTTGCCTGTTGTCCGACGTCGATCTTGCGAACTGCGTCCTGCGAATGAGCCATTACTTCCTCCTGTCACGTCCATTTTTGAAGTTTGGGGTCGCGCGCGGGCTGTCGGACGGCCATTCCCGGCGCTTAGATCACCACATCTTGGCGTTTGCTTGCACGTGTTCAGGGACGCGCAGTCAACAATGCCTACCATTGGTATTTGGTATGCCAAGAACCATCTTTGTCAAGCCTCTTAGCTAGGCTCTGGGGTACCTGCCGCCGTGCTTGACATTCTGGCATCTGGTATGCCAAGAACTTGAACAACGCTTCCGTGGTATACAGCCCCTCTGGAAGAGAGGGAGATGATTCATGGTTACTCAGAAAATCTCGAAGGCACCATTGAATGAGCAGGACATTGCGATTGTTCGCATTGCGCCTGAGGCAAGTTTCAAAAACAAGGCCTATGACGCTTTGAAAGAAGCCATCCTCAAAATGGATATCTACGCCAGCCCCGAGCCCGTCATGCTCGACGAGCGCGCACTGTCCGAGCATCTGGGTGTCAGCCGCACACCGATCCGCGAAGCGATCGCGATGCTGGAGCAGGATGGTTTCGTCAAGACGGTTCCACGCCGTGGCATTGTCGTTGTTCGCAAGACCAAGGCCGAAATTGTGGACATGATCCGGGCATGGGCAGCGCTCGAGAGCATGGCGGCGCGCCTCATCACCACCACGGCGCGCAAGAAAGACATTTCCGCGCTGCGCAACTTCTTCAAGGACTTCAACAAGGATCGGCTGCCGCAGGATCATATCCAAGAGTACTCGAAGGCGAACATCGCGTTCCATCAGGCGCTGATCTCGCTGAGTGAATCCCCCGTCCTGGTCGACATGACCAACGACATTCTGCTGCACGTGCGCGGCTACCGGCAATTGACGATTGGCCGGGTAGAGCGCACCGCGGTGTCCTTGCCGGAACATCTTGCCATTATTGAAGCGCTCGAGGAGCGCGACACCGAGCTCGCTGAAAAGCGTGCCCGCGATCATACGCTTGGGCTTGCGACCTATGTCGAAACCCACGGACAGGAAATCTTTACGTAGACCAAACGATCAAAAAAAGAGACTAGGGAGGCCACCGATGCTGACGGCAGCGAGTAAGTTAGAGGCGACGACTGCGAACGATGCAGAGCAGGAGTTGACAGATGGTTTTCATCTGATCATCGACGCGCTCAAACTTAACGGCCTCAATACAATCTATGGCGTGCCCGGTATTCCGATCACGGACTTCGGTCGTATGGCGCAAGCGGAAGGCATTCGTGTTCTTTCGTTCCGTCATGAGCAGAATGCCGGTTACGCCGCATCGATCGCAGGTTTCCTCACGAAGAAACCGGGCGTGTGTCTGACGGTATCGGCGCCGGGCTTTCTCAACGGGCTCACTGCGCTCGCTCACGCCACGACCAATTGCTTCCCGATGATCCTGATTTCCGGCTCGTCGGAACGTGAAATCGTCGACCTTCAGCAAGGTGACTACGAAGAAATGGATCAGCTCGCGGTTGCGAAGCCGCTGTGCAAGGCTGCGTTCCGCGTGCTGCATGCGCAAGACATCGGCATTGGTGTCGCGCGCGCGATCCGCGCTGCGGTTTCGGGCCGTCCCGGTGGTGTCTATCTCGATCTGCCGGCGAAGCTGTTCGGACAGGTGATGAACGCGGACGCTGGCAGAAAATCGCTTGTGAAAGTCATCGACGCGGCGCCGGCGCAGATTCCGGCTCCCGAATCGGTAAAGCGTGCGCTCGACGTACTCAAGTCGGCGAAGAAGCCGCTCATCATTCTCGGCAAGGGCGCAGCTTATGCACAGGCCGACGATGAGATCCGGACTCTGATCGAGAAAAGCGGCATTCCGTTCCTGCCAATGAGCATGGCCAAGGGTCTTCTGCCTGACACGCATCCGCAATGTGCCGGTGCAGCGCGCTCAACGGTGCTGAAGGATTCCGACGTCGTCATGCTGATCGGGGCCCGCCTCAACTGGTTGCTGTCGCATGGCAAGGGCAAGACGTGGGGCGCCGCGCCGAAGAAATTTATCCAGATCGACATCGAGCCGAAGGAAATGGACTCCAATGTCGAGATAGTAGCGCCAGTGGTCGGCGATGTCGGCTCGTGCGTCTCGGCTCTCGTGCAGGGTATGGGTGGTAATTGGCCAGTCCCGCCGGCGGATTGGACCAAAACAGTCCAGACCAAGCGCGACGATAATATCGCCAAAATGGCTCCGCGCCTGATGAACAACAATTCGCCGATGGACTATCACGGCGCGCTCGGCGTTCTTCGCACCATCATCAAGGAGCGTCCCGACGCGATCCTTGTCAACGAAGGCGCAAACACGCTCGACCTCGCGCGCGGCATCATTGATATGTATCAGCCACGCAAGCGCATCGACGTAGGCACCTGGGGCATCATGGGTATCGGCATGGGCTATTCCATCGCCGCTGCGATTGAGACCGGCAAGCCGGTGCTCGCGGTCGAGGGTGACAGCGCATTCGGTTTTTCTGGCATGGAGGTCGAGACGATCTGCCGCTACAAGCTGCCGGTCTGTGTTGTGATCTTCAACAATGACGGCATCTACCGCGGCACTGACGTCAATCCCTCAGGGGGCGCGGACGTCGCACCTACGGTATTTGTGAAGGGAGCGCGTTACGACAGGATGATGGAAGCCTTCGGCGGCGTCGGCGTCAACGCCACGACGCCCGATGAGTTGAAGCGGGCGGTCAACGCAGCTATGGATTCAGGCAAGCCGACACTCGTCAACGCCGTGATCGATCCGGCAGCGGGCAGCGAAAGCGGCCGCATCGGCAATCTCAATCCACAAAGCGTCTTGAAGAAGAAATGATTGGGTCATACGGCTGGGTGCATGTCGCCCCCAGCCGATTTCAGTCCTCGCACTCGGCGTCAGAAGGCGTCGACCGATACGGAGTATTACACGATGACACAGGCGCTGAAGGGCGTTCGAATTCTCGATTTCACCCACGTTCAGTCAGGCCCGACATGCACGCAGTTGCTGGCATGGTTCGGCGCGGACGTGATCAAGGTGGAGCGTCCCGGCGTCGGTGACATCACCCGCGGTCAGCTTATGGATGTCCCCAATGCGGACAGTCTCTATTTCACGATGTTGAACCACAACAAGCGTTCGATCACGCTCGACACCAAGAACCCGAAGGGCAAGGAAGTCCTCACCGAGTTGATGAAGAAGTGCGATGTGCTGGTCGAGAACTTCGGTCCGGGTGTGCTGGATCGCATGGGCTTCCCCTGGGAAACCATCCAGAAGATCAATCCGAAGCTCATCGTGGCATCGATTAAGGGCTTCGGTCCCGGTCCTTATGAGGATTGCAAGGTCTACGAGAACGTCGCGCAGTGTACCGGCGGCGCGGCATCGACCACCGGCTTCCGCGATGGGCTTCCTCTGGTGACGGGTGCGCAGATCGGCGACAGCGGCACCGGCCTGCATCTGGCGCTTGGTATCGTCACCGCGCTCTATCAGCGCACGACCACCGGCAAAGGACAGAAAGTCACTGCGGCAATGCAGGACGGTGTACTCAATCTGGCACGCGTCAAGATGCGCGATCAGCAGCGTCTCGCTCATGGACCGCTCAAGGAATACAGCCAGTTTGGTGAAGGCATTCCGTTCGGCGATGCGGTTCCGCGCGCCGGCAACGATTCCGGCGGTGGCCAGCCGGGCCGCATCCTGAAGTGCAAGGGCTGGGAGACTGACCCGAACGCTTATCTCTATTTTATTACCCAGGCTCCGGTTTGGGAAAAGATCTGCGATGTGATCGGCGAGCCTGGCTGGAAGACGCATCCGGATTACGCCAAGCCGGCAGCACGTCTGCCGCGTCTCAATGAGATTTTCGGACGCATCGAACGGTGGACCATGACCAAGACCAAGTTCGAGGCAATGGAAATTCTGAACAAGGACGACATTCCGTGCGGCCCGATTCTGTCGATGAAGGAAATTTCCGAAGACAAGTCGCTCTATGCCACCGGTACGCTCGTCGAGGTCGATCATCCGACTCGCGGCAAGTACATTTCGGTCGGTAATCCGATCAAGCTATCGGACAGCCCAACCGTGGTGACGCGCTCACCCTTGCTGGGCGAGCACACCGACGAGATCCTGAAGCAGGTGCTGGGCTTTAATGACAATCAGGTTGCTGAGACCCACAATTCGGGGGCTCTCTCGCCACCACGGAAGGTCGAAGCAGCCGAGTAAAGCCATCAACATGCGAGATCAAAGGCCGGCGTGCTCCGCCGGCCTTTTTTGTGGTTTTTAGATACCTTCATGTCTTTGATACTGTGTGGGGAAATTGAGACATTTTGTCGCGATAGAGGTTCATGCTGCGATGCAATAAGGCAAATGCTGCCATGCGAAATCCCTGGTTTGGTTTGGCATTTGGTATACCTATACTGAATGCAGTACGGCGCTTGCAATGCAATGCAGGTGCTGAATTCATCGATTTTGAAAGGCCCTCCAATGTCCAAGACTGCTTCCATCAGCTTCGCTTCTTCAAACGGGCTGCTCCGTCAGCTGCTTGCTTTCGTTGATAATTTCCTGATGAGGAGCGCCCAGATCTCCGCCAAGAATGGCGATCTGCCGAGGTTCGGACTCTGAGGATTAAGTTACTGAGCGCTCGCAGATAATCGCGGGCACCGTTTTGCGAGCGTCATGAAAGGCCCCGGTTTTCCGGGGCTTTTTGCTGTGCGGGTTTTGCCGGTTAATGCCGCAGTGCCGCACAGTGGCGTCCAGAATAACTCTTGTGTCCTGGCATATCGCATACAACGATGCGTCTCAGGCAGCAGCTGTCGGTCTTCAATGGAACAGCGCGCCTCGGGAGAGGGACCATGGCTGATACCGTTCTCGCGGTGTCCAAGCGGCCGCGCCGAAAGGCGGATGGCGGGGCCATGTCTGTTGGCGCGAACTTCCCCACAATGGTTTTACTGACCGGTTGCAGCGACGTGGCTGTGAAGTTGCCATGCAGCGTGCATCGGAACCAGACATGAATACTCTTCACGAACATTCCTGGAGGTAGGCAAACAGGCGTCACCAGGGATCGATATCCGCAGGCTGCCGCAAGGTAGAATTTTGAAATTAAGCCGCCGTTGAGCGGCGTGAAACAACGGATGGGAGAAACGCAATGATGTGGTCGTCTTATCGAACGTTAGGTCTTGCACTTGGTGTTGGAGCTTCGCTAGGCGCGGGTTTCGCATCCGATTCTGCTTCGGCAGCATGGGAGCCGACGCGGCCGGTGGAGATCGTTGTCCCGGCAGGCACCGGCGGTGGCGCGGACCAGATGGCCCGCACAATCCAGGGTATTATCACCAAGCACAGCTTGATGAAGCAACCGTTGGTCGTGGTGAACAAGGCTGGTGGCGCCGGGGGTGAAGGTTTCCTTGACGTCAAAGGTTCAGCGGGCAATCCGCACAAGCTGGTGATTACCCTGTCCAACCTTTTCACGACGCCATTGGGAACGGGCATTCCATTCAGTCACAAGGATCTGACGCCAGTCGCGATGATGGCGCTCGATGAGTTTGTTCTCTGGGTGAACGCGGACAGCCCCTACAAGTCTGTGAAGGACTACATCGAGGCTGTGAAGGTGAAACCCGGTGAGTTCAAGATGGGTGGTACCGGATCGAAGCAGGAAGACCAGATCATCACGGTGGCGATCGAGAAAGCATCCAATACCAAGTTCACCTACATTCCATATCGTGGCGGTGGCGAAGTCGCAGTGTAGCAGCAAAGCTAAAATGTCAGCACTGAGCAAAGTTCAAATGTCAGTCTCTGGTCCCTTTGGGGACTTTGGA
>NZ_JBXAFS010000026.1:0-47702 GCF_058793355.1 Afipia sp. MLSD5-FHT05B12
AGCCTCCGAAGGCCGCGCCGCGTGCGCCCGAGCCTGTGCGTCCGGCCGCCCGCAAATCAGGTGTTGTGTTGCAGACCCTGACCGAAGACGAGCAGAGCGCCCGCGCCAGCGCGCTCGCCGATGCGCGCGTGCGCGAGGAAGAGGAACGCCGCGCGGCGGAAGCCGAAGCTGCGCGCCGTAACACCAAGGAATTCAAGGAACAGCAGGAGCGCGAAGCTGCCGAAGCCCGCAAGAAGGCCGAGGAAGAACGCCATCGCGCCGAGGAAGAGGCCAAGGCGCGCGCCGAACGTGAAGCAACCAAGCGCAGCGCCGAAGCCGCGGCCAAGGCGGCTGCGCCTGCCACCACGGCACGCACAGCCGCAACGCCTCCCGCACGACCTGCTGCCGTCGCCGCCGATGGCTCCGACGACGATGAAGCTCCGCGCATGGTACGCCGTCCAGGCGGCGGTCCGGCTCGTCCCGTCATTGCGCCGAAGCCGGCCGCCAAGCCTGGACCTGCGAAACAGCGCGGGCGTCTCACTATTTCGACCGCGCTGAACGCCGATGACGTGCGCGAGCGTTCGATCGCCTCGTTCCGCCGCCGCACCCAGCGCCTCAAGGGCCATGCGTCCAATGAACCGAAGGAAAAGCTGATCCGCGAAGTCACGATTCCCGAAGCCATCACGATTCAGGAACTCGCCAACCGCATGACCGAACGCGCGGTGGACGTGATCCGCCTGCTGATGAAGCAGGGCGCGATGCACAAGATCACCGACGTGATCGACGCCGATACCGCGCAACTGATCGCCGAGGAAATGGGCCATACCGTCAAGCGCGTAGCCGCGTCGGACGTGGAAGAAGGCCTGTTCGACGTTGCCGACGATCATGCTTCGGACACGATACCGCGTCCTCCGGTCGTAACCGTCATGGGCCACGTCGACCACGGCAAGACCTCGCTGCTCGACGCGCTGCGTCACGCCAATGTCGTCAGCGGCGAAGCCGGCGGCATCACCCAGCACATCGGCGCCTATCAGGTCACGTCGCCCGAGAGCGGCAAGAAGATCACCTTCATCGACACGCCGGGCCACGCCGCGTTCACCGCGATGCGCGCGCGCGGCGCCAAGGTCACCGACATCGTGATTCTGGTTGTCGCTGCCGACGACGGCGTCATGCCGCAGACGATTGAAGCGATCAACCACGCCAAGGCGGCGAAGGTTCCGATGATCGTTGCGATCAACAAGATCGACAAGCCGGATGCGAAGCCGGAGCGCGTGCGCACCGAACTGTTGCAGTACGAAGTTCAGGTCGAGTCCTTCGGCGGCGAAGTTGTCGACGTCGAAGTGTCGGCCAAGAACAAGACCAATCTCGACAAGCTGCTGGAAATGATCGCGCTGCAGGCCGAACTGCTCGACCTGAAGACCAACCCGGATCGTCCGGCCGAAGGCACCGTGATCGAAGCCAAGCTCGATCGCGGCCGTGGTCCGGTTGCGACCGTTCTGGTCCAGCGCGGCACGTTGCGGGTCGGTGACATCATCGTGGCCGGCGCAGAAATGGGCCGCGTGCGCGCACTGATCAACGATCAGGGCCAGACCATCCAGGAAGCCGGACCTTCGGTTCCTGTCGAGGTGCTCGGCTTCAACGGCCCGCCGGAAGCAGGCGATCGCCTCGCCGTCGTCGAGAACGAAGCCCGCGCCCGTCAGGTCACCGACTACCGTGCGCACCAGAAGCGCGAGAAATCCGCAGCCAGCAACGCCGGCATGCGCGGTTCGCTCGAGCAGATGATGTCGCAGCTCAAGACCACGGGCCGCAAGGACTTCCCGCTGGTCATCAAGGCCGACGTGCAGGGCTCGCTGGAAGCCATTCTCGGCTCGCTCGAGAAGCTCGGCACCGACGAAGTCGCCGCCCGCATCCTGCATGCAGGCGTCGGCGGCATCTCTGAATCCGACGTCACGCTGGCGGAAGGCTTCAATGCCGCCATCATCGGCTTCAGCGTCCGCGCCAACAAGGAAGCGGCGGCCCTCGCCAAGAGGGACGGCATCGAAATCCGTTACTACAACATCATCTACGATCTCGTGGATGACGTGAAAAAGGCGATGTCCGGCCTGCTCGCGCCGACGCTGCGCGAAACCATGCTCGGCAACGCCCAGATCCTCGAAGTGTTCAACATCTCGAAGGTCGGCAAGATCGCCGGTTGCCGCGTCACCGACGGCAGCGTGGAACGCGGCGCCAATGTGCGCCTGATCCGCGACAACGTCGTCGTGCATGAAGGCAAGCTCTCGACACTGAAGCGCTTCAAGGACGAAGTGAAGGAAGTGCAGTCCGGCCAGGAATGCGGCATGGCATTCGAAAGCTATCAGGACATGCGGGTCGGCGACGTTATCGAGTGTTACCGCGTGGAGACCATTCAGCGCTCCCTGTAAGTCCAAGTCTTACGGGTTCGTTGAATTAATACGGGACGTCATGCCCGCGAGCCTGTCCCCGACTTGATCGGGGATGTCGCGGGCATCCACGTCTTCATTAAGTTTCACAGCAAGGACGTGGATGGCCGGGACAAGCCCGGCCATGACGTCTGAATTTTCAGGACCACTTCATGCCCCGCCAACAACGCGGCAAATCACAAGGCTCGGCCTCCGGCGCATCGCAGCGGCAGTTGCGCGTCGGCGAGCTTGTGCGCCATGCCATCTCCGATCTCCTTTCACAAGGCAGCGTGCATGACCCGGCGCTCGAGGGTCACATCATCACCGTGCCCGAGGTGCGGATGTCGCCGGATCTCAAGCTCGCGACCATCTATGTGATGCCGCTCGGCGGCCGTGGCATCGACGACGTGATCGCCGCGCTCGATCGCAACAAGAAGTTTCTCCGCGGCGAAGTCGCGCATCGCGTTAACTTAAAATTTGCGCCTGATCTTCGCTTCCGCGTTGACGAACGATTCGACGAAGCAGAACGGATCGAGAAATTACTGAGAACACCCGCGGTTCAAAAAGACCTCAAGACAGATTCGGACCAAGACTGATGACGATGACTGTTCCAAACCGCGCGATCGAACCGCAATCCGCCGATTCGAACGCGGTGAGCGAAAATAAATTTTCCGATGCGCACCGCAAGGCGGATGGCACTCATGTTTCGGTTACCTCCCCCCTTGTGGGGGAGGTCGACGCGCAGCGTCGGGAGGGGGGTGAGCAACGGACGGCAATGCGTCAATCTACCCCCCTCCCCAACCCTCCCCCACAAGGGGGGAGGGAGCAGAAAAAAGGCGGCCAGCAGAAGCGCGACCGCCGTGACGTCCATGGCTGGGTGATTCTCGACAAGCCGATCGGCATGACGTCGACGCACGCGGTCGCCGTGCTCAAGCGCCTGTTCAATGCCAAACGCGCGGGCCATGCCGGCACCCTCGATCCGCTCGCTTCAGGCGGATTGCCGATTGCGCTCGGCGAAGCCACCAAGACCGTTCCGTTCGTGATGGACGGCCGCAAGCGCTACCGCTTCACAGTGCAGTGGGGCGAGGAGCGCGACACCGACGACACCGAGGGCCGCGCCACCCAGACCAGCCCTGCCCGGCCCACCGCCGAGGCGATCCGGGCCCTGCTGCCGCAGTTCACCGGAACCATCGAACAGATCCCGCCACAGTATTCGGCGATCAAGATTCAGGGCGAACGGGCCTATGACATGGCGCGCGACGGCGAAGTGGTCCCGTTGCAGCCCCGGCCGGTCGAAATTCACGAATTAACCCTTGTGGAACAACTAGATGGCGACCGCTCGGTATTCGAAGCCGAATGCGGCAAGGGCACCTATGTCCGGGCGCTGGCCCGCGATATGGGCCGGATTCTCGGGTGTTTTGGCCATATTTGCGCGCTCCGGCGCACGATTTGCGGGCCTTTTACCGAAGCGGACATGATTCCACTGGCAGATCTGGAGGCTTTGTGCGATAGAGCCGCGTCTGGCGAGGGCAGCCTCGCCGACGCGCTTTTGCCCGTTGAGACCGCGCTGGACGACATCCCGGCACTGGCCGTCACACGGGCGGATGCCGCAAGGCTCCACCGGGGCCAAGCGGTTTTGTTGCGCGGACGGGATGCGCCAATTTCAAACGGCACAGTCTATGCCACCGTCGGAGGAAGGCTTCTGGCCCTCGCCGAGATTGGCAATGGCGAACTCATCCCCAAGCGTGTGTTCAACCTGACCGGGCTGACAGCTCATCCCGGCCGCAAAGAAGGTGTTTGACGATGTCGATTGCCGCAGAACGCAAAGCGGAAGTCATCAAGAAGAATGCAACCAAGACCGGTGACACCGGTTCGCCCGAGGTCCAGGTCGCGATCCTGTCGGAACGCATCGCCAACCTCACCGAGCATTTCAAGAGCCACGTGAAGGACAACCATTCACGCCGCGGCCTTTTGAAACTCGTCTCCACGCGCCGTTCCCTTCTGGACTACGTCAAGAAGAAGGACGAGGCGCGTTACAAGGCGCTGCTCGAGAAGCACAACATTCGCCGCTAAGAGATACACGCGCGCAGGTTTGCGCGCGTTTTTGCGTGGCGTGTGAATACGTCACGCATTTCCAACGCGTGGTCCCTTGAAATATCCACGCGGCGTGTCCAGCAGCAATCCGGCGGCTGGGCGATAACGGGTAACATGCCCGTACCATCGAAAGGATGGACGCCATTCCAAACCTGAAGACCATGGCAGGATCGCCGGACGCTGACGCCGCATTCGCATGCGATCAGCGTCCCGCAATCTTGCGCATGGTTTTTGTGTTTCAGGCGTCCGTTCTTTCGTGAACCCATGAAAGACGAAGACAATGTTTAATGCTCATTCAGTCGAGATCGACTGGGGTGGACGTCCACTCAAACTCGAAACCGGCAAGATTGCGCGTCAGGCCGACGGTGCCGTGATCGCCACCTACGGCGAGACCATCGTGCTTGCCACCGTCGTCGCCGCCAAGGCGCCGCGTGAAGGCGTCGATTTCCTGCCGCTTACTGTGGACTATCAGGAAAAGACCTACGCAGCCGGCCGCATTCCCGGCGGCTACTTCAAGCGCGAAGGACGGCCCACCGAAAAGGAAACGCTGGTTTCCCGCCTGATCGATCGCCCGATCCGCCCGCTGTTCGTTGACGGCTGGCGCAACGAAACCCAGGTCATCGTGACGGTGCTGTCGCACGACATGGAAAACGACCCGGACATTCTCGCGCTGGTGGCCTCCTCCGCTGCGCTGACTCTCTCCGGCGCGCCGTTCCAGGGCCCGATCGGCGCAGCCCGCGTCGGTTTCATCAACGACGAATACGTTCTCAACCCGACGCTCGACGAGATGGCCGATACCAATCTCGATCTCGTCGTCGCCGGCACCGCCGACGCCGTTCTGATGGTGGAATCGGAAGCCAAGGAACTGAACGAAGACATCATGCTCGGCGCCGTGATGTTCGGTCATCGGCATTTCCAGCCGGTCATCAAGGCAATCATCGAACTGGCCGAGAAGGCCGCGAAGGAGCCGCGCGAGGTCAAGACTGACGACAACAGCGCGATCGACACCGAAATGCGCAGCGTCGGCGAAGCCGAATTGCGCACAGCCTATGCCATTCCGGTCAAGCAAGACCGCTACGCTGCGGTCGGCGCCGTGAAGAAGAAGGTCATGGACCATTTCTTCCCGGAAGGTCAGGAACCGAAGTACGACAAGCTGCGCATCGCCGGCGTGTTCAAGGAACTGGAAGCGAACGTCGTTCGCAACAACATTCTCGACACCGGCAAGCGCATCGACGGCCGCGACGTCAAAACCGTCCGTCCGATCATCGCCGAAGTCGGCGTGCTGCCACGCGCACACGGCTCGGCTCTGTTCACGCGCGGTGAAACCCAGGCGATGGTTGTCACCACGCTCGGCACCGGCGAAGACGAGCAGTACATCGACTCGCTGTCGGGAACGTACAAGGAGCGCTTCCTGCTCCATTATAACTTCCCTCCCTACTCGGTTGGCGAGACCGGCCGCCTCGGCGGCACCAAGCGCCGCGAAATCGGCCACGGCAAGCTCGCCTGGCGCGCGATCCATCCGGTCCTGCCGGCACATCACGAATTCCCGTATACGCTGCGCGTCGTCTCGGAGATCACCGAGTCGAACGGCTCATCCTCGATGGCTTCGGTCTGCGGCGCCTCGCTGGCGCTGATGGACGCGGGCGTTCCCCTGAAGCGGCCGACTGCCGGTATCGCGATGGGTCTCATTCTTGAGGGCGAGCGGTTTGCGGTGCTGTCCGACATTCTCGGCGACGAGGATCATCTCGGCGACATGGACTTCAAGGTCGCCGGCACCGAAAACGGCATCACGTCGTTGCAGATGGACATCAAGATCGCCGGCATTACCGAGGCGATCATGAAGCAGGCCCTCGCCCAGGCGAAGGACGGCCGCATCCACATTCTCGGTGAAATGGCGAAGGCATTGACCAATGCCCGCGCCGAGCTCGGCGAGCATGCCCCGCGCATCGAAGTGTTGCAGATCCCGACCGACAAGATCCGTGAAGTGATCGGCACCGGCGGCAAGGTGATCCGCGAGATCGTCGAGAAGACCGGCGCCAAGGTCAACATCGAAGACGACGGCACCGTGAAGGTGGCATCCGCCAACGGCGAATCGATCCGCGCCGCGATCAAGTGGATCAAGTCGATCGCGTCCGATCCGGAAGTCGGCCAGATCTACGACGGCACCGTGGTCAAGGTGATGGAGTTCGGCGCGTTCGTGAACTTCTTCGGTCCGAAGGACGGTCTGGTTCACATCAGCCAGCTCGCCGCCAACCGCGTGCAGAAAACCTCCGACGTCGTCAAGGAAGGCGACAAGGTCAAGGTCAAGCTGCTCGGGCTGGACGATCGCGGCAAGGTTCGACTGTCGATGAAGGTTGTCGATCAGGAAACCGGCGAAGACCTCGAGGCCAAGCAGAAGGCCGAAGGCGTTTCCGCCGCTGAGTAATTGTTTCACAAACTTGTGTGATAACCCGAAGGGGCGGCATTTTGCCGCCCCTTTTTGTTTGCCTCATGCGAAACTTGCTTTGTATCCGCAGCGTAGCCCTGTGTTGGCTCGGCTGCATTCGCACCGGATCGCATCACGCTGCCACATCAGGGAGACCACCATGTCATCGATATCCCGACGCCATCTCATCGCCGCTGCCGCCGGGGCCGCAGCCTTCGCTGCCGCGCCGCGCATCGTGTTTGCGCAGGCTGCACCGGCTCCCGCTGCTCCGGCGGCCGCGCCCGCCACCGGCCCCTTCACGCTGCCGCCTCTCACCTACCCGACAAACGCCCTTGAGCCGCATATCGATGCCAGGACCATGGAAATCCACCACGACAGGCATCACGCAGCCTACGTCGCCAACATGAACACCGTAGCCAAGACAAATCCGCAACTTGGAGCGGTGCCGATCGAAAACATCCTCGGCAACATCAATGCGCTGGATGACTCGATCAGGTTCACGGTGCGCAATAATCTCGGCGGCCACGCCAACCACACCATGTTCTGGAGCATCATGGGCCCGAACGGCGGCAAGCCTGAAGGCGACGTGCTTGCCGCGATCGATAAGGATCTTGGCGGCATGGAGAAATTCCAGACCGATTTCAACGCCGCTGGCGGGCGCCAGTTCGGCTCTGGCTGGGTATTTGTCACGGTTACCAAGGACGGCAAGCTTGCGATCGAGACCCGGCCCAATCAGGACTCTCCGATCATGGACGGCAAGCGCGTGCTGATGGGCAACGACGTCTGGGAGCATGCCTATTACCTGAATTACCAGAACCGCCGCCCCGACTATCTCAAGGCGTGGTGGAACACGGTGAACTGGGCGAAGATTTCCGAGCGTTATGCCGCGGCGAAGGCCGGCACGCTCGGGGTGTAGATTTTCAATACACGTCAATTTCAAACAAAAGGGCGGCTTTTCAGCCGCCCTTTTTCAATCACAAAGCGATCATCCAGCGACAGTAGAATTGGTTCGCCGATCAGAATTACTTATCTGATCGCAAAGAAAAACCGACTGGACCTGATGCTGGAATTCTTCCAAAGTTCTGCCGGAACGGTTCTCAACCGTACCGTCGCCCACGGCGAAACGCCCAGCAACAGCGAGCGCATTTCAGAGACCTGAGACAGCATCCGGGTCTTGGCAGGAAGACATTCCAACGTGAGCGGCGCATCGGATCAAACCGGCGAACCAAAAATCACAGAACGAATCGGAGAAGATCATGGACGCAAAAACCGATGACAAAGGCGCAGGCAAGTGCCCCGTTGCACATACACGAGGCCGTCATAACCGCGACTGGTGGCCCGAACACCTCGATATCGGTGTGCTGCACACCAATGCGCCGGCCGCCGATCCGATGGGGGAAGCGTTCGACTATGCCAAGGAATTCGAAAGTCTCGACCTTGATGCCGTGATCAAGGATCTGCATGCATTGATGACCGACTCCCAGGAATGGTGGCCAGCCGACTTCGGTCACTACGGCGGGCTGTTCATCCGCATGGCCTGGCACAGCGCGGGCACCTACCGCATCACCGATGGCCGCGGCGGCGCCGGCGCCGGTCAACAGCGTTTCGCGCCGCTCAACTCATGGCCGGACAACGCGAACCTCGACAAGGCACGCCGTCTCTTGTGGCCGATCAAGCAGAAGTACGGCCGGAAAATCTCCTGGGCCGATCTGATGATTCTCACCGGCAACGTCGCGCTCGAATCGATGGGCTTCAAGACGTTCGGCTTTGCCGGCGGACGTGCCGATGTCTGGGAGCCGGAAGAACTTTATTGGGGTCCTGAAGGCACGTGGCTCGGCGACGAACGCTACAGCGGCGAACGCCAGCTGTCCGAACCGCTCGGCGCGGTGCAGATGGGTCTCATCTACGTCAATCCGGAAGGGCCGAACGGTAACCCGGACCCGATCGCCGCGGCCAAGGATATCCGTGAAACGTTCTTCCGCATGGCGATGAACGACGAAGAAACCGTTGCGCTGATTGCCGGCGGCCATACCTTCGGCAAAGCCCATGGTGCCGGCGATCCGTCGCTGATCGGCCCGGAGCCGGAAGGCGCGGCTCTCGAGAACCAGGGTCTCGGCTGGAAGAGCAAGCACGGCACGGGCATTGGTGCCGACGCCATCACCGGCGGCCCGGAAGTGACATGGACCCAGACCCCGACGAAGTGGAGCAACCACTTCTTCGACAACCTGTTCAAGTATGAATGGGAACTGACGAAGAGCCCGGCAGGTGCGAAGCAGTGGAAGGCGAAGAACGCCGACGCCTCAATCCCCGACGCCTTCGACAAGTCAAAGAAGCACCTGCCGACAATGCTGACGACGGACCTCTCGCTGCGGTTCGACCCGGCTTATGAGAAAATCTCGCGGCGTTTCTACCAGCATCCGGAACAGTTCGCGGACGCGTTCGCGCGCGCCTGGTTCAAGCTCACGCACCGCGACATGGGACCGATCGTGCGCTACCGCGGCAAGCTCGTGCCGAAGGAAACGCTGATCTGGCAGGACCCGATCCCGGCCAATGATCATCAACCGATCGGCGACAAGGATATCGCCGACCTCAAGGCGAAGATTCTCGCTTCCGGTCTCACCGTGCCGCAACTCGTCGCGGCAGCATGGGCGTCGGCATCGACGTTCCGCGGCTCCGACAAGCGCGGCGGCGCCAACGGCGCGCGCATTCGCCTCGCCCCGCAGAAGGATTGGGAGGTCAACCAGCCCGCTCAGCTCCAGACCGTGCTTGCGAAGCTCGAGGAGATCCAGAAGGGCTTCGGCAAGAAGGTATCGCTCGCCGACCTGATCGTTCTCGGCGGCAGCGCGGCGGTCGAGAAAGCCGCGAAGGATGCCGGCATCGACGTCAAGGTTCCCTTCGCGCCAGGTCGCGCGGACGCAACACAGGAGCAGACCGACGTCGATTCCTTCGCGCCGCTCGAGCCCCGCGCTGACGGCTTCCGCAACTATATCAACAGCAAGAAGCTCCAGTTCATGCAGCCCGAGGAGGCGCTGGTGGACCGGGCGCAATTGCTGACGCTGACTGCGCCAGAGTTGACGGCCCTCATCGGCGGTCTTCGCGTTCTCGGCGCCAACGCCAATGGCTCTAAGCACGGCGTCTTCACCCAGAAGCCGGGAGCGCTGACGAACGACTTCTTCGTCAACCTCCTCGATATGAATACCGAATGGCAACCAGCCGGCGATGGCGTGTACGAAGGCCGCGACCGCAAGACCAAGGCGGTCAAATGGATCGGCTCCCGTGTCGACCTGATCTTCGGCTCGCACTCCCAGCTTCGCGCCATCGCGGAGGTTTATGGAAGCGCGGACTCGAAGGAGAAGTTCGTCAAGGATTTCGTAAAGGCTTGGACCAAGGTGATGAACGCCGACCGCTTCGACCTCACCGGCCAACCCAAGACGCTGCAAGCCGCGGAATAATCCGTTCGGCTTGACGACAGAACGAACAAAGTCCCCGCGATCGCATCGCGGGGGCTTTTTCGTTGCGTCTTCGCCGAGAGACAATCCTGCTATGAATTGGCTATAACGTAAAAAAGTCTGGGAGGACCGAGAATGATGAAGCTTTACTGGTCGCCGCGCTCGCGCTCGTTTTCCGGTCTCTGGCTGATGGAAGAGACCGGACAGCCTTACGAACGGGTGCTGACGGATATTTCAATCGGCGCGCAGAAGACCCCGGAGTTTCTCGCGGTCAATCCGATGGGCAAGGTGCCCGCGCTGAAAGACGGCGATGTATCCATCGCGGAAGCCTCCGCGATCTGCGCCTATGTCGCTGACCGGTACCCTGAGGCAAAACTTGCGCCGTCCATCGGCGATCCGCGCCGCGGAAAATATCTGCAATGGCTATTTTTCTCGCCGGGCTGCATCGAGCCGGCGATCATCCAGATCTTCACCAAGATCGACGTGCCGACCTCGACCGCGGCGTGGGGCAGCGCAACGCAGGTGTTCGACGTGCTTGACGCTGCGCTTGAGAAGGGCCCGTTCCTGCTCGGCGATATGTTTTCCGCCGCCGACATCATGATCGGTTCAGGACTGAATTTCGCGATCAGGCTGTTCAAGATGGTGCCGCCACGGCCGTCATTCGACCGCTACATCGACGCCTGTTCGGCGCGCCCCGCGTTTCAGCGCGC
This sequence comes from Afipia sp. MLSD5-FHT05B12, assembly GCF_058793355.1. Lineage (NCBI taxonomy): Bacteria > Pseudomonadati > Pseudomonadota > Alphaproteobacteria > Hyphomicrobiales > Nitrobacteraceae > Afipia > Afipia sp. MLSD5-FHT05B12. The sequence goes on from NZ_JBXAFS010000026.1 coordinate 11,075, forward strand.
CACCGTGATCGCAGCGGGATGAGGATCCGGCGCGTGGGCTAGTCAGCCTTGTCTTCGGCCTTCAACGCATCCGGATGCGGCATCGAGATGATGTTGTATCCGGAGTCGACGAAGTGGATTTCGCCGGTCACGCCGCCGGACAGATCCGACAGCAGATACAGAGCCGTGCCGCCGAGTTCGTCGAGCGTGACGCCCCGTCCCAGCGGCGAGTGTTTTTGCTGGAACGAAAACATCGCGCGCGAATCGCCTATTCCAGAACCGGCCAGCGTGCGCACGGGCCCTGCCGAAATTGCATTGACGCGAATGCCGGCGCGGCCAAAATCCGCTGCGAGGTAACGCGTCGAGGACTCCAGCGCCGCCTTGGCCACGCCCATCACATTGTAATTCGGCATCACGCGGGTCGAGCCGCCAAAGGTGAGCGTTATGATCGAGCCGCCGTTCGGCATCATTTCAGAAGCGCGCTTGGCGACTTCCGTGAACGAGAAGCACGAGATCACCATGGTGCGCGAGAAATTCGCGCGGGTGGTGTCGGCGTAGCGGCCCTTGAGTTCGTTCTTGTCGGAAAAGCCGATGGCGTGGACCACGAAATCGATCGTACCCCATTTCTCCTTCATCGCGGCGAAGGTCGCATCGACGCTGGCGATGTCCTCGACATCGCAAGGCAGGACCAGCGCTGCATTTAGCGAGTCCGCCAGCGGCTTGACGCGTTTGCCGAGCGCATCGCCCTGATAGGTGAAGGCAAGCTCTGCGCCGTGGGCGTGAAGGGTCTTTGCAATACCCCATGCAATCGAATGATCGTTGGCGACGCCCATGATGAGCCCGCGCTTGCCTTGCATCAATCCGGACATGTCAAACCCTGCTGCGCCCACTCGATATTTTGGTGAGACTGAAAATGATTACGCGTCGAGACGCTTGAACACCAATGTCGCGTTGGTGCCGCCAAAGCCGAAAGAATTCGACAGGACCGCGCCAATCTTGGCGCCGTCAATCCGCTTGCGCACGATCGGCATGTCGGCAAACACCGGGTCGAGCTCCGTAATGTTCGCGCTTTCACAGATGAAGCCGTTGTTCATCATCAGCAGCGAATAGATCGCTTCCTGCACGCCGGTTGCGCCGAGCGAATGACCGGTCAGCGACTTGGTTGCCGAGATCGGCGGGCATTTGTCCCCCGCGCCGAACACATTGCGAATGGCATTCATCTCGGGCGGGTCGCCCGCGGGCGTCGATGTCGCGTGCGGATTGATGTAGTCGATCGGGACATTCACGGTGGACAGCGCCATTTTCATGCAGCGCTCGGCGCCTTCGCCCGACGGCGCCACCATGTCGTAACCATCGGAAGTCGCGCCGTAGCCGACGATCTCGCCGTAAATGCGCGCGCCGCGCGCCTTGGCGTGCTCAAGCTCCTCGAGCACGACGACGCCCGCACCGCCGGCGATGACGAAACCGTCGCGGCTGATGTCGTAGGCGCGCGACGCGGTCGTCGGCGTATCGTTGTATTTCGACGACATCGCACCCATCGCGTCGAACAGCACGGACATGGTCCAGTCGAGATCCTCGCACCCGCCGGCGAAGATGATGTCCTGCTTGCCGACCTGAATGGTCTCATAGGCATTGCCGATGCAATGGTTGGACGTGGCGCAGGCCGACGAGATCGAATAGTTGACGCCCTTGATCTTGAACCAGGTCGCCAATGTCGCGGACGCTGTCGATGACATGGCCTTGGGGACGGCGAACGGGCCGACACGCTTCGGTCCCTTGGTACGGGTGATGTCAGCAGCCTCAACGATGGCGCGTGCCGAGGGTCCGCCCGATCCCATGATGATGCCGGTGCGCGGATTGACGATATCGGACTCTTCCAGTCCCGAATCGCGGATCGCCTGCTCCATCGCGACATGATTCCATGCCGCACCCTCGCCCAGGAACCGCATGGCGCGACGATCGACCACCTCGGCGGGATTCAGTGTCGGCGCGCCTTGAACCTGCGAACGGAAGCCGAGCTTGACGTAATCCTCGGCCCGCGAAATTCCAGGCTTGGCTTCATACAGACTCGCAAGCACTTCCTGAGTGTTGTTTCCGATGGAAGAGACAATGCCCATCCCCGTGACCACAACCCGCCTCATGATCCCTCGCCTTTAGTTGCTGCGCTTTGACGTCTGCGCCTTCGACTGCCCGAGCCGGTCCATATGGCCGGCAATTCCGAAGCTCATCCTCGTGAGCTTCATCGACCCTGCATTACGTTCCCGGCTGCAATGGGGCATCCTGCTGGAATAGCCCGACCTTGAGATCCTTGGCGCGATAGATGATCTCGCCATCGGCCGAAAGTGTCCCGTCAGCTATGCCCAGCACCAGCTTTGAGCGCATCACGCGCTTGATGTCGATGTTGTACACGACCTTGGTGACATGCGGCAGAACCTGCCCCGAAAACTTCAGCTCGCTGAGACCGAGCGCCCGGCCGCGACCTAGACCACCCGTCCAGCCAAGAAAAAAGCCGACCATTTGCCACAGCGCATCGAGTCCGAGGCATCCGGGCATCACAGGATCACCCTTGAAATGGCAGCCGAAAAACCAGAGATCGGGTTTGACCTCAAGTTCGGCGCGAATCAGACCCTTGCCGTACTCGCCCCCGGTGTCATTGATCTCTGTGATCTGGTCGAACATCAGCATCGGAGGGAGCGGCAGCTGGGCATTGCCCGCTCCGAACAGCTCGCCCCGGCCACAAGCCAGGAGCTCTTCGTAGGAGTAGCTGTTCCGGCGGTCTTTCATCTCGATCCCTTATTTTGACATGCCGGTCCTGCGGCAGCTCCGCGGGACCTCTAACATAGGCCCACCGAGGGTCAAAGTGGCCGTAACAGCCCGATTCGAGACCGTTTTTAACCCCAAGCGATCCTCGCTAGTTGCGAAAAACTTGCATGTAGCTGCATCCTTTCCTATAATTGGGTAACAAGCCTTCTCAGCGGGCGGCTATCGGCTGCCCCAATGTATACGAGTGATCTGATGGATGACGTTGTAACCACCGTGAGCAAGCGCGACGAGCCGCACGTCCAACATGGGCATGCGCCGGCGCTCACCGGCTGTCCGTGGCATGACGTCAATGAAATGTTGCAATCGGTCGGCCTGCGTCCGACCCGGCAGCGTATGGCACTGGGCTGGCTGCTGTTCGGCAAGGGCGGACGCCACCTGACCGCTGAAATGCTCTACGAAGAGGCGACCCACGCCAAGGTGCCGGTGTCGCTCGCCACCGTTTACAACACGCTCAACCAGCTCACCGAGGCCGGCCTGCTGCGTCAGGTCAGCGTCGACGGCACCAAGACCTATTTCGACACCAACACCAGCGCGCATCATCACTTCTACATGGAAAGCAATCACGAGCTGGTCGACATTCCCGACCCAAATCTCGTGTTGCAGAAGATGCCCGACGTGCCGGAAGGCTACGAGATCAGCCGCATCGACATGGTCGTGCGCCTGCGCAAGAAGCGCTGAGCCGATCTTTATTGTCTTGAGAATACGATCGCCGGGCCCTGCCCGGTGATCTGCTTTTTGAGGTCAGTTGACCTTTTCGTCGGCATAGACGCCCCACAGCCGCTGCTGCTCGATCCAGCCATCGTAACCGCTGCCGGCGACGCGGCACCAGCCGTTGTTGCATCGCTTGACGGTCACGACCACGCCGGCCTGTAGCCTGGCCGCGACAGCGCTGTTTGCATCCGCGCTGTCATAGATCGGCGCGAGATCGTCCTTCTTCTTCATGGTGACGACCGCGGTGCGCTTGCCTGACAGCAGCGAGTGATAGACCCAGCCTTCCGCGCCTTCCGAATCGCGCACACGGCGCCAGTTCTCGAACTCGGCGGTGATTTCCACCGGCAGACCCGAGCGCGTGTAGATCCAGGTCACATCCTGATCCTTGGTCGGCCCGGCGCGGACATTGACGTGATCCGACTTCAGGCTGACATAGCGCGGCACCGGCAGGCCACTGGCCGTCGCCACGGCGTCCTTGTCCTTTGCGGCAAGGCCGGGCGCGCATGACGCGACCCAGAGGGCACAAATCCCGACAAGTGACGCAAAATTCCGAGCAAATCCCATAACAACATTCCTTCGTGCGGCCCCGCCGCCGCTTCCCGCCGTCCGTGATGCCCTCCAGCATTCCCGGTCGCCACTGACCGCGCTTTCAGGAACCTTGGGAGGGCCTTGAAGACCCGCCACGCTCCTTGGGGTTCTTGTCTTGGCGCGGCCTTCTGCTAGAGAGGGACCATGGGCCAAGCGCCTGAAAAGCTGCGAAAAGCTCACCGGACTGACAACGAATTTCTACCTTCGAACAGGCCGGTTAATGTGAACTGAACGGCCGGACCAAACTGTCCGGAAACGGCGACTCCGCTTACGGGATTATTTCTTCACGCGAACCAGTATCCACTTCGCTTGAAAACGCTCTAAGGAGGCCTTCGGAGAATGGTTGCGGGTAAGAAAAAGCCTCTGGTGGTGGTCACGCGAAAGCTGCCTGACAGCACCGAAACGCGCATGCGCGAGCTTTTCGACACCCGGCTCAATCTCGACGATACGCCGATGACAAAGGAACAGCTCGCCGAAGCCATTCGCACCGCTGATATTCTGGTGCCGACGGTATCCGACGAGATCACTGCCGAGCTGCTCAGCCAGCCGGACATCCGCCTCAAGCTGATCGCGAACTTCGGCAACGGCGTCGACAACATCGATGTGGCTGCGGCGATTGCGCGCGGCATCATGGTCACCAACACACCGAAGGTTTTGACCGAAGACACCGCCGACATGACCATGGCGCTGCTTCTGGCGGTACCGCGCCGTTTGATCGAAGGCGCGTCGATCCTGACCGAAGGCAAGGACTGGCCGGGCTGGTCGCCGACCTGGATGCTCGGGCACCGCATCGGCGGCAAACGCCTTGGCATCATCGGCATGGGCCGCATCGGTCAGGCGCTGGCGCGCCGCGCCCATGCCTTCGGACTGCAGATCCACTATCACAACCGCCGCCCCGTCGCGCCGCAGATCGAAGAAGAGTTGGGCGCGACCTATTGGGACAGCCTTGACCAGATGCTGGCGCGGATGGATTTCATTTCGGTGAACTGCCCGCACACACCGGCGACGTTCCACCTGCTGTCGGCGCGGCGGCTCAAACTGATCCGCAAGGATGCCTACGTCATCAATACCGCGCGCGGCGAGGTGATCGACGAAGCGACACTGACAAAACTGATCGAGGACGGCGAGATCGCGGGCGCAGCGCTCGACGTGTTCGAGAACGAGCCTGCGGTCAACCCGAAGCTGGTGCGGCTGGCCAAGGCGGGCAAGGTCGTGCTGCTGCCGCATATGGGATCGGCCACCATCGAAGGCCGCGTCGAGATGGGCGAGAAGGTGATGATCAACATCCGCACCTTCCTCGACGGCCACAAGCCGCCGGACCGCGTGCTGCCAGGCGTGGCGTGAGCATTGCTACACGCACGTCATTCCGCACAGCCCGCATAGCGGGCTGACCCGGAATCTCGAACAGTTCATTGAAAACAATTTCTGGATTCCGGGTTCGCTCGCAAGCTCGCGTCCCGGAATGACAATGCTTGGGACTATTTATGCGCCGATAAATCCCTGATCGTCGGCTTGTCACCGTTCAGCGGATTTGACGGATCGCGCGCGTAACGCAACGTCTCGAACCGCATCGCGCGCGCATCGATCATCACCAGCCGCCCGACGAGACTTTCGCCAAAACCGACAATCTCGCGGATGGCTTCCAGCGCCATCATCGAGCCGAGGACGCCCGCCAGCGCGCCGAGAACGCCGGCTTCTTCACAGGTCGGCGTCGTGCCCGGCGGCGGGGCTTCCGGAAACAGGCAGCGATAGGTCGGATTCCGATTGCCGTTCGCGTCCATTCCGTGCGCGCGAATTGTGGTCAGTGAGGCATCGAACACACCGAGCGCGCCGGCGACAAGGGTTTTCTTCGCCAGATAACACGCGTCCGACACCAGATAGCGCGTGGCGAAATTGTCCGAGCCATCGACCACCACATCGTAGTTTCCGATCAGATCCAGCGCATTGGCCGCGGTCAGCCGTACCGCGTGGGGGCGCAGCGCGACATGGGGGTTGAGCGCCAGAATCCTGTCCCCCGCGCTGTCCACTTTGGGCCGGCCTACATCCGGCGTGGCGTGGATAATCTGGCGCTGCAGGTTGGACAGCGACACCGCGTCGTCATCGACCACGCCGAGAGTGCCGATCCCCGCCGCAGCAAGATACATCAGCGCCGGGGCACCGAGCCCGCCCGCGCCGATCACCAGCACCCGGGCGGCTTTCAGCGCAGCCTGACCGGGACCGCCGACCTCGCGCAACACGATATGGCGCGCGTAGCGCTCCAGTTCCTCAGATGTCAGCATTCCCGCCGTCGCCTTCCTGCTTCAACTTATTTTAGCCGTGCGGTTCGAACCACCTCGCCGCTGTCGCGGACAAACTAACGTTATTTTGGAGCATGATCTTGTCCGAAAACCGGTACCCACTTTTCGGGATCATGCTCTATGCTTGAGTGCGTTCATTACCAGCTACGAGACCAATCATGAAATTGCCGCTCGTCATTGCCGCGATATTGGCAGCCCTGCACGGCTCCGCCGCCGCACAGACACCGGCCAAGCAGCCGCCGCAGCCCAAGCAGGCGCCGGCGCAGATCAAGCCCAAACCGGTGACGACGGTGCCGATCCGCCCGGCGGTGCAGACCCCGGTCGATACCGCCAAGGCAATGGAGCAGGCCGAACGTCTCGCAATCCAGTCGGATCTGGCCTGGGTGAGCCTCTACAATGGCGTCATCAATGGCGAGGCCAGCGACCGGATGGTGGCCGCCATCAAGGCCTTCCAGAAAGACCACGGCGCCAAGGAAACCGGCGTGCTGAACGCGCAGGAGCGCGGAGCGCTCAGCGCAGCCGCGAAAAAATTGCAGGACAATGTCGGCTGGAAGATCGTCAGTGACGCGACCAGCGGCGCGCGGATCGGCCTGCCGTCGAAACTGGTGCCGCTGATCGTCAGCGACGTCAACGGCACCAAATGGTCGTCCGCCACCGGCACCATCCAGATCGAGTACGCGCGCCGCAAGGAAGCTGGTGCGACCACAGCGACAGTCGCTGCCAGCGAGAAGAGGCTGAACGCACGCAAGGCCGACTACAGCGTGGTGAAGCCAGATTTCTTTGTGCTGTCGGGATCGCAGGGCCTGAAGAAATTCTATATTCGCGGCCAGACCCGGAACGACGAAGTCCGTGTTCTCACCATCCTCTACGACCAGGCCACCGAAGGCACCATGATCCCGGTCACGGTGGCGATGTCGAGCGCATACAATCCGTTCCCCGGCAACGGCACCGCGCAGGTCAGCCCGCCGCCACGCAAGAAGGTCGAGTACTCCACCGGCATCATCGCCAGCGCGGATGGCGCCATCGTTGCGGACCGTCAGGCCACCGACGGCTGCATGACCATCGCTGTGCCGGGTTATGGCAATGCGACACGCGTGGCTGACGACGAGACCCGCGAACTGGCGCTGCTGCGCATCTACGGAGCGACGGGGTTGAAGCCGCTGGCGATGGCAGGCAATGGCACACCAAAGCCGGGTGTCACACTCACCGGCATTGCCGATCCGCAAAGCCAGGGCGGGCGCAGCGCCGTAACTTCCGTTGCCGCAACTGCAGCGCCCGCAGGTGCGGAGACATCGCTCTCGCCTGAACCCGCGCTCGGCTTCTCCGGCGCGGCGGCAACCGACAGCGACGGCAAATTCGCTGGCATCGCGCGGCTCAAGCCCGCGGTCGTGGCAGGACCAACGGGCACGCCGCTACCATCGCAAGCGTTGCTGGTTTCCGCCGAGTCCGTGCGCGAGTTCTTGAAAGCGAAGGGTGTGACGCCGACCGCTGGCGCATCCGATACCAAGGCCTCGGTGCTGCGGCTGGTCTGCGTGAGGAAGTAGCGCGACCTTTCTCCGGTCGTCCCCGCGAAGGCGGGGACCCATACTCCCTGAATTCAGTTTTGGAGTGCGATATTGAAATTCTCGCCAAAACGAGAACGTAGTGGTTATGGGTCCCCGCCTTCGCGGGGACGACCCATTGAATATTGCGCGAAACACAATCATTCAGAAACGACAAAGTTCACTTCTGACAGGTCGGGCACCAGAAAGTCGAACGGCCGTTCTGGGTGAACCGCTTCACCGTGCCACGGCACTCCGGCGTCTTGCACGGCTCGCCCTCGCGGTCATAGACCAGAAACGAATGCTGGAAATAGCCAAGCTCGCCGTCGGTCTGGCGGTGATCGCGCAGCGACGAGCCGCCTGCCTTGATGGCCGCATTCAAGACGGTGCGAATTGAATTGACCAGGCGCCTGGCGTGATCGGTGGGGCCGCCCTTGCGGTCGGCCAATGTCGAAGCCTGCCGCTTCGGGGACAGGTGCGAGCGGAACAGCGCCTCGCAGACATAGATGTTCCCGAGACCCGCGACCACGCGCTGATCAAGCAGCGCAGCTTTCAGTGACGTCTTCTTGCCCGCGCAGGACCGTGCCAGCATCGCGGCGTCGAATTCGTTGCCGAGGGGTTCGGGTCCAAGGCCGCGCAGCAGCGGTTCGGATTCCATGTCCGTGCGCGGCACGATTTTCATGTAGCCGAAGCGGCGCGGATCGTTGAACGAGATCGTCGCGCCCGATGCCATGTGAAACACCACATGGTCGTGGGTGCGGTTCTCGCTGCGCGGATAGTGAAAATCGCCTGGCGTGTTCTCGCCGTCGGGAAGCACCACGCGAAACGAGCCCGACATGCCGAGATGCATCAGCAGCACATCGCCGCTTTCCATGTCGGCCATCAGGTATTTCGCACGCCGGCCGAGGCCGCTGACCACCTTGCCTTCGAGGCGCGCGACAAAATCCTTCTGGAACGGAAATCGCAGGCCGTCGCGGCGGGTCTCGACACGCGCGATCCGCTGCCCCTCCATCACCGGCTGCAAGCCGCGCCGAACGGTCTCGACCTCGGGTAACTCAGGCATCGGCGGCTCTCATGCCGGGGCCTTGTCGGCTTCGCTGAAAGTGATGTGATTGGAGAACGGATCGTACACGGTCAATGTGGTGGCACCCCACGGCTGCTTCTCGAGGCCCGGCCGCATGTAGTTGTAACCTTTCGCTGCAAGCTCGGCATGGTACTCGGCAACGCCAACGGTATCGACGTGGATATGCGCGCCGGGCGAGCCGTCACCATGATGCTCACTCAAGTAAAGCTGGATCCCGCTCCGCGAGATTCCCATGAACAGCGGCAGCGACGGCTCAAAACGATGCTCGAAATCGGCCTTGAACCCCAGATAATCGAAATAGAACTCACGCGCCCTGGCGATATCGAACATCCGCAGGATTGGAATAACCCGGCTGAACTCGATCGGCATCGGCGACCCCGCAAGCAATTTGCGCATTAACCTTGACGCCATGCGGCGTCGAATCCGCGCATTCCGGCAAGGTATGTAGCGCGCTGCGGCGCGACACGCTATGGTCCCGCCGCAAAAAGCCGCCTGGATGGAAAAGTATGGAACGGCCTGACGGAACGACACATTTCGGCTTCCGGGATGTGGAGCTTGGCGAGAAGCAGACGCTGGTGAACGAGGTGTTTCACAGCGTGGCAAAGCGCTACGACCTGATGAACGACCTGATGTCCGGCGGCATGCACCGGCTCTGGAAAGAGGCGATGATCACCGCCCTCAACCCGCCGCGCTCCGATACGCCGTTCGCGCTGCTCGATGTGGCCGGCGGCACCGGCGATATTTCCTTCCGCGCAGCCAGGGCCGCAGGCCACGGATTTCGGGCGACCGTCTGCGACATCAACGGCGAGATGCTCGCCGTTGGCCGCGAACGCGCGGTGGCCCAGCATCTCGATCATCAGGTGTCGTTTGTCGAAGGCAACGCGGAAGCCCTCACCTTCCCGGACAAGAGTTTCGATGCCTACACCATCGCGTTCGGCATCCGCAACGTGCCCCGAATTCCGCTGGCGCTCAGCGAAGCATACCGCGTGCTGAAACCCGGTTCGCGGTTTCTCTGTCTGGAATTTTCGTCCGTCGATGTGCCGGGCCTCGATCGGATCTACGATCTGTTTTCGTTCAATGTGATCCCGCAGCTTGGCCGCGCGGTCACCGGCGACGCAGAATCCTATCGCTATCTCGTCGAATCGATCCGCCAGTTTCCGAAACCCAATGCCTTTGCCGACATGATCCGCGCAGCAGGTTTCTCCCGCGTCAAATACGACATCATGTCCGGCGGCATCGTCGCGCTCCATTCAGGCTGGCGTTTGTGATTTCTGCCATCACTCATACCCTGAGACTGGCGCGAGCGGGTTACGTGTTCGCACGCGAAGGCGTGTTCGGCTTCGCCGATCCATCCACCATGCCGCCGCAGGCGCAGTTCGCGGTTCGCATGGCGCGGCTGATCGAGCGGCGCGGCGCGGCGACAAGCGGACGGCTGTCCCGCGCGCTGACGCGGCTTGGCCCGACTTACGTCAAGCTCGGCCAGTTTCTCGCCACCCGTCCCGATGTCGTCGGCGTGACGATGGCGCGCGATCTTGAAAATCTGCAGGATCGCCTGCCGCCATTTCCGCAAGCGCAGGCAGAAGCCGTGGTCGCCGACGCCTTCGAGAAGCCTCTGGCACAGGTGTTTGCGAGCTTCGGCGAATCGGTCGCCGCTGCATCCATCGCACAGGTGCATCGCGCCGAAGTGGAGAAGGACGGCGTCCGCAGGACAGTCGCAGTGAAGGTGCTGCGCCCCAATGTCGGCGGCCGGTTCCGGCATGATCTCAGCGACTTCATGTTCGCGGCGCGAAAAATGGAAGCGGTGTCGGCCGAGGCACGGCGGCTGCGTCCGGTCGAGATCATCGATACGCTGTCGCGCTCTGTAGCGATGGAAATGGATCTGCGGCTGGAAGCGGCCGCGCTCTCGGAGATGGCGGAGAACACCCGCGACGATCATGATTTCCGCGTTCCGTCGGTGGACTGGGATCGCACCAGCCATCATGTGCTGACGATGGAATGGATCGACGGCATCGCGCTGAACGATCGTGCCAAGCTTGAGGCCGCGCAGATCGATCTGCCGGATCTCGGCCGCAAGGTGATCCAGAATTTCCTGCGGCACGCGCTCCGCGACGGTTTTTTCCACGCCGACATGCACCCGGGCAACCTGTTCGTCGACGACACCGGACGGCTGGTCGCGGTCGACTTCGGCATCATGGGACGGCTTGGCCTGAAGGAGCGGCGCTTCCTCGCAGAAATTCTCCTGGGATTCATTACGCGGAACTATCGCCGCGTCGCTGAGGTGCATTTCGAAGCAGGCTATGTGCCCGCGCATCATTCGGTGGAGAATTTCGCGCAAGCCATCCGCGCCATCGGCGAGCCGATTCACAACCGCGCGGCTGATGAAATCTCGATGGCGAAGCTGCTGTCGCTGCTGCTCGAAGTGACCGGCCTGTTCGATATGCGCACGCGGCCTGAGCTGATCATGCTTCAAAAGACGATGGTGGTGGTGGAAGGCGTGGCGCGGGGCTTCGACCCCAAGCTCGACATCTGGACCACCGCCGATCCCGTGGTGCGCGAATGGATCGCGCGCAACCTCGGCCCGCTCGGCCAGATCGAAGGCGTGGTGCATGGCGCTGGCGACCTCGGCAAGGTGCTGGCCGGGCTGCCGGCGATCGCCGCGCGATCGGTCGCGGTGCTGAACCAGTTCGACCAGATGACCCGCGACGGGCTGGTGCTGGCGCCTGAGACGGTCGCCGCCATCGGCAAGGCCGAGGCGAAACGCAGCCGCTGGCAGACGGCGGCGCTGTGGGTGATCGCACTGACGTTTATCGGTATTCTGTGGTCCATCCGCTGAAATGATAGCATTGCAGTCATGATTTGATTGCATTGCCATCATTTGCTATGAATTGCTCGTATGGGAACATGCCTCCATCGGAGCAAGTCATGGCCAGCCTGACCGTCCGCAAACTCGATGAAGCCCTCAAGGCCAGCCTCCGGCTGCGCGCCGCCCGGGCCGGCCGTTCGGTCGAGGACGAGGTGCGGATGATTCTGCGGGAGGCGGCCGAGGCACCAGCGCCGGCCAAGGCCCTGTCCGGCCCCGCGCGAAATACTCCGGTCCAGCCGCACCGGACCCGCGCACAGTCCGCCACCAGCCTGCCCCGGGTCACGCTCATCATCGGAGGCGGCATCGCCGCCTACAAGGCGCTCGACCTGATCCGCCGCCTGAAGGAACGCGGCATCCATGTCCGCTGCGTGATGACCCGCGCCGCGCAGCAGTTCGTGACCCCGCTCACCGCCGGGGCGCTGGCGGATGAGCGCTGCTACACGGACTTGTTCGATGCCCAGAGCGAGTTCGATGCCGGGCACATTCGCCTGGCCCGCGATACCGATCTGATTATCGTCGCACCCGCCACCGCCGACCTGATGGCCAAGATGGCGCAAGGCCAGGCCGACGACCTCGCCACCGCGATCCTGCTGGCGACCAATCGTCAGGTGCTGGTGGCGCCCGCGATGAACCCGCTGATGTGGGCCAATGCCGCGACCAAACGCAACGTCGCGCAGCTCGCGCGCGATGGCGTCGCCTTCATCGGCCCGAATTCCGGCGAGATGGCGGAGGCGAATGAAGCCGGTGTCGGCCGCATGTCCGAGCCGACCGAAATCGCCATCGCCGCAGAGGCGATGTTGCGCCCGCTTCCGACAGGACCGCTCGCGGGGAAAAAGATCCTCATCACGGCGGGCCCGACCCACGAGCCGATCGATCCGGTGCGCTATATCGCCAACCGATCCTCCGGCAAGCAGGGTTATGCCATCGCGGCATCCGCAGCCGATGCAGGTGCGGACGTGACGCTGATTTCAGGTCCGGTCGATCTCGACGATCCCGCAGGCGTTCGCGTCATTCATGTGGAATCCGCACGCGACATGCTGGCGCAGGTGGAGCGTGCGCTGCCGGTGGACATCGCGATTTTTGCCGCAGCCGTGGCCGACTGGCGCGTCGCCAACGCCGGCGAACAGAAAATCAAGAAGACCGCAGGCGGCATGCCACAGCTGGCACTGGTCGAAAACCCCGACATCCTGGCGACCATCTCGAAGCTCGAACAAAACCGGCCTCGCCTCGTGATCGGCTTCGCCGCCGAGACCCAGAATCTGATTGAGAACGCGACCTCGAAGCTGAAGCGCAAGGGCTGCGACTGGATCGTCGCCAACGATGTGTCGCCCGCGTCCGGCGTGATGGGCGGCGACCGCAACACCGTCCACATTCTCACGCGGGATAAAGCCGATATCGCGGTTGATTCCTGGCCAGTGATGACGAAAGAGGAAGTCGCCGACGCCCTCGTGGCGAAAATCGCCGACACCCTTGGACAATCATCCGAATGACATCAGTCATCACCGTCGAGGTTCAACGCCTGCCACACGCTGAGGGCCTTGCGCTACCGGCCTATCAATCCGCGCATGCCGCGGGCCTCGATCTGCTGGCGGCGGTTCCCGAAGGTGAACCGCTGACGATGCAGCCGGGACAGCGCGCCCTGGTACCGACCGGGCTGGTGATCGCCGTGCCGCCGGGCCATGAGGCACAGGTGCGGCCGCGCTCCGGTCTCGCATTCAAGCATGGCGTGACCGTTCTCAATTCACCGGGAACCGTCGACGCCGACTATCGCGGCGAAGTTTCGGTGCTTTTGATCAATCACGGCGACGAACCATTCACGATCCGGCGCGGTGAACGCATCGCCCAGCTTGTCATCGCGGCGGTGACGCAGGCAAATCTGGTGGTCGTCGCATCGCTGTCGCCCACCGATCGGGGCAGCGGCGGATTTGGTTCCACCGGACGGTAAATCGATCCCTCGTTAAAGGCCGAATCGCACCGCACAATCGCTCGGCCAGCCATTATTTTGCAGTGCGATTCACGTTCACGGTCTGGACTCTTACCCGGCGACTCCTCTTGAGGATATTGTCGTTCGATTCGTGTGCGGTGGTTGGGATAGATCATGTCAGGCGTGATCGAGGGGATGCGGCGGACCTTGCTGTCGTGCACTTCGATTGTGCGCGGAGGGGCAACTGGCCTTGGCGCGTGTCTTGGCGCGACGGTCCTGTTCGGGGCTGCGCCCGCGTTGGCGCGCGATGGCTTCATCGACAATGCACTGTCGCTGTTTGCGAACCTCGACCGCCAGGAAATAGCGGCGCTTAGCGTCGCAGCGGCGGTACTCGGATTTTCGGTGGTCGCAGCAATCCTTTTGATGCGCACTCGCCTTCGCGCCGCGCGTATCGAATCCCGTCTGCTGTCGGATAACCAGGCGCTCCAGCTCGAAGCAGACCGTTTTCGCGCGCTGCTGTTCGCCGAGCCGCAGGTTCTGATCTCATGGGCCGCCGGCGAAGACCGTCCGGACATCAGCGGCGACATCGCGTTGCTGATGCCGCATGGTACGGACCATTTCAATCCGCAACGAATCCTTGCATTCGGAAGCTGGCTGCTTCCCGAGCAGGCGCTCACGATGGATCACGCCGTCGATAAGTTGCGCGAAGCGGGTGAAGGCTTCCAGCTCAATCTCACCACGGCAACGGGCCGCACCATCGAAGCGATGGGACGGGCCATCGGCGGGCAGGCCATCGTCCGGATTCGCGAACTCTCCGGCGTGCGGATGGAACTCGCCGAGATCAACATCCGGCACAATCAATTGCTGGAGGAGACCGGCGCGCTTCGCGATTTCGCCGCGGCGGTTCCGCTGCCGGTATGGGCACGCCGCAGCAACGGTACGCTCAGCTTCGCCAATGCCGCTTACGCGCAGGCAACCGATGCGGCTTCGATTGCCGATGCCATTGAGCGCAATCTCGAACTGCTCGACCACGACGACCGCGCCACCATGGCGCGCGCACTGGCAGACAAGAATGTCTTCGAAGCGCGCGTTCCGGTGGTGACCGGCGGCCAGCGCCGCATCCTCGACATTCACGCGCTGAACGTGACGGGCGGCAGCGCCGGGATCGCAGTCGATGCGACGGAGGCCGCGAGCCTGCGCGCCTCGCTGGAGCGGATGGCGGAGGCACACCGCCGCATGCTCGATCAGCTTTCTTCCGGCGTGGCGGTGTTCGACGCCGCGCGGCGCCTGACCTTCTACAACGATTCCTACCGCCGGCTCTGGGACTTCGATCGGGCGTTTCTCGACGACAATCCCGATGATTCAAGCGTCATCGACCGGCTGCGCGTCGCCCGCAAGATTCCCGAACAGCAGGACTTCCGCGCCTGGAAGAACAGGCTGTTCGAAGCCTACCGCGCCATCGAGCCGGCGAAAGACACCTGGTATCTGCCTGACGGCCGCGCGCTCAGCGTCGTCACCACGCCCAATCCGGAAGGCGGCGTCACCTACCTGTTCGACGACGTCACCGAGAGCCTGAAGCTGGCGCGGCAGAACGATGGCCTGATCCGCGTTCAGCGCGAAACGCTGGACAACCTCTCGGAAGCCGTCGCGGTGTTCGGCAGCAACGGCCGCGCGCAACTGTTCAATCCGCCGTTCGCGCGCATGTGGAAGCTGTCTCCAGAAGCCCTGGCGCAGCAACCGCATATCGAAACCATCGAGCGGCTGTGCCGGCCCCTGTTCGACGACAACGCGACCTGGCAGACCCTGCGCGCGGCCATCACTGGCATCGACGACCGCATTTCCGTTCCGCTCAAGCTCGAGCGCAAGGACGGCAGCGTGATCGATTGCACCACGATGCCGCTGCCCGACGGCGCGACCATGCTGACGTTCCAGGACGTCACCGACACGGTGAATGTGGAGCGCGCGCTGCGTGAGCGCAACGAAGCGCTGGAAGCCGCCGACCAGATGAAGGTCGATTTCGTCCACCACGTATCCTACGAGCTGCGCTCACCGCTCACGACCATCATCGGTTTCGCGCATTTCCTCAGCGATCCGTCGACCGGGCCGATGACGCTGAAGCAGAGCGAATATCTCAGCTACATCACGACCTCGACCAACGCGCTGCTCGCCATCATCAACAACATCCTCGATCTTGCCACCATCGATGCCGGCGCGATGACGCTCAATCTCGGGCCGGTGGACGTGCAGAAGACCATCTCGGACGCAACCGCCGGCATTCAGGACCGGCTCGCCCACGAACAGATCCGCCTTGATGTCGAGATCGATCCGGCGATCGGCGATTTCGTCGCCGACGAGCGCCGCATCGTCCAGGTGCTTTATAATCTGCTGGCCAACGCGGTCGGCTTCTCGCCGCAGAACAGCATCGTGACGCTGCGCGCGCGCCGTCACGATTCAAGCGTGGTTTTTTCGGTGTCCGACTCCGGCCCCGGCATTCCCGAAGAAGTCAGGGACAAGGTGTTCGACTGGTTCGAAAGCCATGCCAATGGATCGCGCCATCGCGGTGCCGGGTTGGGCCTGTCGCTGGTCCGTTCGTTCGTCGAACTGCACGGCGGCAAGGTCCATGTCGACTCGGTCGTCGGCAAAGGCACCACGGTGACCTGCGAATTTCCCGTCGATCAGACCTATCGCAATGCCGCTGAATGAGCGACCCCTCGACATTCCATGCCGCGCTGGCGAATGAGACCGCAACCGGCCAGCTGATGGCGGACCTCGCGCTGCTGATGAGCGCGGGCGATGTCATCACATTGTCCGGCGACCTTGGCGCCGGAAAGACCGCCGCCGCCCGCGCGCTGATCCGTTATCTCGCGCAGGACGACGAACTTGAGGTCCCAAGTCCAACCTTCACGCTGGCGCAGACCTACGACCTTCCATCGTTTCCGCTGCTGCATGCCGATCTCTATCGCGTCAACGATCCCGATGAACTGGAAGAAATCGGATTGTCGCCGCTGCCCGACGGGACGGTGGCTTTGATCGAATGGCCGGAGCGCGCACCCGGCATGCTGCCGCCCGACCGGATCGACATCGCGTTCAGCCACCGCCCGTCGCTCGGCACCAGCGCACGCGCGGCCGAGATCACGGGATTCGGAAAACTGTCCGCGAAGGTCGAACGTCTGGCTGCGCTTCGGAGTTTTCTCGAACTCACGGGCAGCCTCGACGCCAGGCGGCAGCGCATGCCGGGCGATGCCTCGACACGGTCCTACGCACGGCTGATCAAGGGCGACCGATCGGCCATCCTGATGAATTCGCCGCGCCGTCCCGACGGCCCGGCGCTGTACGACGGAAAGTCTTACAGCGAGGCGGTCCATCTCGCCGAAGACGTCAAGCCCTTCGTCGCCATTGCCAATGGATTGCGCGAGCGCGGCTATTCGGCGCCCGCCATCCATCATGCCGATCTCGACGAAGGCTTTCTCATCACAGAAGACTTTGGCAGCGCCACCTTCATTGAAGGCGATCCTCCGAAGCCGATCGCCGACCGCTACCAGACCGCGGTCGACATGCTGGCGGCGTTTCATCGGGAACTGTTGCCGGGCGTGCTGCCTCTCGCGCCGCATCTCGATTACGTCATCCCGCCATTCGATAACGACGCGATGATGATCGAGGTCGGCCTGATGCTGGAATGGTATCTGCCCGACAAGGGCGTGACGCTGACGAGCAACATTCAGGCAGACTTCCTGCTGATCTGGCGTGATCTGCTGGCAAAGCTCGCCGACACTCCGAAAACCTGGATGTTGCGCGATTTCCATTCGCCCAATCTGATCTGGCTCGAACACCGCAAGGACACCGGCCGCGTCGGCATCCTCGACTTTCAGGACACCGTGATGGGTCCGGCGGCCTACGATCTGGTATCACTGTTGCAGGACGCGCGGATCGACATCCCCGAGAAGATCGAGATCGCGATGCTGACCCGCTATGCCGGCGAGCGGCGGGCCGCGGACGCCACCTTCGACCCAGCCGCCTTTGTCCAGCAATATGCCATCATGTCGGCGCAGCGGAACACACGGCTGCTCGGCACTTTCGCGCGGCTGAACCGGCGCGACGGCAAGCCGCAGTATCTGCGGCATCAGCCGCGAATCTGGACGTATCTCAACCGGGCCCTTGCTCATCCGTCGCTTGAGACATACCGGGAATGGTGCATGGCCCATGTCCCCCCGCCGGCGACCTGAGCAATGCCGCCACTTGAAGGCCTTGCCTTTACCGGTTGTTAGCCAGCCAGCACGTAATTTGGGTTCCGACGACTGTGCGGCGCGCAGCCCCGGCGATGCATCGCACGACATCGAAAAGCAGCGAGCGGAGTAACAATTCATGGCAACGGAACGACGCGTGGGCGACCGCGTGGTTTTCGAGCGCGGTTTTGCAGCTCACCTGATGGGCATTGACGGAACGTGGCGGCGCAACTGTCTGGTCGAGGATATCTCCGAGACCGGTGCGAAGCTGACCGTCGAAGGCTCTGTCGAAGGCCTGAACCTCAAGGAATTCTTCCTGCTGTTGTCCTCGACCGGCCTGGCATACCGCCGCTGCGAACTGGCCTGGGTCAATGGCGAGCAGATCGGCGCGGGCTTCCTGAAGCCGGATACCAAGAAAAAGCCTGCACGCCGCTCCGCTGGCTCGCAGATTGTGGAGGTCTGATAACGCATCGGGTAGCCGGAACCGCCGCCCCCCTTGAGTCGCACCGTTGTCACAAAGTGTGTCTACAGCCTGAACTGCCAGCGCGCAGCGCCGATTCGGATGCTATGCTCGGCATCTACCCGACTTTGCAGGCAGTCCTGCCACGGGTTGCTGCGAAACAGTTGAGATAAACGCGCCGATGCCGACCAAACCCGTCTCCGCCATGGTTCTCGCCGCCGGTCTCGGCGTTCGCATGCGGCCGCTGACGGACAAAATGCCGAAGCCGATGGTCTCGGTCGCCGGAAAGCCGCTGCTCGATCACGTGCTCGACCGGCTCGCGGAAGTCAGCGTCACCACCGCCGTGGTCAACGTGCATTATCTTCCCGATCAGATCGTGCAGCATGTCAACGGCCGGACAACCCCGCGCGTGATCATCTCCGACGAACGCGACGTTGTGCTCGGCACCGGCGGCGGCGTCGTGAAAGCGCTGCCCTTGCTTGGCGATACGCCCTTCTATCATCTGAATGCCGACACAATGTGGATCGACGGCGTGCAGCCAAATTTGCTGCGCCTCGCGGAGGCGTTCGATCCGGCACGGATGGACATTCTGCTGCTGATGGCGCCGACCTCGCACAGCATCGGCTACTCCGGCTGCGGCGACTACGCCATGCTGACCGATGGCGCGCTGCGCAAGCGCAAGGAGCATCAGGTGGTGCCGTTCGTCTATGCCGGCGCCGCGATCATGTCGCCCGCGATTTTCAAGAACGCGCCGGCCGGCGAATTCTCGCTGACGAAGATATTCGACGCCGCCAACGAACAGGAACGGCTGTTCGGCCTGCGGCTCGATGGCCTGTGGATGCATGTCGGAACGCCCGACGCCGTGCAGGCCGCCGAAGAAGCGCTGCTCGCCAGCGTCGCCTGAGAGCCGGTCAAGACTCCCCTCGCTCCCCCTCCGCGTGCCATGATGCCGCCGATCGCGAATCGGATATTTTATGCGCGTTTTCAATGTTCCCTCGTCTGCGCCGTTTCTCCACACGGTCATCGCAGCGCTTGTCGACGGCCGGCTCGTCGAGGGATTCGACGCGCGCACAAATCCCGGGCGACTGGCCGACGTTACGCTCTACCTGCCGACCCGCCGCGCAGGCCGCATGGCCCGCGAGGTGTTTCTCGATGTGCTGCAAACCGATGCCGTGGTGCTGCCGCGCATCGTCGCCCTCGGCAGCGTCGATGAGGACGAACTGGAATTTTCCGACGACGGGCAACTTGGCGGCCCGGATGCATCATTGCTTCCGCCAAAACTGGAAGACCTCGAACGCAGGCTGACGCTGGCTCAACTCGTGGCGCAGTGGGCAGCGGGTCTCAAATCTGACGATCTGGCTTCTGCTACGCTTGTTGCAGGCGGTCCCGCCTCGACGCTGGCGCTGGCCGGTGATCTGGCCCGACTTATCGACGACATCGTAACCCGCCAGGTAGAATGGCGCGCACTTGATAGCCTGGTCCCCGACGATCTGGACAAATACTGGCAGCTGACGCTGGATTTCCTGAAAGTTGCCCGGGACGTCTGGCCGCCTGTCCTCAGCGCGATGGGCAAAATCGAGCCCTCCGCACGCCGCGACATGCTGATCGCAGCGGAAGCGAAGCGGCTCAGGGCGTGGCAAAAGGGTCCGGTGATCGCCGCAGGCTCCACGGGCTCGATGCCCGCGACGGCGAAGTTCCTGCACGCCATCGCGGAGCTTCCGCAAGGCGCCATGGTGCTGCCCGGTCTCGACACCGATCTCGACGACGCTGCGTGGGACTCGATCGGCGGCACTGTGGCGGCCGGTGACCTCGTTGCGACACCCGCGGCCTGGAGTCATCCCCAGGTCGCGCTGCACGGATTGCTTGCGCGGTTCGGCATCAGGCGCCGCGACGTCGAGCTGCTTGCAGCGCCTGCCGCCCATGGCCGCGAGGTGCTTGCGTCCGAGGCAATGCGTCCCGCGACATCGAGCGAGCAATGGCACGCACGGCTTGGCGACAAGTCTGTTGCGCAGCGAATCGCCTCCGGCATGGAGGGCATCACGCTGATCGAAGCCGCCAATCCCGAGATGGAAGCGCTGGCGATCGCGGTGGCGATGCGCGAGGCGCGCGAACAGCATCTGACTGTTGCTCTGGTGACACCCGACCGCGCGCTGGCACGCCGCGTGATGGCGTCGCTCGATCGCTGGAAACTCCAATACGACGACTCCGGCGGCGATTCCCTGATGGACACACCGGCCGGCATTTTCGCGCGGCTTGCGGCACAAACAGTCGCGGAAGAGTTGGCTCCTCCGGCTTTGCTGGCGCTGCTGAAACATCCGCTGTTCCGGCTTGGTCAGGCGCAGGGCACCTTTGCAAAGGAAATCGGCGACTTTGAGCTGGCGCTGCTGCGCGGGACGCGGCCTGCTCCCGGGAGCACTGGCCTGAAGCACGACCTTGCGTCTTTCCGCAATGGCGTCACTGAACTGCATCACTCCGATCCACGGCGAAAGCTGACCGCTGCCGATCTCGATGCGGTCGAAAGACTGATCCAGCGACTGTCCGCCGCGCTGTCGCCGCTCGAAGATATCCGGCGCGGCAAGTCACATGATCTCATCGACTACGCCGCGTGCCACTACGACGTCATCAAACACCTGTCCGCCGACGACACAGGCACCCCTGTTGCCTTCGACGGCCCCGACGGCAATACGCTGTCAAAAGCGTTCGACGATCTGTTTCAGGCGAGCGCCTCCACCGACGGCGACAAGCCGCTGCCGAGCGGGCTTGTCCTCGACCTCACCGATTATCCTGATGTCTTCCAGACCGCCTTCGGCGACCGCATCGTGCGGCGGCCGCAACTGGCCGCATCGCATCTTCGCATCTACGGTCCCCTCGAAGCCCGTCTGACCGAATGCGACCGTGTCATCCTCGGCGGACTTGTCGAAGGCGTCTGGCCGCCGGCGCCGCGCATCGATCCCTGGTTGAGCCGTCCAATGCGGCATCAGCTCGGCCTCGATCTGCCCGAGCGGCGCATCGGACTGTCGGCGCATGACTTCGCGCAGTTGCTGGGCACCCGCGAAGTGATCCTGTCGCGCGCCGCGAAGGCCGGCGGCGCACCTGCGGTGGCCTCGCGCTTTTTGCACAGGCTCGAAGCCGTGGCCGGAGCAGATTCCTGGGCGCAGGCCAAGGACAGGGGCGCAACCTATGTGCGTTACGCCAACGAACTCGATCGCCCCCAGAATGTCGCGCCCGCACCGCGGCCGGAGCCGAAGCCGGATGTCGCACTGCGCCCATTGAAAATGTCGGTCACCGAGATCGAGGACTGGCTGCGCGATCCTTACACCATCTACGCAAAGCGCATTCTCAGACTGACACCGCTCGATCCCGTGGACATGCCGCTGACCGCGGCGGATCGCGGCTCTGCAATTCACGAGGCGCTGGGCGAATTCACCAGCCGGTTCGCGATCGAACTCCCGGACGACATTGCCGATGCTTTGCGGAAGATCGGCGACAAGCACTTCGCGCCATTGATGGAACGCCCCGAAGCGCGCGCGCTGTGGTGGCCGCGATTCCTGCGCATCGCCGACTGGTTTTCCGGCTGGGAAACGCGGCGGCGGCTGAACATCTCCCGCGTCGATGCCGAAACCCGGGGCGAGATTCCCATTTCTCTCGGCAACGGCCGCACGTTCGTTCTCTTGGCCCGCGCCGACCGCATCGAGCATCGCGCCGACCGCACCTACGCCATCCTCGACTACAAGACCGGCCAGCCACCGAGCGCCAAACAGGTGCGCCTCGGCCTGTCGCCTCAGTTGACTCTGGAAGCTGCGATCCTGCGCAAGGGCGGGTTCGAAACCATTCCTGCCAATTCATCGGTCAGCGAACTGGTCTATGTCAGGCTCAGCGGCAACAATCCGCCCGGCAAGGCGACGGTTCTGGAATTGAAAATCAACAAGGGGGACACGCCGCAACCGCCCGACGATGCCGCCGACGAAGCGCTGCAAAAGCTCGAAGGCCTGATCCGCACATTCGAGAACAAGGAGACGCCGTATCGCTCGGTGGTGCTGCCGATGTGGGAAAACCGTTACGGCAACTACGACGACCTCGCGCGCATCAAGGAATGGTCGGCCATCGGCGATGGACAAGAGGACATCGAATGAGTTCGCCTCGGCCCGATATTCCCGATGCCGTGCGCTACGCGCAGGCGCGCGCCTCGAACCCCGAAGCGTCAGCCTTCGTCGCGGCCAACGCCGGATCGGGCAAGACCCACGTGCTGGTCAATCGCGTCATCCGACTGCTGCTCAACGGCGTGCCACCGGAGAAAATTCTCTGCATCACCTTCACCAAGGCGGCCGCAGCCAACATGGCGCAGCGCGTGTTCGAGACGCTCGGCCACTGGGTGACGCTGCCCGACCGGCAGCTCGACGAGGCGATCCGCACCGTGGGCGCACCTCTCAATGCCAGCACCCGGCTACGGGCACGCAAGCTGTTTGCCAGCGCGCTGGAAACACCCGGCGGGCTGAAGGTGCAGACCATTCATGCGCTCTGCACCCGGCTGCTTCAGCAATTTCCGTTCGAGGCCAATGTCCCGGCGCGTTTCTCGGTGCTCGACGACCGCGACCAGAACGACATGATGGAGCGCGCCAATCTCGCGGTGCTGCTGGAAGCAGCCCGCGCGCCGGGAAGCGAGACAGGGCGCGCGCTCAACATCGCGATGTCAGCAGCAGCAGATGTGACATTCAAGGATGTAGTGCGCGAGGCCTGTCTCAGCCGCGACCATTTCATGGAATGGTCCGACAGCACCGGCAGCCTTGACGTAGCGATGGCGCAGATCACGGCGGCGCTCGGGGTCAGCGCCAGCGAACGCATCGAGGACGTCGAGCGCGAGATTGTCGATGGACCGAATCTGCCTCGGCGCGATTGGCCTGCGATAGCAGCGGCATTCGATGGCGGCAGCTCCGCCGATATTTCCCAGGCCGAGCGCTTCCGGATCGCCGACGGCCTGACCGACCGCGCGCAGGTCGAGGCCTATCTCGATGTTTTCCTGACCGAGACCAAGGGCGTGATCGGCCCGCGCAAGACGCTGATGACGAAACCGCTCGCCAGGCTGCAATCCGTCTTCGCGTCCCGGCTGGATGCGGAGCAGACGAGAATCGTCGAGCTGGATGAGAAGCGCCGCGCGGTCATGCAGCGCGACCGCGCCTATGCGCTTCTGGTCATCGCCAGCGCTGTCGCCGCGAACTACCGGCGCGAAAAGCGCGAGCGCGGCCTGCTCGATTACAACGACCTGATCGACAAGACCTACGAGATGCTGACCAACGTCTCGTCCGGGTGGGTGCATTTCAAGCTCGACCGCGGCATCGATCATGTTCTGATCGACGAGGCGCAGGACACCAGCCCCCGGCAATGGGACATCATCGAGCGGCTGACCTCGGAATTCACCTCGGGCGCCGGTGCGCGCGATGGCGTCAAGCGCACGATCTTCGCGGTCGGCGACGAGAAGCAGTCGATTTTCTCGTTCCAGGGCGCGGCGCCGCGTGAATTCGACAGCCGCAAGCGCGATATCGAGAAGCGGTTCAAGAACGCTGGCCTCGCCTTCGAGCCGGTCTCGTTCAAGCACTCGTTCCGGTCGGGCTGGACGATCCTCCAGTCCGTCGATTTCGTGTTCCGGGATCCTGCGATCTACAAGAGCATTCATGCGCTGGAGAACGCGCATCCCATTCACGACGCTCTCAGCGACGCCGCGCCGGCGCTGGTCGACCTGTGGGACATTGAAACGCCTGACGACCGGGAAAACATCGAAGGTTGGAGCGCGGCGTTCGACCACATTTCCGAAACCAGCCCCGAGGTGCGGCTGGCGCGGCGGATTCAAAGCGAGATCAAGTCGCTGATCGCGGCCCGTACCATGACCGGCCCGCGCGACAAGCGCCGCCCGCTGCGTTACGGAGACATGCTGGTGCTGGTGCGGAGGCGCGGCAGGGCGTTCGACGCCGTCATTCAGGCGCTCAAGCATGCGGGCCTTCCCGTCGCGGGCGCCGACAGATTGAAACTCACCGAGCATATCGCGGTCATCGATCTGATGAATCTGGCGGACGCGCTGCTGCTGCCGCGTGACGACCTCGCGCTGGCGACCGCGCTGAAGAGCCCGCTGTTCGGTCTCGATGACGACGACCTTCAGATCCTCGCGCCCCAGCGGACGGGCACATTGCGCGATGCGTTGAGCGAGCACGCCAGGACCAGCGACAAGCTGCTGGCTGCAATGAGGCGGCTGGAAGACTGCGAACGGCGTTTCGCTCACGAGACACCGTTCACGTTCTACGCGTGGCTGCTTGGCGGCGACCGCGGCCGCGCGCGGATTCTCGCGCGAATGGGCCCCGAAGCCGATGACGCCCTCGACGAATTTCTCGAACTGGCGCTGACCTATGAACGCAAGGCACCGGCCTCGTTGCAGGGCTTCATGGCGTGGCTGCGCGCCGCCGATACCGAGGTCAAACGCGACATGGAAATTGCGCGCGACGAGATTCGCGTGATGACCGTCCATGGCGCGAAGGGACTTGAAGCGCCCGTGGTGTTCCTTGTCGATACCACCACCTCCCCGGCGGACACCCAGCGCATGAACCTCATTCGCATGCCGCAAGGCAACGCCGCGCCGAACGCCCCGGCGGTCGTGCTCTGGGCGGGCAAGAAGGCGAACGATCTTCCGGTGGTCGCGGCCGCGCGCGCCGCCATGAAGGAAGACACCGAGGACGAATACCGGCGGCTGCTGTACGTCGCGATGACCCGCGCGGCGGATCGCCTGATCGTCGGCGGCGTGCTGCCCGGAGGCCGCAATGCGGTGCGCCCGTTATCCTGGTACGACCTCATTCAGAAGGGCCTGACCCATCCGGACCTGAGCCTGCAATGTGAAATTGTCGAGACCGGCTTCGGGCCGGTAAAGCGCTATTCGCGGCCGCAGGATGTGCAATCGCCGGCGGACACAGCGGCGCCGATTCAGGAAATGCTGGCGCTGGAACAGTTCCCAGGCTGGCTGAAAGCCGATGCTCCGAAAGAAACGCCCGCGGACATCCTGCTGCGTCCATCCGATGCCTCGGATAACGAGGCTGAAAGTCACGCCAAGGTCACTGACGAATCGCGCCTTGCGCGCGAACGCGCGCTGAAGCGCGGCACGCTGATCCACCGGCTGCTGCAATCGCTGCCGGACATCGCCCTTGAGCGGCGCGAGGGCGCCGCGCGCGATTTTCTCCAGCGCAACGCGCATCCATGGTTCACAGAGAATGAGCGCGGCGCGCTCGCGCGGCAGATCGTGGCGCTGATCGAAACGCCCGCCTTCGCAGCCCTGTTTGCCGAGGGCAGCCGCGCCGAAGTTTCCATCGCGGGCCGCGTGGCGCGGCGAGGACGGCCGCCCGCGCTGGTTTCGGGTCAGATCGACCGCCTGGTGGTGACGCCGCACGAGGTGCTGATCGTCGATTACAAGACCAACCACGCCCCGCCGCAGGCCGCCGCCGAGGCTCCGCAAACCTATGTCCGGCAGCTCGCGCTGTATCGCGACGTGTTGCAGCGGCTGTATCCCGGCCGGCCGGTGCGCTGTGTCCTGCTGTGGACCGAGACGGCCGCCATGATGGAAATCCCCGCCTCCGCGCTGGACGCAGAGCTGCAATCGCTTGTGTCCTGATCTCCACCCGCTGTCCGGCGCCGGTCCTGGCTGGGACTAACCCCTTGAATCGGGGCCCATTCCCAGAAACATCCGCGCCGCCGCCAATGGAACACGTCCCGGTGACCAGCCTTGACCGCGCAAGGGGGCATTCATAGGTTGATCCTACGTTTCCGGCGCGCGATTCTCTCAAATTCCCGCGCCTTTCATCCAACGAGGCAGATCACATGAGTGTGGGTAAGGTTTCGGACACCGATTTCGATGCGGAAGTTCTCAAGGCGGACGGCCCGGTGGTCGTCGATTTCTGGGCGGAATGGTGCGGCCCGTGCCGCATGATCGCGCCCGCCCTTGACGAGATCGCTGGCGCCATGGGCGACAAGGTCAAGATCGTGAAGCTCAACGTCGACGAGAGCCCGAAGACCGCTTCGAAATACGGCGTGATGTCGATCCCCACCCTGATGATCTTCAAGGGCGGCGAGATGGCCTCGCGCCAGGTCGGCGCGGCGCCGAAGGCCAAGCTGCAGCAGTGGATCACCGCCGCGGTCTGATCCTGCGTTCTAGTGGATACTGAAACGGCCTGCGCAAGCGGGCCGTTTTTGTTTGGCCGTCTTGCCGATCCCGAGCGGGTTCTCGCCCGGTCGTCCCCGCCAACAGGTCCGGCTTCGCGATTCTTCTCGTTGTCGTCCCCGCGAAAGCGGGGACCCATACTCCCTGAGCGATCGATGCTGTCGCGATAGCGGGTCAACTCTTTCCCTGATTCTCAGCGAGGACGGTGGTTATGGGTCCCCGCTTTCGCGGGGACGACATCGCGTGTGTGGCGCTGTCTGCTTCACTGGCGCTACCTGATCCAGCCGGTCGCGAGTGCTTTTGCGAGATCCGCGTGCCCATTCTGCCGCGCCAGCGCCGCCATCGCCTCGTGATCGTAGGGCACGTGGCGGAAGGTGGCGTGCCATTGCCCCGCTTTCTGCTCAAGGATCGCGTAGCGCGCATCCGGCGTGCCGGCCTCCATGACATGCGGAAACGGTACAACGTCGCGATAGCCCGGCGATCCCACGCTGCCGGGATTGACGACCATGCGGCCGTCGCGAAGCCGGACCGCACGCGCGATGTGTGTATGCCCGCACAGGATCAGCGATTGCCCGATGCCCGTTGCCGCCTTCTCGATCATCTCGATCGGGGATAGCCGCACCGCCCCATCCGGCTGCACGGTTTCGAGCCAATAGGTTTCGTCATTCGCAGGCGTCGCATGGCAGAGATAAGCCGCGTCCTCGAACACACGCGTCGGCGGAACACCGCGCAGCCAGTCAAGATGCCGCGCGTCGAGCTGCGCGTGGACGGGACGATCCCATGATCCCATCTTCTCCGGCTTCCTGTCGATCAGGTAGCGATCGTGGTTGCCGAGGACATGAACAGCATCGAGCGCCATCAGGATGTCCATCGTCCGCCGGCCATCGAGCGGCCCGCTCGCCATGTCGCCAAGATTGACGATCTTGCCGATCTGCTGCGCGCGAATATCGGCGAGCACCGCATCGAGCGCGAGGTGGTTGCCGTGAACATCCGCAATGGCGGCAAAGCGCATAATGGATTCCGTCTATTGCGGCAGCGTTCCGTTTTCCGACAACACATGTCCCGCCAGATACAGCGAGCCGGTGATGAGGATGCGCGGCGGCACATCATAGGCGAGCCTGGCGATGGCACGCAGCGCCGCCTCGACGCTCAAAGCCGTTTCGACCCGCATGCCGAGCTGCCGCGCGCTGTCGGCCAGCACATCCGGCGGCATGGCATTGTCCTGATCGGGAATCTTCACCGCGATGATGTGACGGGTCTGACCGGAAAAGTTAGCGAGAAAGCCGCCCGCATCCTTGTTGCCCATCATGCCGGCGATCACCACCAGCGGGCGCGACACCCGCTCCTCGAGATCGCCAAGCGCGGCAGCCGCCACGCGCCCGCCATCGGGATTGTGACCGCCGTCGAGCCACACCTCGGCGTCCTTCGGCGCGGCGTCGACCAGTCTGCCCGATGCCAGCCGCTGCATCCGCGCCGGCCACTCAGTGCGTGCGATGCCCTGCTCGAATACGGACGGCTCAAGCTTGATGGAATCGATGGCGCGCAGCGTCGCGATCGCAAGCCCCGCATTGTCGAACTGATGCCGCCCGAACAGCCGCGGCGCGGACAAATCCAGCAGGCCGCGCTCATCGGAATACACCAGCCGCCCGCGCTCGACATTGACATGCCAGTCCTGTGTCGCCGCATGCAGCGGCGCCCGGGCGCGCTTCGCGGCCCGCTCGATCACGGCGGTTGCTTCCGCCGTCTGCTCCGCGCAGACCACCGGAACATTCTTCTTGATGATCCCCGCCTTCTCGGTTGCGATCCCGATCAGCGTATCGCCGAGAAACTCGACATGGTCCATGCCGATCGGCGTGATGACGCTGGCAAGCGGTGCATCGATCACATTGGTCGCATCGAGCCGTCCGCCAAGGCCGACTTCCAGCAGCACGACGTCAGCCGGATGTTCGGCGAACAGATGAAATGCCGCCGCGGTCTCGATCTCGAAAATGGTGATCGGCTCGCCGCCGTTGACACGTTCGCAGTGATCGAGCGCGGCGCGCAGCTGATCGTCGGTCACGAGGACGCCGCCACCGGCCTTGCCGAGACGAAAGCGCTCGTTGAACCGGACCAGATGCGGCGAGGTGTAGACATGAACGCGCAGGCCCGCCGCTTCCAGGATGGCGCGCAGGAATGCCACCGTCGATCCCTTGCCGTTGGTGCCGGCGACATGGATCACAGGCGCAATGCGGCGCTCGGGATGATCGAGGCGCTCAAGGATGCGCCACATCCGGTCCAGCGTCAGATCGATGCGTTTCGGATGCAGCGACGCCAGACGCGCGAGAATGTCGTCGTAGGAGCGCGAGGGTTCTTTGGCCGCCGGTGATGTCACGCGGGCGACGCAGACGCAGGCAGATCGACAGGCAGCGGCGCGGTTCGCGACTCAAAACCTTCCGCAGCCGGCGCCTTGGTCAGCAGACGGCACAGACGCGCCAGTGTCGCGCGCAGATCATGGCGATGGACCACCATGTCCACCATGCCGTGTTCTTTCAGATACTCGGCGCGCTGGAACCCCTCGGGGAGCTTTTCACGGATGGTCTGCTCGATCACGCGCGCGCCCGCGAAGCCGATCAGCGCGCCAGGCTCGGCGATCTGCACATCGCCCAGCATCGCATAGGACGCCGTGACACCGCCGGTGGTCGGATTGGTCAAGACCACGATGTAGGGCTGGCCGATTTCACGCAGCATCTGGATCGCGACCGTGGTGCGCGGCATCTGCATCAGCGACAGAATGCCTTCCTGCATCCGCGCGCCGCCCGAGGCCGCGAAGATGATAAACGGTGATTTTTTCTCGACCGCGAGTTCGAGACCCTTCACGACGGCTTCGCCCGCCGCCATGCCGAGCGAACCGCCCATGAAATCGAAATCCTGCACGGCGACCACGACGGCATTGCCTTCGAGCTTGCCGTAACCGACCTTCACGGCATCGTTCATGCCGGTCTTGGCGCGGGCATCCTTGATGCGATCGGCATATTTGCGTTCGTCGCGAAACTTCAGCGGATCCGCGGTCACTTCAGGCAGCGCGACGTCGTACCAAGTCTCGTTGTCGAAGATCGACTTCAGCCGCGCGGTGGCGCCCATGCGCATGTGATAGTTCGAGCCGGGAATCACGAACTGGTTCTGTTCGACATCCTTGTAGAACACGAGCTGCCCGGAATCCGGGCACTTGATCCAGAGATTCTCCGGCGTCTCGCGCTTGAGGATGCTGCGAATCTTCGGCCGGACAACGTTGGTCAACCAGTTCATGATCTAGCTCCATGCACATCACGCAAGCGGCGCGATGGTCAAACCCTCTCCCCTTGTGGGAGAGGGTGGCAAGCACCGCGCGAAGCAAGGTGCGAGCCGGGTGAGGGGTATTCTATCGCGGATGAGATGTCCAAGCGACCCCTCACCCGCCTCACCGCATACATGCGGTTCGGCACCCTCTCCCACATAAGGGCGTTACGCCCGTCTTCAACGGGCTAATGGGAGAGGAAAAAAAGCTATTCCGCCGCCTGTTTCGCGCCGCGCACGCCCTGCGCCAGCGCCGCCGCGAGATCGGCCACCGCCGGAACCGTCCTTGCCGTGGCGCGGCCCTCCGGATCGAGCGTCGCGCGCAGGGCATCGATCAATGCGGAGCCTACCACGGCACCATTCGCCGCCTGCGCGATCCCGCGCGCGGCGTCGGGCGTGCGGATGCCAAAACCGACGCAGACCGGCAGTTGCGTGTGGCGCTTGATGCGTGCGACTGCGGCCGAGACCTGCGCGGTGTCGGCGCTGGCGGAGCCGGTGATGCCGGTGATCGAGACGTAATAGACGAAGCCCGAGGTGTTCGCGAGCACCGCGGGCAGGCGCTTGTCGTCGGTGGTCGGCGTGGCAAGGCGGATGAAATTCAGTCCGGCCTTCATCGCAGGAATACAGAGTTCGGTATCTTCCTCGGGCGGAAGATCGACAATGATGAGACCATCGACGCCGGCGGATTTCGCGTCGGCAAGGAATTTGTCGACGCCGTAGATGTAGATCGGATTGTAGTAGCCCATCAACACGATCGGCGTGACGTTATCGCCCGCACGGAAATCACGCACCACCTGAAGCGTCTTCTTCAGCGTGGTGCCGGCCTTCAGCGCGCGCAGACCCGCCGCCTGAATCGCAGGACCATCGGCCATCGGATCGGTGAACGGCATCCCGATCTCGATGATGTCGGCGCCCGCCTTCGGCAGCGCCTTGATGATCTCGAGCGAGGTCGCCAGATCCGGATCGCCGCACATCACGAAGGTGACGAACGCCGCGCGGCCTTCCTTCTTCAGCTCAGTGAAACGTGTGTCGATACGCGTGGTCACTTCTTTTTACCCTTCAGAATGTCGCCGACCTGCGGCACGTCCTTGTCGCCGCGTCCCGACAGATTGACCACCATCAGATGATCCTTCGGCCGCTTCGGCGCGAGGTCCATCACTTTCGCAATGGCGTGCGCGGGCTCCAGCGCCGGAATGATGCCCTCAAGACGCGACAGCAACTGGAACGCCGCCAGCGCCTCGTCATCGGTCGCCGACAGATAGGTCACGCGGCCGGTCTCATGCAGCCAGGAATGTTCCGGACCGATGCCGGGATAATCGAGGCCCGCCGAAATCGAATGCGCGTCCTGGATCTGGCCGTCGTCGTCCATCAGGAGATACGTGCGGTTGCCGTGCAGCACACCGGGACGCCCGCCCGCGATCGACGCCGCATGGAGTTGCGTCAGGCCGTGACCCGCCGCCTCGACGC
Organism: Afipia sp. MLSD5-FHT05B12; assembly: GCF_058793355.1. NCBI lineage: Bacteria > Pseudomonadati > Pseudomonadota > Alphaproteobacteria > Hyphomicrobiales > Nitrobacteraceae > Afipia > Afipia sp. MLSD5-FHT05B12. The sequence goes on from NZ_JBXAFS010000026.1 coordinate 42,538, forward strand.
CAAAAATCTCGACACCCGGATCGTCGAGGAACGGATGGAACAGCCCCATCGCATTGGAGCCGCCGCCGATGCAGGCCACCAGAGAATCCGGCAGGCGGCCTTCGGCCTCCTGCATCTGCGCGCGGGTCTCGGTGCCGATGATCGACTGGAAGTCGCGCACCATCATCGGATAGGGATGCGGACCGGCCACCGTGCCGATGCAATAGAACGTGTCCGCGACATTGGTCACCCAGTCGCGCAAGGCATCGTTCATCGCGTCTTTCAGCGTGCGCGATCCGGACTGCACCGGCACGACTTTCGCGCCCAGCATTTCCATGCGGATCACGTTCGGCTGCTGCCGCTCGACATCGACCGCGCCCATATAGACGATGCATTCGAGGCCGAAGCGCGCGCACAGCGTGGCGGTGGCGACGCCGTGCTGGCCCGCGCCGGTCTCGGCGATGATGCGCTTCTTGCCCATGCGGCGCGCGACCATGATCTGGCCGAGCACATTGTTGACCTTGTGCGAGCCGGTGTGGTTCAGCTCCTCGCGCTTGAAGTAGATCTTCGCGCCGCCAAGATGCTCGGTCAGGCGCTGCGCAAAATACAGCGGCGACGGACGGCCGACATAGTCCTTCAGGTAGCCGTTCATTTCCTTCTGAAACGCCGGATCGGCCTTGGCCTCCGCATAGGCCTTTTCCAGATCGAGGATCAGCGGCATCAGCGTCTCGGCGACATAGCGCCCGCCGAAAATGCCGAAGTGTCCGCGCTCGTCGGGACCGGAACGGAAGGAATTGGGAAGTTGAACGCTCATACGCTGCTCGCAATCCTGGAAGATATCACCGCACGCTCCGCCTCGCGCGCGGCGCGGATGAAGGCACGGATCATGTCGGGATCCTTGATACCCGGCGCGCTTTCGACGCCGGACGAAACATCGACGCCATTCGCGCGGGTGACGCGGATGGCTTCAGCGACGTTGCCTGCATTGAGCCCGCCGCCGACCATGAACGGGATCGCCAGCTTGATGTTTTCAAGCAGGCGCCAGTCGAACGGCACGCCAAGGCCGCCGGGACGGGTGGCATCCTTCGGCGCGCGCGCGTCGAACAGGATGCGGTCGGCCACCGCCGCATAGCCCGGAAGATCCGCGAGATCGGATGCGGTCGCGACCGACAGCACCTTCATCACGGGCAAGCCGAACTTCTGTCTGATGTCGCGCACCCGCGCGATGCTCTCGGAGCCATGAAGCTGCAACAGTCCCGGCTGCAACGCCTCGATGCAGTTCTCGAGCGACGCGTCATCCGCATCGACGGTCAGCGCCGCCTTGAGCGCACGACCCTTTGCCAGCCGGCCGAGCTCGCGCGCGGTGCCGAGACTGATGTGACGGGGCGACGCCTCGAAGAACACGAAGCCCACCATATCCGCGCCAGCATCCAGCGCGACCTCAAGGGTCTCGCGCGTGGACAGGCCGCAGATTTTTACCGCAAATGACATGATCTCTGGCGCGTTCCGCCATGGGCCGGTGTTCGAAGGTCAGGCCGCTGGCTTTGGGGTGATCGGGCGGGTTCTACAACGCCGCGCCGTGCTTGTCTCGCCCGATGGCCGGATATTGCGGGGTCAGACCGGGCATCTGCGCGGGAATCTGCCCCTCGGTCCGCACGGCGGCCAGCCGGGCCTGTTCGCGCAGATCGGCCAGTTCGGCGCGGGCATGGCGCGCGTCCGCCTCATGCTGCCGGGCCGCCCGGCGCCAGCGGTGCTGACCGAACCAGGTCGCGATGCCCCCGGCGATCACTCCGAACATGGCGACGGCGATGATGACAACGAACAGCGGCAGCGTGACGCCGAGCGACGGATCGCTGGAGTTGAACGGATCGAATGACAGCGTGACCACGTGCCGGTTCGCAACCGCGAACACGACGAACAGAATCGCAAGCGGCAGGATGACCAGGATGTTGAAAATCTTGCGGAGCATGGTGCGTCCTCGCGATACATCCCGAAGGCAGTTCGCAGAAATGTGAGCAGACGCCCCTTGGAACGATTGTAAGGACCGGCCGGATCAGGTCGCCGGGGCCGGGTCCGCGGCGTCCTCGCGATTGAGCCGCTCACGCATTTCCTTGCCGGTCTTGAAGAACGGCACGCTCTTCTGCTCGACAGGAACATGCGCGCCGGTACGCGGATTACGGCCCGCGCGCGCAGGGCGATGCTTGACCGAAAAAGCCCCAAAACCGCGCAGTTCGACGCGATCACCGCGTGCGAGCGCCGCAACGATTTCGTCGAGAATTGCGTTCACGATGTTTTCGACGTCCCGCTGATAGAGATGCGGGTTATGCTCGGCGATGCGCTGAACGAGTTCTGATTTGATCATTGAATGCTGTGCCCGTGAGGTGCGGTTAGACATTTCCGTGAAAAAGCCTTGAACTGTCAAGTCGCTAATTCAAATCGGAGCGTGGCTAAATCGCGTGACAAATGTCCCGTTTCGTTGTTGCGCCGGCAACCGCAATGCGGCGAAGACTGGCTGACACCGGATTCATGACAGTCAATTTGCCGGCGACGGCTGCCACAGCGCCAGCATGCCGTCGAGACCGAAGCGATCGACCGCTTGCGTCACGCCGGATTGCGCGAGCTGCCGCGAGATCGCTCCAAGCCCCATCGCATCGAGAGCCGCGGCGGCGGTTGCCCGCAAGAATGTCATGTCGCCGAAGCGCGGTGAGAGCTTGAAATCCTTCACAGGGACGTCCGAACCGACCTTCTTTTGTGCAACAAGCCATGCCACGGCGGTTTTCTCATCGCCAAGCTGATCCACCAGCTTCAGGCCGACCGCCTGACGGCCCGTGAACACGCGGCCATCCGCCACGGTCTGCAATGTCGCGTCATCCATGTTGCGCCGATCCTTCACCAGTCCGCGGAACCAGGCGTAAGAATCCTTCACCAGCGCATCGAGCGCGGCGCGCGCTTCCGGGCTGGTCGGCTCATAACCGTTCGGCGCGGCCTTGAGCGGCGACGACTTCACCTCTTCGACCTTGACGCCGACGGTCTTGAGAAGGTCGGACACATTCGGAATCTGGAACAGCACACCGATCGAGCCGACCAGCGACGTCTGCTGGGCAATGATCTGGTCCGACGCCAGCGCTGCGATGTATCCACCCGACGCGGCGAGACCCTCCACCACCACGACCAGCGGCTTCTTTGCCTTCAGGCGCGTCAGCGCGTCGAAAAGCTGCTCGGAGCCCGCCGTGGTGCCGCCGGGCGAATTGATGTGAACGATGACGGCGGCGGCGGACGATTTCTCCAGCCGCTCGAGCGCCTCGACGCGGGTCTGATCGCTGCGGATCAGGCCGTCGATCTTGACCCGCGCGATCGCGTTCGATCCGGTAATCGCGCTGCGGCTCGCCGGCGATGCCAGCGCAGCCACCGCGACCACCGCGGCGATCACGCCCAGCGCAGCCACCACCCGCCAGAACGTCAGCTTGCGGCGAATACGGCGGCGATCGACAATCACATCGGAATCGAGCGACATGGAATTTCTCCTCAAGCATCAGATACTTTGCAACGGCCATGAAGACCGTTGCTCTGAAAAGTTATCCCGCGCTTTTGCGAGTGCAGCCTTGATGTATGGTAACTTCAATACATCAATTGCGATGCAAATTGAAGCTAACAAGCGCGAGATTGCGCACGCACATCTTACGTGAGCAACCGCTCACCATTATGCCCGATGATTGTCATCGCATGCACGGCGCCTTGCATGCCGCCCTCGATCGCGACCGGCACAAAATGTTCGGTGCGTCCCTGCGTCGCGCTTTCGATCAGCACATCGCGCGTGGCTCCGACTTCCGATGCAAGCCGCCTTTGCAGCGCGGCTTCGCCGGTTGCGCGCAGCCGCCCCGCGCGATCCTTGATGACGCGGCCATCAACCTGCGGCATCCGCGCCGCCGGCGTGCCGGGACGCTTTGAGTACGGAAACACATGAAGGAATGTCAGATCGCATTCGCCGACGAGAGCCTGCGAGCGCGCGAACATCTCCTCGGTCTCGGTGGGAAAGCCCGCGATGATATCCGCGCCGAACGCGATGTCGGGCCGCAGCCGCCGCACCTGCCGGCAGAACGCGATGGCATCGGCGCGCGTGTGCCGCCGCTTCATGCGCTTGAGAACGAGATCGTCGCCGGCCTGCAATGACAGATGCAGATGCGGCATCAGCCGCTCGTCGGCCGCGATGACGTCGAGCAGATCGCGGTCCGCCTCAATGGAATCGATCGACGAGATCCGCAGCCGCTTCAAATCCGGCACATGCTTGAGGATCTGCTTCGTCAGCGTGCCCAGTTTCGGCGCGCCTGGCAGATCCGCGCCATAACTGGTGAGATCGACGCCGGTCAGCACAATCTCGGCATGCCCCGCTTCGGTCAGCGCGCGCACCTGATCGACCACCGCGCCCATGGCGACCGAACGCGAATTGCCGCGGCCATAGGGGATGATGCAGAAGGTGCAGCGATGATCGCAGCCGTTTTGCACCTGCACGAACACACGCGGCAATCCCGCCTGAAAACCCGCCGCCAGATGCGGCGCCATCTCGGTGACCGCCATGATATCGGAGACGGCGACTTTCTCGCCGCCGCCGTCGAACGCCGAGCGGGTGTCACGCCACGCCGCCGCGCGCATCTTGTCGTCGTTGCCCAGCACGCGATCGACTTCGGGCATGTCTGCGAACATCGCGGTCTGGGTCTGCGCCGCGCAGCCGGTGACCACGATCCGCGCATCGGGCCGCTCACGGCGCAGTTTGCGGATGGTCTGGCGCGCCTGCGCGACGGCCTCGCCGGTCACAGCGCAGGTATTGACGACGACGGTGTCCTGAAGCCCCGCGTTCTGCGCCTCGCGCCGGATCACGTCCGACTCGCATGCGTTCAGCCGGCAACCGAAGGTGACGACATCGACGCGGGGAATTCGTCCCGAGGGTGAGGGGCGATCGAACATGAGAGTTAGGCCACGGGAGTGGATGCGAACAGCGCCGGATCGAAACGGCCTTCAAACTCGAACGACGCCGGGCCGGTCATCAGCACGTGATCGTCCTGCGCGCGCCATTCGATGGTGAGTTCGCCGCCGGGCAGCGTCATGTGAACGGTGCGCCCGGTGCGCTTCAGCCGCGCCGCCGCCACCGCGGTTGCGCACGCCGCCGAGCCGCAGGCCCTGGTCAGGCC
>NZ_JBXAFS010000027.1:0-46455 GCF_058793355.1 Afipia sp. MLSD5-FHT05B12
TCTTCCGTCCCCTGACAGGCCGCCCCGTGACATTTTAACTTTGCTGAGATCGAGACATCTCAACTTTGTTGCAACACGCAGTCCAGCTTGTCGGCAAGCACGTCGATTCCACGGTCAATAATCCGATCGAAGCTGTCGCGCAATGGCGCGGTGGAGCTGTTCGCCCGCTCTGCGTATTCGACGCCAAGCCGCTCCCTTACAAGGACGTGATCGTCGACGGAAAATCATGGGGCGATATTCCGACATGCAAGTCGCAGGGACTCGATGTCGAGTACGTGATGCTGCGCGGGTTCTTCACATCGCCGAAAGCGACCAAGGAGCAGGTCGATTATTATGTGGATGTGTTCAAGAAAGTTCGCGAAACGCCCGAGTGGCAGAGCCTGATGAAGGATGGCGCCTTTAATCAAACCATGATGGTCGGTCCCGAATATTCGGCGTGGGTTGATAACGAACAGAAACGGCATCAGGCCTTGATGAAGGATGCCGGTTTCCTGGCCTCGCCGCAATAATTTCAACGATAAGCCGCCGGCGGACTTGGTCCGCCGGCAAGGCTTCAGCGTGGTGACAAATATGAGCGAGCATTCTTCTGGGGTTGGTCAGCGCGGACCGTCGCATCGGTGGACGGAGTTCGGCGTTGGCGTGTTTTGCATTCTATTCGGTGTGATCACGATTGTCGGCAGCATGAAAGCCGGAGCCGGGTGGGGGCCGGATGGTCCCAAGTCCGGATTCTTTCCCTTCTATATTGGCATTATCATCGTGATGGCGAGTTGCGTGAATTGCATCCAGCTTCTGATGGAGCCCGATGACGGTCGCCTCTTTGCGGATTGGGGACAGCTTCGCCAGGTCCTCTCCGTTTTCATACCGACTACTGTTTACTGTCTGAGCATTCCGTATCTCGGCATTTACGTCGCCTCGGTGATTCTCATTGCCTTGTTCATGAAGTGGCTCGGTAAATACCCGTGGACCACAACGGCCGCCGTGGCGCTGGGCACGCCGTTCGCGGTCTACTTGTTCTTCGAAAAATGGTTCCTCATTCCGCTGCCAAAGGGCCCGCTGGAAGAGTTGCTTGGTCTCTAGAAATTCTCGCCGCGGCTGAGGACATTGATATGGAAGAAATCGTAAATCTGTTTCACGGCTTCGCGACAGTACTGCAGCCGTTCAACATTCTGGTTATGGTTATCGGGATCGTTCTCGGTGTGGTGATCGGCGTGCTGCCCGGCCTCGGCGGTGCGAACGGCGTCGCGATCCTGCTGCCACTGACGTTCAGCATGCCTCCGACATCGGCAATCATTATGTTGTCGTGCATCTATTGGGGCGCTCTGTTCGGCGGCGCCATCACGTCGGTTCTGTTCAACATACCGGGCGAGCCGTGGTCCGTGGCTACGACATTCGACGGTCATCCAATGGCGCAGAAAGGCAAGGCCGGCGAGGCGCTCACTGCGGCGTTCACTTCATCATTCGTCGGCGCATTGTTTGCCGTGATCATGATCACGCTGGTTGCGCCGTTGGTGGCGAAATTCGCGCTTCAGTTCGGGCCGGCGGAAAAATTCGCGGTGTTCTTCATCGCGTTCTGCAGTTTCATCGGCATGGGTAAGGAGCCGCCGTTCAAGACAATTGTCGCGATGATGATAGGTTTCGCCCTAGCGGCTGTGGGCCTTGACAGTATCACGGGACAATTACGCCTGACCTTCGGTTTCTCCGAAATGCTCAGCGGTTTCGATTTTCTGATTGCGGTCATCGGTCTCTTTGGAATTGGCGAGATCCTTCTCACCATGGAGGAGGGGCTCAATTTCAGAGGCAAGCCGGCCAAAATCAACGCGCGGGTGGTGTGGGATACTTGGAAAGAGCTCCCGGGCTACTGGGCGACGTCATTGCGCTCGTGCCTCATCGGCGTGTGGATGGGCGTGTCACCGGCCGGTGCGACGCCTGCTTCTTTCATGAGCTATGGCATCGCCAAGCGCATGTCGAAGCAGGGCAAGAATTTCGGCAAGGGTGAAATCGAGGGCGTGGTCGCGCCTGAAACTGCGGCGCATGCCGCAGGCACCGCTGCGCTGTTGCCGATGTTGTCGCTCGGCGTTCCAGGATCGCCGACGGCCGCGGTGCTGCTCGGCGGATTGCTGATCTGGGGATTGCAGCCCGGACCGTTGCTGTTTGTCGAGCAGAAGGAATTCGTATGGGGCCTGATTGCCAGCATGTATCTCGGCAATTTCGTCGGGCTGATCGTGGTGCTGACTTGTGTGCCGCTGTTCGCTGCGATCCTGCGTATTCCATTTAGCATCATCGCGCCCGTCATTCTGGTTCTGTGCGCAATCGGCGCGTATACTGTTCACAACAACACCTTTGATGTCGTGATGATGATGGTGTTTGGCGTGGTCGGTTACGTCATGAAGAAGTGTAACTATCCGATGGCGCCGCTGGTTCTAGCCATCGTGCTTGGGGACAAGGCTGAGGAGGCATTCCGGCAAGCACTGCTTGGATCGCAGGGTAGCCTCGGCGTCTTCTTCTCCAACGGTCTTGTTGGAACGATCATGACCTTGGGACTGATCGCCCTGTTCTGGCCTCTGATCTCGAACGGATGGTCGCGGCTGCTGTCACGCGCGCCGAAAACAGCAATGTAAGCAAAGAGAAAGAGGGTATGCCCTCTGAATCGTGCGTGCCTATCGCGCGACTTTTCTGATAGACTATTGTCCTATCGAATGGCTCCGGCGACCGCCGGAGCCATTTTTCTTTGCGGAAACCCATGATCGCTATGCATAGCTAAAAAGTCGCAGTTCCCTCGAATACCTCTTGCAATCTGGCATATCATATACCAGCCTCCGCGCCTGTAGCGTCTGCCGAATTTTAACAGAGCAAGGGCGCACTCGGAGGAACGATGACGGATACTGTTCATACGGCGGCCCCGGCGGCTGCACGCGTCAGCGATACGTATCGCTGGGTTCAGTTGGCGATCGGCGTTGGCGCCATGGTGATGATCGCGAATTATCAATACGGCTGGACGTTCTTCGTCCCCGACATTCAAAAAAAATTCGGATGGGATCGCGCATCGATCCAATGGGCATTCACGTTGTTCGTGTTGTTCGAAACGTGGCTGGTCCCCGTCGAAGGCTGGTTCGTCGACAAGTACGGTCCGCGCATCGTTGTTCTTGTGGGCGGCATTCTCTGCGCGATCGGCTGGGCGATCAATGCACAGGCCACATCGCTCAACGGTTTCTATCTGGGCATGATTATCGCGGGTATTGGCGCCGGCGGTGTTTACGGTACCTGCGTCGGCAACGCGCTCAAGTGGTTTCCCGACAAGCGCGGTCTTGCTGCGGGCATTACCGCTGCCGGTTTCGGTGCAGGCTCCGCGCTTACGGTCGCTCCGATCCAGGCAATGATCAAGAACGACGGCTTCCAGAACACCTTCCTCTATTTCGGTCTGGGGCAGGGCATTATCATTGTGATGCTCTCGTTCCTGCTGTTCGCACCGAAAGCGGGACAGGTACCGGCGCCGGTGATGAATGCGGCTCTTCAGCAGACGCGCCGTAACTACGCGCCGACCGAAGTCATCCGGCATCCGATTTTCTGGCTGATGTACTTCATGTTCGTCATCGTCGGCGCAGGTGGATTGATGGTGACTGCGAACCTCAAGCCGATCGCCGTGGACTGGAAAGTCGATAGCGTTCCCGTCACGCTGATGGCGATGACGATGACCGCGGTTACGTTCGCCGCGACCATTGATCGTGTCCTCAATGGTCTGACACGGCCGTTCTTCGGCTGGATCTCCGATATGATCGGCCGCGAGAACACGATGTTCATTGCGTTCGGCATGGAAGGCGTCGGCATCTACATGCTCTACCTCTGGGGGCACGATCCGGTCTGGTTCGTGTTGCTATCGGGCTTCGTGTTCTTTGCCTGGGGTGAGATCTATTCGCTCTTCCCGTCGACCTGTACGGATACGTTCGGATCGAAATTCGCGACCACGAATGCGGGCCTGCTATACACCGCGAAAGGAACGGCGGCGCTGCTCGTTCCCGTCGCGAACTACATGCAGCAAGGCTCGGGCACGTGGGACATGGTCTTCATCGTGGCGGCCGGCGCGAACATTCTCGCCTCGCTGCTTGCGGTCATCGTGCTGAAGCCGTGGCGCAAGGTCGTGGTCGCGAAGTCGCAGACGGCCTGATCGATCACGACACACGTCTCAAGAAGCGCGCTCGTCTCTGGATGGGCGCGCTTTTTCTTTTTCCGGCCCGATTGACTCGCACCGGACGAGTGGGCAATCTCTGGTATACATAATGCAAGACAACAATGTGAATCTCATAAGCTCTGAAAACAGGGCGTTTCCTGACCTCGGGTCATGACGGGAGGATTGCAATGAATATCCACGAGTATCAGGGCAAGGCGGTCCTGAAGAATTTCGGAGTGACGGTGTCCGCGGGCGCGCCAGCGTTCACCGTCGATGAAGCAATCGCTGCGGCGAAGTCGCTGCCGGGTCCGGTCTATGTCGTGAAATCGCAGATCCACGCTGGCGGTCGCGGCAAAGGCAAGTTCAAGGGATTACCGGCAGACGCGAAAGGCGGCGTGCGGCTGGCGAAGTCGATCGATGAAGTCGCAAGCTTCGCCAAGGAAATGCTTGGACGCACGCTGGTGACGGTGCAAACCGGGCCCGCGGGCAAGCAGGTCAACCGGCTCTACATCGAGGACGGCTCGGACATCGAGAAGGAATTCTATCTCTCCATGCTGGTCGATCGCGAAACTTCGCGGATTGCATTCGTGGTGTCGACCGAGGGTGGCATGGACATCGAGAAGGTGGCGCACGACACGCCGGAGAAGATCGTGACGTTCTCCGTCGATCCGGCGACCGGCGTGATGGCGCATCACGGCCGCAAGGTCGCGCAGGTGCTGGGCCTGAGCGGTGATCTCGCCAAGCAGGCCGAGAAGCTCACCGCGCAGCTCTACAACGCGTTCGTCGCCACCGACATGGCGATGCTGGAGATCAATCCGTTGGTGGTAACGAAGCAGGGCGAACTGCGTTGCCTCGACGCCAAGATCAACTTCGATTCCAACGCGCTTTATCGTCACCATGAGCTGGTGAAGCTGCGCGACCTGACCGAAGAAGACGAAAAGGAAATCGAGGCGTCGAAGTACGATCTGAACTATATCGCACTCGAAGGCACCATCGGCTGTATGGTCAACGGCGCCGGGCTCGCGATGGCGACCATGGACATCATCAAGCTCTATGGCGCGACGCCGGCGAACTTTCTCGATGTCGGCGGCGGTGCGACCAAGGAAAAAGTCGCCGCAGCCTTCAAGATCATCACCTCCGATCCGAATGTGAAGGGCATCCTGGTCAACATCTTCGGCGGCATCATGCGTTGCGATGTCGTCGCCGAGGGCGTGGTTGCCGCTGTACGCGAGGTCGGCCTCAGCGTGCCGCTGGTGGTGCGGCTGGAAGGGACTAACGTCGAACTCGGCAAGAAGGTCATCGCCGAGTCCGGACTGAATGTCGTCGCCGCAGACGATCTCGACGACGCCGCGCAGAAAATTGTTCGCGCCACACTGAAGGAAGCCGCGTAATGGCCATTCTCATCGACAACAATACCAAGGTGATTTGCCAAGGTTTTACGGGCAAAAACGGCACTTTTCACTCCGAACAGGCGGCGCTCTACGGCACGCGCATGGTCGGCGGAACCTCGCCCGGCAAGGGCGGCTCCTCGCATCTCGGCTTGCCGGTGTTCGATACGGTGGCGCAGGCGCGTGAGGCAACCGGCGCGGACGCCAGCGTGATCTACGTTCCACCACCAGGCGCTGCGGATGCGATCTGCGAAGCGATCGATGCCGAAGTGCCGTTGATTGTTTGCATCACCGAAGGCATTCCGGTGACGGACATGGTGCGCGTCAAGCGCGCGCTCGAAGGCTCAAGCTCACGGCTGATCGGTCCGAATTGTCCTGGCGTGATGACCGCGGGCGAATGCAAGATCGGGATCATGCCCGGGAACATTTTCAAGAAGGGTAACGTGGGAATCGTGTCGCGCTCCGGCACGCTGACCTATGAGGCGGTGTATCAGACCTCCGCCGAGGGCCTTGGCCAGACCACGGCTGTCGGCATTGGCGGCGATCCGGTGAAGGGCACGGACTTCATCTCGATGCTTGAACTGTTTCTTGCCGACCCCGACACCAAGTCGATCGTGATGATCGGCGAGATAGGCGGATCGTCGGAAGAAGACGCTGCGCAGTTCATCAAGGACGAGGCGAAGCGCGGACGCAAGAAGCCGATGGTCGGTTTCATTGCCGGACGCACCGCGCCCCCGGGCCGCCGCATGGGTCACGCGGGTGCGATCATCTCGGGCGGGAAGGGCGATGCTGAATCCAAGATCGCGGCAATGGAAGCCGCCGGCATCCGCGTCTCGCCTTCGCCTGCGCGCCTTGGCAAGACACTGGTGGATGTGTTGAGAGGCTGAGCGGGTATATCACGTCATTCCGGACAGGCCGCGCAGCGGACTGATCCGGAATCCCGAAGAGTTCATCGGAAACTATTTCTGGATTCCTGGCTCGCTCGCAAGTGTTCGCGCCCCGGAATGACGAGTGTGTTGTGTCGTTATGCCCGGGCTTGTCCCGGGCACTTTCGTTTTGAGATTGATTTCGCTTCGTCATTGCGAGCGCAGCGAAGCAATCCAGACGAGGCGATCACTGTGCCTCGCATTCGTGTTTTTGCATCAGCTGTCCTGAGTCGACGGGCGAGGAGCGACTATTATGGATCTTCAACACCTTGATCGCCAGTCACGATGCACAGCACTGCATAAGGCGAAAGAGTGACGAACTTTGCTGCAAAGGGCGAAGTGGTGACGGCATGGTGACCGCTGTTTTGTTCTCGAAAACGCATAACCCCACCGGAGGGTACGCCACCGCAGAATAGGAACTCATTCCGATTGACTCGTGGCATAATGTATACCAATATTAACACGTCGGAGGGCCATCGGTCCTCCTGCATGAACCGTCCACGGGGAAGGTCATCCCCACAAGCGAGGAGGTTGTGATGAGAGTCGGAGACATCCTGAGCAGGAAGAGTACCCGTATCGCCACCGTCCGCATGAACGAAACCGTCGCCACTGCCGCGCGGCTGCTGCGCAATGACAATGTCGGCGCGCTTGTTGTGAAGGACGTCTGCCGCACCGAAGGCAATGTTGCCGTTGGCATGTTCTCGGAACGCGACGTCGTGCGCGCTGTCTCCGAGCACGGCCAGGCCGGCCTCGCGATGAAGGTCTCTGCGCTGATCTCGGTGCAGAAGCTGGTGTCGTGCCAGTCGACAGATTCGATCGAGCATGTGCGCGAACTGATGGCCGAGAATCATATCCGGCACGTGCCGGTGATCGACGACCATACACTGATCGGCGTGATCAGCCTCCGCGACATCAACGCCGCTGACGGCATTGTTGCATATCCCGAGGCCTCAGCGACCCAGCCTGCGTTTGTTGTCTGACGGTTCTCCCTGCAGGGCGCGATCACATGCTCTCCCCGGATGTGTGATTGCGCTCTGCTCTTTTTCGCTTTGCGATATTTCGGGAAACACCATGAAGGTTTGTATTTACGGCGCGGGCGCAATCGGCGGGTATCTCGGCGTGCAGCTTGCACTGGCAGGGGCTGACGTCAGCCTGGTGGCGCGTGGCGCGCATCTTGCCGCGATGAAGGCCAATGGCCTCAAGCTTCTGATCGGCGGCGAGGAGCGCGTGGTTCATCCGCGCTGCACCGATAATCCCGCCGAACTCGGTCCGCAGGATTTCGTCATCATCTGTCTCAAGGCGCATTCGATCACCGGCGTAATCGATGCGATGCAGCCGCTGCTCGGACCGAAGACCCGTATCGTCACCGCGGTGAACGGCATTCCCTATTGGTACTTCTACAAGCACGGCAATGAATGCGAAGGCTCGGCGCTGGAGAGCATCGATCCCGGCGGCCGGCAGTGGAACGAGCTGGGACCGGAGCGCGCCATCGGTTGCGTGGTCTATCCCGCGACCGAGATCGAAGCCCCCGGTGTCATCCGCCATGTCTACGGCGACCGCTTTCCGCTCGGTGAACCTTCCGGCGAGAAAAGCGCCGATGTCGAGGCACTGTCGGCGATGTTCGTCAAGGCTGGTCTCCAGGCTCCGGTGCTTGAAAACATCCGCGACGAAATCTGGCTCAAGCTGTGGGGCAACGTCTGCTTCAATCCGATCAGCGCGCTGACCCATGCCACGCTCGATGTGATCGGCAGCGATCCGGGCACGCGGGCGGTGGCGAAGTCCATGATGGTGGAAGCCCAGACCATCGCCGAGAAATTCGGCATCAGGTTCCGCGTCGATGTCGAGCGCCGGATCGAAGGCGCGCGCAAGGTCGGCGCACACAAGACCTCGATGCTTCAGGATCTCGAGCGCAGCCGGCCGATGGAAATCGATCCGCTGGTCACGGTGGTTCAGGAGATGGGTACGCTGTCGAAAATCCCGACGCCGTCGATCGACATCGTGCTGGCGCTGGTGGCGCAGCGCGCCAAGCTCGCCGAGCTTTATTGAACAGATGGCGCAGTAGGCGGCTCTCCACCGGTCGTCCCCGCGACGGCGGGGACCCATACTCCCTGAGTTGTCGTTAAATCCCGGTAGTCGAAAGAGTTGGTTCGAATATCGCGAATTGAATTGAGTGGCTATGAGTCCCCGCCTTCGCGGGGACGACGAGGGGTGTGGCTCCTCGAAACTCTGGAGATGACGCTGTGACGAGTTGGGTTCGCTTTCGCCATCAGGATCAGATCGGGTTCGGCACGCTGTCGGGCCAGAACATCACCGTGCATCACGGCGACATGTTCGACAGCCCGAAGGCGAACGGCAAAACGCTCGCGCTGGCCGATGTCGAACTGCTCGCGCCCACCACGCCGTCGAAGATCGTGGCGCTGTGGAATAACTTTCACGCGCTGGCGGCGAAGCTGGAAAAGCCCGAACCGCCGGAGCCGCTCTATCTTTTGAAAGCGCCGACCACAGCGGCTTCACCCAATGCGGTGGTGCAGAAGCCCGCCTGGTACGACGGCAAGGTGGTCTATGAGGGCGAACTTGCGATCGTGATCGGGAAGGTTTGCCGCGCGGTCCCGGTCGAAGAGGCTGACGAATTTATTCTCGGCTACACCTGCGTCAACGACATCACGGCCGCGGACATTCTCAACAAGGACCCGACCTTTCAGCAATGGGCGCGCGCCAAGGGATTCGACGACTTCTGCCCGTTCGGCCCGGCCATTGTGACCGGTATCGACCCTGCGTCGCTCACGGTGCGCACCGTTCTCAATGGCGCGGAGCGGCAGTCCTACAAGATCTCGGACATGATCTTCTCGGCGCAGGAGCTGGTCAGCAAGATCTCGCACGACATGACGCTGCTGCCCGGCGACATCATCGCCTGCGGTACGTCGCTCGGCGTCGGCGTGATGAAGGAGGCGGTGAATTCCATCACCGTCGCCATCGACGGCGTCGGTGAACTGACCAACGAGTTCCGGAATTGATGCTCAGCGCGAATTCTCGGGTTCGTTCCGCGTCACCTTGGTGCCGGTGAGCTCGGCGAACGCAGGGCCAAGGCCCGCCATGCGCACCAAGAGCGCGAGGTCGTTCTTCTGCGTGCCGCTGAGTTGTGCGTAGAACGCGCGCGTTGCCGCTTTCAGGCGCGCGATGGCATCGCTTTCGGTATCGAACGAATCGTCGCGGTCCTTCTTCAGCCGCTTCTGATAGTCCTCGATTTGCAGCGTGACCTCGCGCATCGCGGTTTCCACTGGCGGCCAGTACTTCTGTTGCGCGGGCGTGAGGTTGAGCCGCTTCTTGATGCCGGCGATCTGGGAGTCGTTGAGGAACAGCCGCGACGGCTTCTCCGACTTCGCGGCGAGTCTGCGCGGCAGCGTCACCGGCGCGTTGAGCCAGGCGCGCGCGGTTTCATACATGTCATTAGGAACACCGGCGTCCGTGCTCTCCGCCGGAGCAGGCGTGGCGATCACGCGGTCCTGCTTCATTGTCACGTTGGAGACCGGGTAGCGCGCCTCGAACACGGGTTCATCAGGCGTCAGCGAGGCTGACGCTTGCTGGAAGAACAACTGATCGCCGAGCAGCCATCCGCCCACGCCGGCAAGGATGCCTGCGCCGCATGTCAGCACGAGATATGTAGTCCTGATCGCCAATGGATTTCTCGATCGCGGGTTTCCGGTCGCGGAAAGCCGCCAAGTCTGCCGCAAAATGTTGAACAATTGTGGCTTTCCGAGGCTCCGTTCCGGCAGGCCTTGGCGGCACCTTGCCAATATCAGGTAAATTAGCCCATTGGGGCCATTTTCGCAGCGCAAGACAGGGCAGCCCGGATCGGTTAAAGGGAGCGCTGTATCGACAGGTTCCCGCGTTTCGGGATCATCACCTCGTCCCGGAGAACAACAATGAGCGACAAGAAACAGGACGCCGCCAGCGCAATGGCGCAGTACGACGCAGAAGGCCGCGCCGTGCGCGCCAACATGGAAAAGCTGCGGGCGCTGCGGCTCGCCAAGGAAGCCGCGGAGGCCGCCTCGGCGCCCCCGGCCAAAGTCAAGAAAGCGGCGGCGAAGCCCGCCAAGAAGGCGGCCCCGGCCAAGCTGTCCGACTGGCTTGCCAACCAGCAAAAGGGCGGCTTTCGCACCTAGGGGCATGATCTCGAAAAGTCGAAACCGGTTTTCGGATCAGATCATGTCCACACGGCAAGCGGCATGACGGGAGAGCGCCATTGACGACGGTCTACGATTTCTCGGCTGCGACGCTGGACGGCGAAGATCGTCCACTCAAGGCCTATGAGGGGCAGGTGCTGCTGATCGTCAACACCGCGAGCGCGTGCGGCTTCACGCCCCAATACGCGCAGCTCGAGGAGTTGCAACGCGCGCTCGGCCCGCGCGGCTTTTCGGTGCTGGGTTTTCCGTGCAACCAGTTCGGCGGGCAGGAGCCGGGCAGCGCGCAGGAGATCGCGGCGTTCTGCTCGCAGAAATACGACGTGACGTTTCCGATGTTCGCCAAGATCGATGTCAACGGCGACAAGGCGCTGCCGCTGTTCGACCATCTCAAGCGCGAGAAGCCAGGGCTGCTCGGCGCGTCGATCAAATGGAATTTCACGAAATTCCTTATCGATCGCACCGGCAAGGTCGTCGCGCGTTATGGCTCGACCACGCCGCCTGGCGCGCTGAGCCGCGATATCGAAAAGCTCCTGTAATCCGGGACGCTGTGATTTAAGACCAACAAGACTTCAGAATAACGAGAATCAGGATACGACGATGAGCGAATTGCCCGACCGCCTCTCCACCGACCCCCGCAGCCCGTATTACAACGCCGAGGTTCTCTCGCGGGACGTCGGCATCCGCTTCAAGGGTGTTGAGAAGAACAACGTGGAGGAATACTGCGTCAGCGAGGGATGGGTGCGCGTGACCGCGGGCTCATCCAAGGACCGCTACGGCAATCCGCTGACCATCAAGCTGACCGGCCCGGTCGAGCCGTATTTCCGGGACGAGCGGTAAACTCGATTCTGCCGTCGTTCCGCAACGCGGGGGCGACGGCTATTGTCTGCGAACATTAGCGCATTGCCGCACGCTGACAGGCCGCCGGTGCGTCGTCATGGCGGGCGAGCCTGCTCGCCGGAATTCATGGTGCGACGATATAGTATCCGCCGACGACGAGGATGACCGCGAGCAACGCGATGATGCCGAGGACGGCAGCGATGATAGCCCCCAGTCCGTGCGAATCCAGCCAGTTCTGAAGTGCTCTGCCCGCTCTCATGGCGGTCTCTAGTGTCCCGAATCCGAAGTTCGCTTCATCTTGCAGCACCTTTCGTAGCGAACTTCGGATTCGAAGGACACTAGCAATCATAAATTCTAGCGTGGCTTTGGTTCGCAAGTCCGCAACAGAACGAAGCGTAGCACGATGCGGACTTGCGAACCGCCACACTAGAACAGTTTTTGTCTTGAGGGAAACCGGGGTGCGGCAAAAAGGCCGGACGGTTACCGGGTTTTCTTGTCGATCACTTCGGTAGACGGCCGGTCAGTGCCCCGGACGGTTTCCTCGCGCCAGTTACCTTGGCCGTCCTCGAACTGGATGACTTCGGTTCGGCCGGGCACTCGCTGTTCCGCTGCGGCGCGCGCGGCAGCCGCGCGCGCCGCCTCGTGGGTTGGAAAGGTCTCCGAAAACACGTTGTTGAACTTGTAGGCCCAGCCGCCATCGTGTTCGACCACCTCGTAGACCACCTTGACCATCCCGGCACCCTTGGGGTTTGCGACGCGATAAGTCCTTTAACGTGATGTCTGCTGCGGCCGATTTCAACGCCTCGATGACGCTGGGTTCCAGCCCGAATGGCTAACCCAGTCCGCCCAGGACACCTTCGACGATCTTGCGTTCCTCGGCGGTCAGCGGTGTTTGCGGCGCGATAGGGTCGCCGACGGCGTAACCCTGCATGTCCAGCCCGGCCTTGATGCAGGCCGCGAGATTGAACCGCGCGAACACTTCATTCACCCGCCACAGCTTGCGCTGAAGCGCGACAGCTTCATCCCATCGTCCCGCCTTGCACAGATCGTACAGCCGCACGCTTTCGCGCGGCACGATGCAGGCCGGCCCCGCCATCCAGCCGACGCCGCCGATCAGCATCACGGCGGAGGGAATATGTGCCGACGCCGCGAACACCTTCATCTTGTCGCCGCAGCGGTTGATGATCGACAGCAGGCGGCCGGTGTTGTTCGAGGCATCCTTGATGTACTGGATGCGCGGATGCTCGGCGAGGCGCGCGATCACGTCGAGCGTGAGATCCGAGCGCTGGAAGTTCGGGTTGGTGTAGATCACCACCGGAATATCGACAGCGTCTGCGATGGCGCGGAAATAAGCCTCGACCTGCGCGTCCTTCACCGGGAAGTATGCTTCGAGGATGGCCAGGATGCCGTCGGCGCCGATCGCCTGATACGCTTTCGCCTGCGCGACCGCATCCGCTGTCGATGTCGACGCCACGCCTGCGATCACCGGCACGCGCCTGCCAGTGGCTTCCACCGTCGCGGCGACCACGGCTGTGCGCTGCTCGCGGCCAAGATAGGCGAATTCGCCGGTCGAGCCGAGCGGCGTCAGTCCGTGGACGCCCGCCTTTATCATGTCGTCGCAGAGCCTGCCCAGAACATCGGTCTTGATGCTGCCATCAGGCGCGGTCGGGGAGACGAGGTAGGGAAAAACACCGTGCAGGTCAGTTGGCAGGTCGGTCATTTGCGGGCTTCACTCTCATTAAGTGGAGTGGATTTTGACATTCGCTTACCTACCGGCGGTGAGTCCGCGAAGCGAATGTCAAATCCAAAACTCCTCTGGAAACTTATATTTGCTAGTGGTCCGTCGTTTCTGGTTCGCAGCGATGCCCGCTGAAACGGGATGCGAATGTTGGAATCGGGTCACCAGGTGGGCGCGTTAACGATTGATGGCTTGTTTTCGACGTTTCGATTGATCCGCGCAAGCCTCGCACAGCATGATGTGGACGCGCTGCGCGCATGCGACACAAGATGTCGGTGCGCCCGCAGACGATCATGGTATGAATCGCTGATTCGGGCGCGTTTCGTTCCATCCGCGTTCCAAACCTTAAGATCATGCGGCGTCTTGGCTGGTGCGGCTGTCACGTTATGAGACAGTTTGCGCGGAAAGTGCCGGAACACGCACGATGCGGCGAGGCAATGATGAGGTCTGAGATGATAAGGCTGATGATTTCCGCGCTGCTGCTGACGCTGGTCCCGCATGTTGCGATGGCGCAGGACGTGCCCGGCATCGAAATCTGCACCGCCGAGAAAACGATGGAACGTCGCACCGGCTGCCTCCAGAGCAATGTGAACTTCCTGAAGGCGTCGCTGACCAAGGCCTCGCTGGAGAATCAGCAGAAGATCGACGCTGCCAACCGGCAGATTGATGCGCTGAAGGCAACGGTGGTCGGGCTGCAGAACACTGTCACGCAGTTGCAGGCTCAGGTGCAGGCACTGGGCAAGCAGCCCAACGGGGCGGCCAAAGACGCACCGAAGGAAGCGCCAAAGACGCCAGCCGCCAAGTGACGCGCGCGGCTGCCAGGTCCGGTGTGGTGAGGAAGGCGCGCACCGCGAAGCCGAAACCTCGCGTCGCGAAATCAAAGCCTCGCGCCGCGAAATCAAAACCCGCAGCGTTCGTCTATGTGCTCGGCAGCTTTCACAAGGGCCGCTACATTTCGTATGTCGGCTGGACCAACGACGTCGCGCGGCGACTTGAAAAGCATAATGCCGGCATCGGCGCGCGCTCGACACGCGGGCGGGCGTGGACGCTGCTGCATACCGAGCCGTTCCTGACGCGGAATGAAGCCATGAGCCGCGAGTGGCACCTCAAGCGTGACCGCGCATTCCGGAAAAAGCTGGTGGACAGGGTGCGGGCGACATTATGAACACGACGCCATCTCCCATCGTCATCGACGCCGCGCACACCCGCGCCAGCCTGCCGTTCGATCGGCTGATCGCGGCGCTGCGCGAGGCGTTCACCGAGGGGGCTGATGTGCCGCTGCGTCATCATCATTTCATGCCGCAGCCGGACGGCTCGACCGCGACTATTCTCATCATGCCGGCGTGGCAGCGGGCGTTTATCGGCATCAAGATCGTCACGATCTTTCCCGAAAACGGCAAGCGCGCGCTGCCGGGGCTGTTTTCGAGTTATCTGCTCTGTGACGGCGAGACCGGACAGCATGTCGCGCTGATCGATGGCAATGAGATCACCTCAAGGCGCACGGCCGGGATAGGTGCGCTCGGCGCAGCGTTTCTCGCACGCGAGGATGCGACGAAGTTGCTGGTGGTCGGCTCGGGCCGGATCGCAAGCCTCACGGCGGATGCGTTCCGCGCGGTGCGTCCGATCGAGACAGTCGCGGTGTGGAATATCCACGAAGCGGGCGCGGCGCGGCTGGTGTCCGATCTCCGCGCCAGAGGCATCGACGCTCATGTCGCGACCGATCTGGAGCGCGCGGTGGGCGAGGCGGATATCGTGAGCTGCGCGACGCTTGCACACAAGCCGATCATCAAGGGCGAATGGCTGAAGCCCGGCGTGCATCTCGATCTGGTCGGCAGCTTCACGCCGTTCATGCGCGAAGCCGACGACGAGGTGTTCCGGCGCGGACGCGTCTGGCTCGATACCTACGACGCGCTGAAGGAAAGCGGCGAACTGCTCGACCCGATCCGCGACGGTGTCATCGCGGCCGACGATATCGCCGGTTCGCTTGCCGAACTGTGTCGGGGCGAGCGCAGGGGCCGCAGCGGTGCATCGGAGATCACCGTGTTCAAGGCGGTCGGCAACGCGCTGTCCGACATCGCCGCCGCCGCGCTGGTGTGGAAGGATTTTTCTGCGAAAGCCTGAATCTCTCCCTGGGTCGTCCCCGCGAAAGCGGGGACCCATAACCACCAAACTCGAATGTGGTCCGCGATGCGGGCGACGAGTGCATCGGCTATCCATGCTGAACGATGATCCAAGGAGTATGGGTCCCCGCCTTCGCGGGGACGACGTGGTGATGCGCCGTGACAAGCCAGCTCTGCGTCCTCGCGCTGGTCATTCGCAAAACCGCACGATAGGTTTCGCGCGCTAAAATTAAAAACACTGTTCGGAAGGTCTTCATGTCTAACGTCCGCGTCATCGCAACCGGTCTCGAATTCCCCGAAGGGCCGGTGGTGATGCCCGATGGCTCTGTGGTGCTGGTGGAAATTCGCCGCCAGACGCTGACGCGGGTTCATCCCGACGGGCGCAAGGAGATTATCGCGAAGATTCCCGGCGGGCCGAACGGCGCGGCGCTGGGACCTGACGGCAAGATGTATCTCTGCAACAACGGCGGCTTCTCCTGGGCGCCGGGTCCGGGCGGCAACATCATGCCGGGCGCGCCGCGGCCGTCGGAATATATCGGCGGCTCGCTGCAGCGCGTTGATCTTACGACCGGCAAGATCGAGACGCTGTTCACCCATTGCGGCGAACGGCAGCTCAAGGGGCCTAACGACCTCGTCTTCGACAAAGAGGGCGGGCTCTGGTTCACCGATCTCGGCAAGCGCCGCGCGCATGATCTCGATGTTGGCGCGGTCTATTACATGAAGAAGGGCGGAGCCGAACTCGTCGAGGCCGTGCCGCACATGCTGCCTGCCAACGGCATCGGCCTCTCGCCGGACGAGAAGACTGTCTACGTCGCCGAGACGCCGACTGCGCGGCTGTGGGCATTCGCCATCGGTGCGCCGGGGCAGATCGCGCCGATTGAACCGATTTATCGCGGCGAGGTCGGCAGGCCGATTTCGGGGCTTGGCGGGTATCAGATGTACGACTCGCTCGGCGTCGAGGCCTCCGGCAACGTCTGCGTTGCCACGCTGATTACCGGCTGCATCTCGGTGATCGCGCCCGACGGCAAGCTGGTTGAGCAGGTGCCGACCGGCGACAATGTCACCACCAATATTGCGTTCGGCGGACCTGAACTGAAGACGGCCTACATCACGCTGTCCGGCAAGGGCGAACTGGTGGCGATGGACTGGCCGCGCGGCGGCCTGCCGTTGAATTTTTTGAACAAGTAACTCTTAACCTCGCCCCGTTCTTGCGGGGAGAGGTCGGCGCCATAAGCGCGTTTACGCGCGTCTGCGACGCGCTATTGCACCGGGTTAGGGGCGCTTTCGCGAAATCGAGATTGTTTGCAATATGCCCCTCACCCCAACCCTCTCCCCGCAAGCGGGGAGAAGGAGCAAGGCATCGGTCGTAAAAGGAAGTATGAATGTCCTGGCTCTTTCCCGTTACACTTGAAGGTCCTCACGCGCGGCTCGAGCCGCTGTCGCGGGATCACGCCGCCGACCTCACGGAGGCCGTGCGTGACGGTGAGTTGTGGAAGCTCTGGTACACCTCCATCCCGTCGCCGGACACCATGCAGTCCGAGATCGAGCGGCGTCTTGCGTTGCAGGCCGCAAGATCGATGCTGCCGTTCACGGTGAAGGATGCCGGTGGCAAGGTCGCCGGCATGACGACCTACATGAACGCCGATGCGGTCAACCGGCGCGTCGAGATCGGTTCGACATGGTATGCGAAACGGGTGCAGCGCACTGCGGTGAACACCCAGTGCAAGCTGCTGCTGCTGACCCATGCCTTCGAGAAGCTGAACTGCATCGCGGTGGAGTTCCGCACGCATTTCTTCAATCACCAGTCGAGGCGCGGCATCGAACGGCTGGGCGCCAGGCTCGACGGCGTGTTGCGCAGCCATCAGATCGCACCGAATGGCACGCTGCGCGACACCGTCGTGTACAGCATCACCGCGGCGGAATGGCCGACAGTGAAGGCGCACCTGGCCTATCAGTTGCACGAGAAGGCGCGGTAGACGCAGCTCGGGTTCCGGAATTAACCTGCTCGGCAGGCGTTAAGGTTTAAACACGGCTTTCGTTGCGCCGGCAGACAAGCGGATTATCGTTTTAGCGCGGACAATTGCCCCCGTCCGCAACCAGCACGACGGGGCCGTCGGCCGGCATACTGCGATCGGCGGCCCTCGCCATGAGGCAACCATGTCCGAGGCTATATTCGTTCTTGTCCTGGTGTTCGTGGTCGGTTTTGGCATCGGCTATGGCGTGCGATCTCAAATGGTCATCATGCGCAGGGCCAGGGCCCGCCGCGGGATGTGATGTACTCGCCGCGCGGGAGCGTTACGCGCCTGCGGCGGCTGCCTGCTTCGGAAATGGCGTCAGCGCGACCGCCATCGACACGCTGCCGATTTCACCCTGAACATCGAGGATCGCGCCTCCGCCAATGCCGAGGCCGCGTTGCGTGTCCCACCGTGCATTCGCCCTGATACCGATCCACCCGCTCGCCGGCGCTTTCAGCAATTGCACCATGAGATTGGGGTTGGGATCAGCGACCACGTTCTGCAGCGGGCGCGCGATGCCATGCGCCCAGTCCGCCGGTCCGAGCACCGACGACAGGCCGCCGGGTGCGGCACCTTCGATGATCGGCACATTCTGGTGAAACCACGCAACACCGTCGCCCATGCGCGCATCCATCGCGTTCATCATCCACGGCCTGCCGTGGAAGGATGCGATGGTGCGGAGCGGATAGCGCAACGGATCGACCGGCGTGGAATCGGCGCGGGGAATTTCCGGGGCCTCGATACGGCGTTCGTTGGCGAGCGTGACGCGTGCGGTGGCGCAGGGTTCGGAATCGCCGCCCGCGAACATTGTGTTGTCGATGACGTTGACCCGCCCGCCTTCGCGCAGCGCCGCGATCCGCGTGCGCAGTTCGGTCATCGGCGTCGGCTTGAGGAACGACACGGTGACGCTGACCGCGGTTCCCCATTTGCAGGTACTCGCAAGCGCCTCGATTTCAGCGGTGAGCAGACTTGCGATGGCGCCGCCTTGCAGGCCGCTGAAGGGCCCCGCAGCCAGCGGCGTGGGCTGCCAGTGTCCCGCCGAGCGGCCGGGTTCGAAGATCGCCATGATCACTATCCAGATGAGAAGGATTGAACGGGCATTGAATTTGGATCAGATTTCATGGAGCGACAAACGGAGCCTCGTCACGTGACATGAATAAAATTCACCCGTTGGCTGAGCTATCCGGGCCACTGCGCGTGATTCCACCGCTGCCCGCGCTGCTGGCATTTCAGCGTGCCGCCGCTCAATTGAGTTTCCGCCGTGCCGCGCGCGATCTGGCGCTCAGTCCGTCGGCGATCAGCCATCAGATTCGAGGTCTGGAGGAGCGCTTCGGCGTGCGGCTGTTCGCACGCGGCGGGCGGGTGGTGAAACTGACGCCGGATGGCGAGCGCTATTTCGAGGCGGTGTCCGGCGCGCTGGCGATGCTGGAAGATGCCAGCCGCGATCTGCTGCGCGAGGCGCGCGGCAGTCAGGGTGAACTGCGCATCTCCTCGATGCCGTTCTTCACCAGCACGGTGTTGATCCCCGCGCTGCCTGCGTTCAAGCGAGATCATCCCGCGATCACGCTGTATATCGAGGCGACGCATCAATATGCCGACTTCGATCGCTCGGGCGTCGATGTCGCGATCCGGTACGGCCGCGAGCGCACGGCGGGACTGAAGCTGGAGCCGCTGGTGGATGTCGGCAGCCTGCCGGTGTGTACGCCGCAGTTGCGGCGGGTGCTGCGCGATCCCGCTGACCTTGCGAAGGCCACGCTGATCCATGTCTCCGCGCAGCCGCGGGCGTGGCCGGCGTGGTTTGCCGATGTCGGCGTGGGCGATATGGTTCCGGCGGCGCATATCTGGTTCGACAGCGTGCCGGCGGCGCTGGAGGCAGCAGAGCAGGGGCTTGGCGTCGCGCTGGGGATGAATCCGCTGATCCGCGGCCGCAAGGGTTTTGGCAGGCTTCTGGTCCCGCCATTCGATTTGCCCGCGCCGCACATGCAGACACTTTATGTCGTGACGCGCACCGAGCAGGCGAAGGACAAGCGCATCGCCGCCTTCAAGCGCTGGCTGATGGCGGCGGTGAAGCAGGCAAGCGGATAGGCAAAAGAAAAGGCGAGAGAGCCGAGGCTCTCTCGCCTTGATTCAATTCAGGCTTGAGGCGCCGGTCAGACTTCCCGGCGGCTGAGGAACGCCAGGCGCTCGAACAGATGCACGTCCTGCTCGTTCTTGAGCAGTGCGCCGTGCAGCGGCGGGATCAGCTTGCGCGGATCGCGTTCGCGCAGCTGCTCCACGGTCATCTCTTCATTGAGCAGCAGCTTGAGCCAGTCGAGCAGTTCCGAGGTGGAAGGTTTCTTCTTCAGGCCCGGCACGTCGCGGACCTCGAAGAATATCTTCATCGCTTCCTGCACCAGACGCTTCTTGATGTCGGGGAAGTGGACTTCCACGATGGCGTTCATGGTGTCGATGTCGGGGAACTTGATGTAGTGGAAGAAACAGCGGCGCAGGAACGCGTCGGGCAGTTCCTTCTCGTTGTTCGAGGTGATCATGATGATCGGGCGCTGTTTCGCCTTGATGGTCTCGCCGGTCTCGTAGACATGGAATTCCATGCGGTCGAGTTCGAGCAGGAGGTCGTTCGGGAATTCGATGTCGGCCTTGTCGATTTCGTCGATCAGCAGGACCGGGCGCTTCTCGCTGGTGAAGGCCTCCCACAGTTTGCCGCGCTTGATGTAGTTCGAGATTTCCGACACGCGCGGATCACCGAGCTGGCTGTCGCGCAGGCGCGACACCGCGTCGTATTCATAGAGGCCTTGCTGCGCCTTGGTGGTCGACTTGATGTGCCAGGTCAGCAGCGGCGCATCGAGCGCTTGTGCGACTTCTTCGGCCAGCACGGTCTTGCCGGTGCCGGGCTCGCCCTTCACGAGCAGCGGGCGTTCGAGCACGATCGCGGCGTTGACCGCGACCTTGAGATCATCGGTGGCGACGTAATTCTTGGTGCCGGTAAATTTCATCGAAGTTTGCCTTGGTAAGTTTGTCTGGGTTCGTTTGTTCTGTTGGAAAGAATTTCGCCGCCGTTTCGTTTCAAACAAGAAGCGACCGCTTCATAGGCGGTCGCTTCCGGGAGCCCTTTAAAACGTCACGCCCGGCGGATCAATGAGAGGATGACCAGCACGACGATGCCGCCGATCGCCGCGTTGATGATCTCGCCGATCATGCCGACGCCGAGCCGAATGCCGAGCTGCGGCAGCAGCCAGCCCGCGACCACCGCGCCGACGATGCCGACGACGATGTTGCCGAGAAGTCCGAAGCCCGCGCCCTTCACGATCAGGCCGGCCAGCCAGCCAGCGATCGCACCGACGATAATCCAAGCAATAATGCCCATGGACGAAACCCCTTGTTTTAAACGCTGCGACTCCCGCTTCGGGGCGTCGCGCGTCCCCGGTCAACGCCGCGAACTGTCTCCGGCTGGAGCAGTCCGGGAGGCGTCAAACAACAGTTTAAATGAATTTGCACACCAATCCAAACCGCGCCAGTACTGTTTTTGAACGCAATCCTGCCTTGCGGGGCGATTTTCCGGGTAGACGCAGGCAGACGGATGGCCTGCAACCCTGTAGTTTCATCGCTCTAACCCGTCAGCGCGGGTGACGCACGCCCTTGACGGAAGCGGCTTCGGAGGCGATCTAAGTCCCATGTTTCTGCAATTTTTCACATCGCTGCGCGACGCGCAGGTGCCGGTCACGCTGCGTGAATATCTGACGCTGATGGAGGCGCTCGACGCCAACCTCGCGGATCAGAGCGTGGAGCATTTCTATTATCTGTCGCGCGCCTCGCTGGTGAAGGACGAGCGCAATCTCGACAAGTTCGACCGCGTGTTCGGCACGGTGTTCAAGGGGCTCGAAAGCCTGCTCGACGCCATGGAGAAAGCCGAAATTCCGGCGGAGTGGCTGCGCAAGGCTGCCGAGAAGTATCTCACCGAGGAAGAGAAAAAGCAGATCGAGGCCATGGGCTGGGACAAGCTCATGGAGACTCTCAAGAAGCGCCTCGAGGAGCAGAAGAAACGCCATGAGGGCGGCAGCAAGTGGATCGGCACTGGCGGCACGTCGCCGTTTGGTGCGAACGGCTACAATCCCGAAGGCGTGCGCATCGGCCAGGAGAAGAACCGCAACTTCTCGGCGGTGAAGGTCTGGGACAAGCGCGAGTTCAAGGATCTGGACGGCAACGTCGAGCTTGGCATCCGCAATATCAAGGTCGCGCTGCGCCGCCTGCGCAAGTTCGCGCGCACCGGTGCGCCTGACGAACTCGATCTCGACACCACCATCAAGGAAACCGCCAACCACGGCTATCTCGATGTTCACATGCGCCCCGAACGGCGCAATGCGGTGAAGGTCCTGATCTTCTTCGACATCGGCGGATCGATGGACGGTCACATCGCGCAGGTCGAGGAACTGTTCTCGGCGGCGAAGGCCGAGTTCAAGCACATGGAGTATTTCTACTTCCACAACTGCCTCTATGAGGGCGTGTGGAAGAGCAACAAGCGCCGCTTCACCGACCGCACCCCGACCTGGGACATCCTGCACAAGTATCCGCACGATTATAAGGTTGTGTTCGTCGGCGACGCGTCGATGTCTCCGTATGAGATCGTGGTACCGGGCGGCTCAGTTGAGCATGTCAACGAGGAGCCCGGCTCGGTGTGGCTGGAGCGCGTGACGCGCACCTATCCGCACGCGGTCTGGCTCAATCCCGTCGCGCGCAAGCATTGGGATTATTCGGAATCCACCACCGTGATCCGCCGCCTGTTCTCGGAGCGGATGTTCCCGCTGACCCTTGAGGGGCTCGAGGGCGCGATGAGGGAACTGACACGGTAAGCGCACAGTCCCGGAAAGCGAAAACCGGTTTCCGGCAACCGGTTGGCGTCGACCGATCCCGTGCATATGCTCGAACCATGAACCCTCGCGCGGTCATATTTGCCCTTCTGTCGGCCGCACTTTTTGGCGCTTCAACGCCTGCGGCGAAATTGCTGTTGGGTACAGTGCATCCCGCCATACTTGCCGGTCTGCTCTATTGTGGCGCGGGCATCGGCGTCGCGATCCTGCGACGGATTGCAAGTGTAAGCAGCGCGCATGCGCGGAGGGAAACGGCGCTTCGGAAGGGCGATATTCCCTGGCTTGCGGGTGCGATTGTGGCAGGCGGAATAGCCGGGCCGCTTTTGCTCATGGTGGGGCTGTTACGCACCGACGCGACCACCGCATCTCTTCTGCTGACGTTCGAAGGCGTGGCGACCGCGTTGCTCGCATGGTTTGCCTTTCATGAAAATTTTGACCGGCGGGTCGCCGCAGGCATGGCGTTTCTGGTGCTGGGCGCGATTGTACTTGCATGGTCGGGGCAACCCACATTTTCGTCGCTGGCGGGGCTAGCCGCGATTGTTGGGGCGTGTCTCGCCTGGGGATTGGACAACAATCTGACCCGCAAGGTGTCGCTTGCCGATCCGCTTGAAATCGTCGAGTGGAAGGGCCTTGTGGCGGGGCCGGTCAATCTCTTGATAGGTCTTTGGGCTGGAGGAAGCCTGCCCGCACCTGACGCAACGGGTCTCGCCGGGCTGATCGGTTTTTTGAGTTACGGCGTCAGTCTTGCTCTCTTCGTATATGCTCTGCGCCATCTCGGAACCGCGCGAACCGGCGCTTATTTTTCGACGGCGCCCTTTATCGGCGCTGTGGTCGCGATCGTCGTTCTGCGGGAGCCTCTGACGTTTCAAATCGCCATTGCCGGTGTATTGATGGTGATCGGGGTTTGGTTACATCTGACCGAGGAGCATGTTCATGCGCATGAACATGCTCCACTCATTCATAGTCATGCACATGTTCATGACGAGCATCATCAACACGAGCATGGTCCTGATGATCCGGCAGGCGAACCGCATTCCCACGTCCATCGTCACGTCTGGATGAAGCACGCTCACCCTCACGTTCCGGATATGCATCATACGCATCGGCATTGAAGGGCCGGGCCGAATGGCGAAACAACTAGCCGGTCTTTGAAGAAACAGGTTGGCCGCGAAGGCCGGTCATGACAATTTGCTCCGGACCGAATTACGCTGGATCGAGCCACATCAAGAACTTGAGGCAAAGGGAATGCCATCCACCATCAACCGCGGCTACAAGAAACTGCTCGACGAGGCCAACGCTCAGATCGAGACCATCAACGCGGCCGAAGCCGTCGAACGTTTTCCGCAAGGCGGCGTGGGACAGAGCGAAGTCGTGATCGTCGATCTGCGCGATCCGCGCGAGATCGAGCGCGAGGGCCGCATTCCCGGCGCGTTCCATTGCCCGCGCGGCATGCTGGAATTCTGGATCGATCCGGAAAGCCCTTACGCCAAGCCGGTATTTCAGGAAAACAAGAAGTTCGTGTTCCAGTGCGCCTCGGGCTGGCGCTCGGCGCTGGCCGCCAAGACCGCGCAGGATATGGGCCTCTCTCCGGTGGCCCATCTCGGCGGCGGCTTCACCGCATGGAAGGCCGCTGGCGGTCCGGTCGAAAAGGCCGAGCCGAAGAAGAAAGATTAATCGTCACCACGTCATCCTTCGAGTCTTGCCGAAGACGGCTCGCACCTCAGGATGACGTCGACCTCCATCCCATCGATTGCAGAACAAGCATCAAGCCGTCACCCTGAGGTGCCGTAGCGCAGCGAAGGCCTTGAAGGGCGACGGCGAATTGGAAATACAGGAATAGACAATGACCCACGATCCTCTCGTTTCCACCGAATGGCTTGCCGTACACCTGAACGATCCACGCGTGAAAGTTCTCGATGCGACCTTCAAGCTGCCCGGCATTCTGCCGCTGCCGAAGGACGACTATCTGGCGCAGCACATTCCCGGCGCGGTGTTCTTCGATGTCGATGCGGTGTCGGATCATTCGAGCGCACTGCCGCATATGTTTCCGTCGGCCGAACAGTTCGGCCGCGACATCGGAGCGCTCGGCATCGGCAACGATGACATCGTGGTGCTGTACGATGCGGGTGGATGGGTCGCTGCGCCGCGCGGTTGGTGGATGTTCCTCTCGTTTGGCCACAACAATGTTCGCGTGCTCGACGGCGGCCTGAAGAAGTGGCTGGCCGAGGGCCGTCCGGTTGATAGCAGCGCGGTGACCCCGAGGCCCGCAATGTTCAAGGCGGCGTTCGATGCCAGGCGCGTCCGCAGCGTGCAGCAGTTGATCGGAAATCTTGAGAGCAAGGCCGAGCAGGTGGTCGACGCGCGCCCAGGCGCGCGTTTCGAAGGCAGTGTGCCCGAGCCGCGCCCCGGTCTGCGCGGCGGACATATTCCAGGTAGCCGCAGCGTGCCTTATGCGGGCCTGTTCGATGCCAATACCGGCGCGATGAAGCCGCTTGCGGACTTGCGCGCGGCGTTTTCCGGCGCGGGCGTCGATCTCGACAAGCCGATCGTCACGAGTTGCGGCTCGGGTGTCTCGGCGGGTGTGCTGACGCTGGCGCTGTACCGGCTCGGGATCGCTGACACCGCGCTCTATGACGGCTCATGGGCGGAGTGGGGCGAGCAGAGCGGCCCGCCGGTCGCGACCGGCCCGGCATAGCCGGGCGATCCTAGCCGCCGAACAGCGGAAAGGCATTTTGCTGCTGGCGCTGTTGTTCAGCGCGCGCACGTTCGGCGGCGCGAGCGCGAGCGATCTGACGCCGCTGTGCGATGGCGAGAGAGTTGACGCGGCGGACTTTCTTGGCCGCAGGCCGGGGTATCGTCGCGGAAGCCGTCGCCTCTGTCGATCGTTCCAGAGACGCGACCGTCTCCGTCGATCGTGGTTCGGAGGCTTCAGTCTCCGAGGATCTGGTCTCAGTTGGCTTCGCTTCGGATGATTTCGAGTCCACTCGCTTCGGTTCGGCAAAGCGAGGTTCGGACATTGCGTCGACAGCTTTCGCTTCTGAAATCCTGAACTCGGAGGACTTCACATCCACAGGCCTCGCTTCAAGAGGCTTCACTTCCTGAGGCTTCTCGTCCTGAATCTTTGTCTCGGGCGCACTGGCTTCGGAGGTTTGGATATCCGACGGTTTGGTTTGCTCGACAGGTGCCTCTGCCGCCCGAACACCGGCGCTGTCCTGTGCATTCAGAGCGGCAGCGGCCTCTGCGGCCGGAGGGGGTTCGGCCGGCGTTTGTTCGGCGTCCTTGACCGCGCTGCCGGTGTCCTGCCTGGCGATCTCGGCCGGCTTCGTTTCCGGCGGGTCGCGCGGAATGTCCCGGATGATGACCTGCTGGCGGATGGTCCTGTCCGGAGACGGCTTTGCCGTCAGCGCCTCGACCCGCAGCATCGCCAGCGTCGGTCCGCTGATCTCGAACTGCGGCGCCAGCATCGGCTGCTGCGCCAGCCGCCACGACGGCAGGCTGGCGAATTCGTCGTGCGCCGCGCGCAGCAGCGCGGCCGCGCCAAGGCCGAAGATCAGAACGGAAATTGCCAGCACGGTCGTCGCAAACAGGATTCGGAATCCGGGGAGCATTGTGACGTGTCCTGCCTTCGGCAATGGAGGCGCGAAGGTGATCGAGCCAAAACGGAACGCATGCGAACGCTGGAAGAGGCAAAAACTGAACGCTGAAAGGTGGGCAAACGCCACGAATCAAGCCCTTGAGAAGGATACCGCACGCCACGGATTTGCCCGAAAAAAGTTCGGCTGGGGCCCGGCACGGCGTCACATTGGCGGGAACCTGTTGCCCGGTTGCAATCTCGCGAAAAAGTCAGCCATTCCGGGCGCTTTTTTCCAACGAATGTCTTGAATGCGCCGCTATCCTGCGCGAACTGCCGTTAACGATACGGTGGCGGGTTCGCGCTATATAAGGGGCATGATGTTCAATCGGCTTTCCAAGGTTTCTGCCAAGTGTTTCACGACGGCTTTTGCGGTTTCCGCGGTGGCCGGCCTGGCAGGTGCATCTGTCGCACTGGCGCAGTCCTATCCGCCGCCTCCGGGCTATTCGCAGCCGATCCAGCCTGCGCCCTACGACGCGCGGGACGATCGCAGCGTACCGGATTTCGACCGGCTTGACGGCGATGACCGTGGTACGGCGCTGTCGCCTCCGGGCTATCAGCAGCAGCCGAATTACCAGCAGCAGCCGGCTCCGCAGCAGCAGAGCTACCAGCAGCCGGGACTGGACCCGCGCGGCCCGGTGATGTCGCCGGATGACCCGCGTTATGGCCGCTCGACGGTCTATTCCGATCGCGGTCCGGCGCCGATCTACAGCGAGCGCGGCCCGACACAGCTTTATCCCGACCCGGCCCCGCCACAGAACGGCGACGGCCCGATGCGTCCACCCGGCGCGGTCGATGGCGGTTCGACCGGCGCGGTTCAGCCGCAGGGGCAGGGAACGGCGATGGGTGCCAATGGCCGTTCGGTGATGGCGGCCTTGCCGCCGGAAGAGCAGCCGGAAACCGGCCCGCGCAAGGAACTGCCTGAGCGTCTGCGCCGGCAGGAAGTGAACTATCCGACCAAGGAGCCGGCGGGCACGATCATCGTCGATACCCCGAATACGCAACTCTATTATATTCTCGGCAATGGCCGAGCGATCCGTTATGGCGTGCGTGTCGGCCGCGACGGCTTCACCTGGACCGGCGTGCAGAAAATCACCCGCAAGGCGGAATGGCCGGATTGGCATCCGCCGACGGAAATGATCGAACGCCAGCCGTACCTGCCGCGCTTCATGGCCGGCGGCGACGGCAATCCCCTCGGCGCGCGTGCGATGTATCTCGGTTCGACCGTGTACCGTATCCACGGCACCAATCAGCCATCGACCATCGGCCAGTTCGTTTCATCCGGCTGCATCGGCATGCTGAACGAAGACGTCACTGATCTGTTCGAGCGCACCAAGGTCGGCACCCGCGTCGTGGTGCTGCCGGGCGGCAAGCCGCCTGCACCGCCCGTGACTGCGTCCGCGCAGCCGTATCAGGGCGGCCCTGCTCCTGCGCCGATGGCGAACGGTGTACCTCCCCAGCGTCCGACCGCCTCGATGGGCGTGCCCAATCAGGGACCGACGGCGGTGCCGCCGCTGCCTGCGCCGGTCACGATCCGCTAAGCCGGATTTCAGGTCATGCAAAGGCCCGGCCAATAGCAGTCTGCCTTGCGCAGACTGCGTAAACTTGTCCGCGCTGCCGGGTTTTTTGTTGCACGGTGTTACGTCATCATCCGCACCGGCGCGCCCTTGAGCCACGCGGCGATGTCCTCGACCATATCGCCGTAATACTTCCGGTAGTTGTTCTCGGTGACATAGCCGAGATGCGGCGTGAGCACGACATTGTCGAGCTTGCGCAGCGGATGATCGAGCGGCAGCGGCTCCTGCGAGAACGTGTCGAGGCCCGCGCCCGCGATCGCCTTGCGCTGAAGCGCATCCAGCAGCGCGGTTTCATCCACGATCGGTCCACGCGCTGCGTTGACCAGATAGCTGGTGGGCTTCATGCGCTCGAGATCGGCGCGCGTGACCAGCCCGCGCGTGCGTCTGCTCAGGATGACGTGAATGGTGACAATGTCGGCGGTGGCGAACAGTTCGTCCTTGCTGGCGTAGCTCACGCCCGCGGCGGCGCAGGCCTCTGGCGTCAGGTTCTGGCTCCAGGCGATCACTTTCATGCCAAGCGCTTTGGCGACCGATGCCACCTTGGTTCCAAGTTTACCGAGCCCGACAATGCCGAGCGTCATGCCCTCGACATCCTGTCCCATGGTGGTCTGCCATGGCTCGCCCGCATGCATGCGGGCGTTCTCGAAGCCGATCTTGCGGGTCAGTTCCAGCATCAGGCCAATGGTGATCCCCACGGTGGCGTTGCCGGCTCCGCCGGTTCCACACACCGTGATGCCGCGCTCCTTCGCGGCCTCAAGATCGAACGATGCATTGCGCATGCCCGAGGTCAGCAGCAGTTTCAGCTTTGGCAGCGCGGTCAGCACCTCGCGGCTGAAGGGCGTGCGCTCGCGCATGGCGCAGACGATCTCGAAATCCTGCAAGGCGCGCACGGTCTCGTCGCTTGACGCGAACGGCTTGTTGAAAACGGTGGTTTCGATCTTGTCCCTGAGCGGGGACCAGTCGGCGAATGTCAGGGCGACATTCTGGTAGTCGTCGAGGATCGCGCAGCGCAGGGGCATTCAGGTTGATCTTCTTCGTTCTGAATTTGGTATCCGGGAATGGTGCCGCGCCTGAGCGGCGCGCGCAATGGCTTGTCAACTCAGTGGCGGCGTTCGCACTTCGCCCTTCGTGCGCGCATTGGCGCGCACCTCCGCGTCCTGTTCATTGAGCTTTCTTTTGCTGCGCCAACTGAGCCTGCGGCCCCAGCGGGTCTGCGTCAGGACGAAAGCCGCGCCAGCGAGGATCGCGATGGATACGGCGGCCAAAGCAACATCCCTCTCGCTGATTTTTCCAAGATCTTGTCTGGCGAAGAAGGCCGATGCCATCGCGATGGCAACGCCGCCGCCGATCAAAACATACAGGATGCGGTTCATCGGTTCGCTCGCGGTCTGCAAGACGAGGCAAATTGGGCCGGGTCGGCCGGTACCGTTATGGTATCCGCAGTCTAGCTGAAACCGGTCAGCCGCGACGGGCCTGTTTGGCCGCACAGGCCGGGCCCGGGCCGCGCATATAGTGCCGTTCCGGGTGGTAGGGGTTGAAGGCCGCCTTGATGAAGGTGCGCCAGAACTCGCCGATCTCGGCCAGCAATCCCCTGGAAGCGGCCGTGCGGGGCGCGGACATGTCCGCGATATGGGCTGTCATCGGTGTGCTGTGCGTCGTCATGGCTTCTGCTCGACGATCTGCTGTCTTGACGCTGCCTGTTGGTCGCGGCGCGCCTGCTCGCGGTTCGAAACTGCAGCTTGTGGGGGATTCGATTAAAAAGCCGTTTTTGACGCGGCAACGGCCCGGCAGCGCTGGAAAATCCTGTCGTTAGGCTTTCCAAAATCCTACCCTGCGGTTGCCCTTTGCGGTTCCCGCCGCTACATCAACGGCAGCAAATTTCCCCGCGCATTCCCGCTCAAATCTGACGGTTCCAAGGATCACGATGGCTCGCCAGTTCGTCTACTTCATGCAGGGTCTGACCAAGGCCTACCCGACCCGCAAGGTGCTCGATAACGTGCATCTGTCGTTCTATCCGGACGCCAAGATCGGCGTGCTCGGCGTCAACGGCTCGGGCAAGTCGACGCTGCTCAAGATCATGGCCGGCCTCGACAAAGACTATAACGGCGAGGCTTGGGTCGCCGACGGCGCGCGGGTCGGCTACCTCGAACAGGAGCCGCAACTCGATCCGGCCAAGACCGTTCGCGAAAACGTTATGGAAGGCGTCGCCAAGCAGAAGGCGATCCTCGACCGCTACAACGATCTCGCGGTGAACTATTCCGACGAGACCGCCGACGAGATGACCAGGCTGCAGGATGAGATCGAGGCCCAGGGCCTCTGGGATCTCGACAGCAAGGTCGATCAGGCGATGGATGCGCTGCGCTGCCCGCCGGACGACGCCGACGTCACCAAGCTCTCAGGCGGTGAACGCCGCCGCGTGGCGCTGTGCCGCCTGTTGCTCGACCAGCCAGACCTGTTGCTGCTCGACGAACCGACCAACCATCTCGACGCGGAATCCGTATCGTGGCTGGAAGGCCATCTGCGCAATTATCCCGGCGCGATCCTGATCGTGACCCATGACCGCTACTTCCTCGACAACGTCACGGGCTGGATTCTCGAACTCGATCGCGGCAAGGGCATTCCCTACGAGGGTAACTATTCACAGTGGCTGGTGCAGAAACAGAAGCGTTTAGAGCAGGAAGGCCGCGAGGACGCCGCGCACCAGAAGACGCTCGCCCGCGAGCAGGAATGGATCGCCTCATCCCCGAAGGCACGTCAGGCAAAATCCAAGGCGCGCTACCAGCGCTATGAGGACCTGCTCAAGCAGGCCAGCGAGAAGCAGACCCAGACCGCGCAGATCACCATTCCTGTCGCCGAGCGACTCGGCCAGAACGTGGTGGACTTCGAAGGTCTCAGCAAAGGCTTCAACGAACGGCTGCTGATCGACGATCTCACCTTCAAGCTGCCGCCCGGCGGCATCGTCGGTGTGATCGGCGCCAACGGCGCGGGCAAGACCACGTTGTTCAAGATGATCACCAAGCAGGAGACGCCGGACGCGGGCACCATCACGGTGGGCGAGTCCGTGCATCTCGGCTACGTCGATCAGTCGCGCGACGCGCTCGATGGCAAGAAGACCGTGTGGGAGGAAATCTCCGGCGGCAACGAGCTGATCCTGCTCGGCAAGCGCGAGGTGAATTCGCGTGGCTACTGTTCGTCGTTCAACTTCAAGGGCGCGGACCAGCAGAAGAAGGTCGGCGCGCTGTCGGGCGGCGAACGCAATCGCGTGCATCTCGCCAAGATGCTGAAATCCGGCGCCAACGTCCTGCTGCTCGACGAACCGACCAACGACCTCGACGTCGATACGCTGCGCGCGCTCGAAGAGGCGCTGGAGGATTTCGCCGGTTGCGCCGTCATCATCAGCCACGATCGCTGGTTCCTCGACCGTATCGCGACCCACATTCTCGCCTTCGAGGGCGACAGCCATGTCGAATGGTTCGAGGGCAATTTCCAGGATTACGAGAAGGACAAGATGCGCCGTCTCGGTCAGGACTCGGTGATCCCGCATCGCGTGAAGTACAAGAAGCTGACGCGGTGAATGCACCGCTCGACAGCAGCATGAATGAGCAGGAGCGTGCGCTCCTGTCCATGGATGTCGCATGGGTCCAGTGGCGGGCGGAATTCCGGAAGAAGCTTTTCACCGGCGGCGTTCTCGAACGTCCGCTGCGCAGCGTGTTCGAAGCCGACATGATCTTCAGCATCGTCGCGCACCATGCGCTGAAGGGGCGGCCGATCACGCATAAGGAACTCACGACCTATTTCGGCATGATCGCGACCGAGGCGACGGTCTCGCGCCACATCGACGATATGGAAAAGGGCGGTCTTGTCGAGCGCCGCCTCGACGACAACGACCGCCGCCGCATGTTCCTGATGCCGACGCGGCGGCTCGAGGGCCTCGGCCATGAATTTCAGCAGGCGCGGCTGCGCATCATGCGCGAAAATGGCTTTGTCTGGAATGGCAACGGGGCAAGAACGCCGAAATGAGGTGGCGTGAGCCAGCAACGCGTCAGAAGGTAGCAAGCGCGACGCGCGGCAATCATAGTGCTACCGCCGGAATCCGGCTACGGCTGTCGGGGTGGAGAATCAACAGGCCAGGTAGCGAATGACCGGAGAGTCCAAGAAACTAACACCCGAGACAATCGGGGCAGCATCGCCAGCGTCCTTGATCGAATGCCCCGACAGCATTCTTGATGCGGCGGAACGGGCTGTTCTTGCCTTCGATATGGCATGGGTTCAGTGGCGATCGGATTTCCGGCGCACCGTTGTCGCCTCCGGCATCTTGCGCCGTCCGTGGCGGAGCGCGTTCGAGGCGGATTTGATTTTCAGTATCGTCTCGCATCGGTGGCTGACCGGGCGGCCGATTACACTCAAGGAGCTCGCGACCTATTTCGAACAGTTTGCCACCGAGGCGACCGTCTCCCGCCACATCGACGACATGGAATGCGCTGGCATGCTCGCGCGCGCCGTCGATGCCAATGATCGTCGCCGCTTCTTCCTGATGCCGACAGAGCGCCTCGAAGTCATAGGCCGAGAATTCCTTCAGGCACGAGTCCGTACCCTGCGTGAACACGGTTTTGTGTGGGCGGGTTGTACCGACGGCAAAGCCACAATTGATCCTGCGTAAAATCACGTCAGAGCATGCCGCCGCTTCAGAGACACTGCTAGCCTTTGCAAATCTGGCCATCGTTTGGCAGGTGACGTACAAGGGGCGTCCGGTAATATCTGGCGCGTAGTCTATCCGCAAAACTGGTATCCACTTTTGCGGAATACGCGCGAGCGTTGGAGCGTCACGATGTCCGACTGGGATGCGCAGCAATACCTCAAGTTCGAAGACGAGCGGACGCGGGCGGCGCGTGACCTGCTGGCGCAGATTCCGGTTCAGGACGCGCGGGGCGTGGTTGACATCGGCTGCGGGCCGGGAAATTCCACCGAACTCCTTGCCAGGCGCTGGCCGCAGGCGAAGATCACCGGCATCGACACCTCCGCGGACATGCTGCGTCAGGCCCGCGAGCGCCTGCCGCAGCACACCTTCATCGAGGCCAATATCTCGCACTGGGCGCCGCCGCCCGGCACCGACGTGCTATTCGCCAATGCGATCTTCCAGTGGGTTTCGAACCACCTCAAGCAGCTGATGCGTCTCGCCATGGCGCTGCCGGATGGCGGATCGATGGCCGTTCAGATGCCGGACAACATGGATGAGCCGTCGCATGTGCTGATGCGCGAGGTTGCGCGCCTGCCGCAATTTCATACCCAGCTTGCACACGCGCTGGAGGCGAGGGGCGAGTTGCCGAAGCCGGGCGTTTATTACGACGCGCTGCGGCCACTGTGCCGGCGCATCGACATCTGGCATTCGGTCTACAATCACGTGCTGGAGGACGCGCCGGCCATTGTCGAATGGGTCAAGGGCACGGGACTGCGGCCGTTTCTTGATCCGCTCGAAATCCCCGAGCGCCGGGAATTTCTGGAGGCCTACACTGCGCGTATCGCCGCGAGTTATCTGCCGCAGGCCGACGGCAAGGTGCTGCTGCGGTTCCCGCGGATTTTCATCGTGATCGTCAAGTAGCGCCGCAGCCTCGCAAATCTGACGCGATGATGTCGAATCGGAAAATCCGCTGCGGTTAAACGCCGCTACAGCATGGCTCGACAGAATCTGACATGTTCCTTAGCTGACAGCCGTGAGACGATCGCCAGCCGGAGCACTCCCGAGATGACCATGACGCCCGAAACCCCGTTGCCGACGCGTGCCGACCTCGCGCTGCGCCCGATCCCGATGCTGATCTTCGGGTCACGCTGGCTGCAATTGCCGCTCTATGTCGGGCTGATCGTCGCCCAGGGCGTCTATGTCGTCCTGTTTCTGAAGGAACTCTGGCACCTCATCATCCATTCATTCGACTTTTCCGAACAGCAGATCATGCTCGTGGTGCTTGGTCTGATCGACGTGGTAATGATCTCCAATCTTCTGGTGATGGTGATCGTCGGCGGTTACGAGACTTTCGTGTCGCGGCTCAATTTGCAGGGCCATCCCGACGAGCCGGAATGGCTCAGCCATGTCAACGCCAGCGTACTCAAGATCAAGCTCGCGATGGCGATCATCGGCATCTCGTCAATCCACCTGCTGCGGACCTTCATCGAGGCAGGCAACCTCGGCGGCGCGGGCCGCACCACGAATTACACCGAAGCGGGCGTGATGTGGCAGACCATCATTCACGGCATGTTCATCGTCTCGGCCATCGGCATCGCCTACGTCGATCGCATCTCGAACGGCCCGGTGTTCGTGCCGAACGGTGGTTCACATAACGGACACGGCAAGCATTGATGCCCTAGCGTGAGAGACAAAGTCATTGCGAGCGAAGCGAAACACGGACGGAGCGATCATCAAGCGAGGGCTGGATTGCTTCGTCGCGATGCTTCTCGCAATGACACTGGCGCAGCCGACTTTCGCCGCTGACGCCGCATTCACGCAGTTCATCGCCTCGCTGTGGCCGGAGGCTCAAAAAACAGGTATCGCGCGCGCGACCTTTGACGCGCAAACGCGCGGGCTGGAGCCGGATTACAAATTGCCGGATCTGCTGCTGCCCGGCCGTCCATCGACCGGCGCGCCGTCGCAGGCCGAGTTCGTGCAGGTGCCGGCGGATTATCTGAAAGAGGCGAGCATCGCACGCCTTGCCGCCCACGGCCGCACCCTGATGCAGCAGCATGCCGCGACGCTGAAGGCTATCGAGCAGCGCTTCGGCGTCCCTGGCACGATCATTCTGGCGATCTGGGGCCGCGAGACCGATTATGGCCGCTACGCCTTGCCGTATGACGGCCTGCGTGTACTGGCGACGCAGGCTTATGTCGGGCGCCGCAAGGATCAGTACCGTGGTGAATTCATCGAGGCGCTGAAGCTGATCCAGAACGGCGATGTGACGCGCAAGGATCTGCGCACGTCATGGGGCGGTGCGACGGGACTGACGCAGTTCCTGCCATCGGAGCTTCACAAGCATGGCGTCGATTTCGACGGCGACGGCCATATCAACATCTGGACGTCTGTGCCGGATGCGCTCGCCTCCGCGGCGCAGCAGTTGAAGAACAAGGGCTGGCAGGCGGGCTTGCGCTGGGCCTACGAAGTCCGCGCGCCGGCCAATGCCGATTGCTCGCAGGGCGTGCCGGAAGTAACCAAGCCAATATCCGAATGGCTGCGCCAGGGTTTCTTGCCGGTGCGCGGCCTGCGTCTCAGCGCCGCCGAGCAGGCGCAGGAGGCGTCACTGTTGCAGCCGGAGGGAATTTACGGCCCGGCATTCCTCACGACGAAGAACTACTTCGTCATCAAGGAATATAATTTTTCCGATCTCTATGTGCTGTTTGTCGGCCATCTCGCCGACCGCATGGCGGGCGGTCAATCCTTTGCTACGCCGTGGTCGGCGTCCACGCAGTTGCGTAGTGCCGATGTCGAGGCGATGCAGAAGCATCTGACGCGCGTCGGTCTCTATTCGTCAAAACTGGACGGCAAAGCGGGGATGCAGACCCGCGCGGCGCTCGGCGCGTATCAGAAGCGGGCAGGCCTGAAGGTCGATTGCTGGCCGAGCGCGGAGGTGCTGCGTGCGATGAGCGCAGGACGGTAATCTCTTTACGAGAGAGCCGTCACCCGAGGAGCCGTAGCGGAGCGAAGGCCTCGAAGGGTGACCGCGGCATCCTGGATCGTCATCCTTCGAGGCTCGCAAGAGATCTCACCTCAGGATGAGGTGATCGTCCTTGCGGCGAGATGAGAAAGACCTGTTGCTCTGGAAAACAAAAACCCGGCCGCGAGGCCGGGTTTTGAAACTCATGTCTCACGAAGCAATCGTGAGACGTTCAGATCAATCGCAAACCTGAACGCGGCGAACGCGCCAGCCGTAACCGTCCCAGAAACGCTCGCGCACGAGGCGGCAGGCGGGCTCTTCGACGTACACTGGGCCAGGTGCGTAGCCATAGCCGTAAGCCGGGCGGCTGTTGGCGATCGCGCCGCCGATAATCGCGCCGCCCAGAAGGCCAAGGCCGACGCCGGCAGCCACACGGCCGCCGTCAGCCTTGGCGGCAGGCATCGCGGTAGCAAGCGAACCAGCGATCGTTGCGACCGCGAGGAACGCCGAAAGAACCTTCTTCATGTTTGTTTCTCCTCAGATCACGCCAGAGCCTGGCGCAAGGCGATTGGTCTGTAAGGATCCAATGTCGGAACTCAAGATAGCCCGATTTGACCCCTGTTAGAAAGTACCGGCGTCATCCCCCACCGGCGATTCAGCGATTGTCCCGGTGCCAATATAGCGGATTCTGGCGCCCGGACCTTTACAAAAAATGCCCCGGAGCGGCTTTTGCCGTCCGGAGCGTTACTTTCTTCCAAGCCGGGACGGCTAAAAAATGGCCACCCGGCGATCAGTTGTGTCAGTTACAAACCTGAACACGGCGGACGCGCCAGCCGTAGCCGTCCCAGAAGCGCTCACGCTGCCAGTAGCAGGGGGCGCCACCGTAATAGACCGGGCCGGCGCCGTAATAGCCGTAG
Organism: Afipia sp. MLSD5-FHT05B12; assembly: GCF_058793355.1. Lineage (NCBI taxonomy): Bacteria > Pseudomonadati > Pseudomonadota > Alphaproteobacteria > Hyphomicrobiales > Nitrobacteraceae > Afipia > Afipia sp. MLSD5-FHT05B12. Next base: position 36,001 of record NZ_JBXAFS010000027.1, read on the forward strand.
CCCGGGCCGTAGTAACCGCCGCTGTTGGCAATCGCCGCGCCTGCGATGGCACCGCCGAGGATGCCGAGGCCCACGCCGGCTGCGACACGTCCGCCGCGCGCTTCGGCCGGTGCCGGGGCTGCGAGGGCGGTGACTGCGACAGTGGCGGCAGCGGCAACCGCCAAGACGATCTTCCTAACGCCGATCTTCTTCATGGCTTTCACCTTTCGTCGTTGTGACCCTCAAGATAACGGGTCCCGGCGGCGAAAGTTGCACGGTTGCATTGAACGGGAACTGAATGGCGGGGCCGGATTTCCGCCACGATCAGGTGCGGCGCAAGAAAAACGGCGCCTCGCGAAAGCGAAGCGCCGCTGGAATTTTCGAGAGCCGCGAGAACAATCCGCGTGCCCGACAATCAGAACAGCGAAGCGTACTGTTGGAGACCGGCTTTCTGCACGAGGCCCATCGCGGTGCGCTTCTGGTCCTCATCGAGACTTGCGAACAGCGCGGACGCGGCAGGCGCAAAGCGGCGAACGGCTGCTTCGTTGACCTGTGGCTCGCGCGCGAGAACGCGCAGCGCGCTGGCGACGGCGGGCCAGTACTTCGCCTGCTCGGCGCGCAGCTTCAGCGCCGCGCGATAGCGCATGATGGCGACTTCGCTCATCGCCGACTGAAACATCGAAACCTTCTTCTGGGGCGCGGCGGCCTCAGTACCGACGGACGCAGTGAAATCCTGGGCATAAGCTGGCGCACTCACGGCAATTGCCAACGTGGCAACAACAGATGCAATCGCGATTGGCAATTTTCGCATTTTTCTCACTTCAAATAAGCGTGGGTGATGGCGGGGACGTACGTGCCATATGTGACCAAAATGCGATGGGTTGGGTTAACAAATCTGGAAAATGGGGCGCTACCCTTTGTTAAGGTTTAGGACGCGGATTTGTTCCGCAAAAACAATGCTGTTTTTGCCCCCCGTAACATTCGCTCACGAAAGGTGAAGCGGGTTCCGTAGTTAATTCCGGAACCGCGAGAGCCAAAATCTTCCGGTGAATGCTGGATATTTCGCATGATCGCGATTCGATGCAGTTTAATTCAGTGTGCGGCGTCCATCGTCTCCGCGAACAGTTCGAGCGCACAAAGCGCGAAGGCACGCATGTTGGCAATGCGATCGCTGTTGCCGGTTTCGAGTGTAATCACGCGCGCGAGCGGTCCCGCAACTGCCATGCATGAATGTCCGGCGGCGTCGCCGTAGCGATTACCTGACGGGCCTGTCGCGCCGGTTTCGCTCAGGCCCCACGTCGTGTTGAGCAATTCGCGCGCACGGTTTGCCAGCAGGGTGGCATAGGGCTCGGTCGCGCCGCGCATGCCGATGGCTTCCATCTCTTCTTTCGTGATGTTTACCAACGCCGCCCGCGCACGCGGCGTGTAGATCACGCCGCCGCCGCGATAGTAGGCCGATGCGCCGGGCACCGCGAGCAGCGCCGCCGAGATCAATCCGCCGGTGGAGGACTCTGCAACGGCGATGGTTTCTTTTCGCGCGATCAGGGACACGGCGATTTTTTCCGCGAGCGGCAGTAGCTTTTCCATGGGGGCTTTCGATGTGTAAGTGGTTGGGCTCAGAGCTGCGTTTTGTAGCGCGCTTCGACGGCTTCCTGGGTTTCGGGTGTGCCTTGGCCGGTCTGCTCGTGAATGACTTCGCTGATGCTCGGCTGAGCGGAGCGCGCGACGCGCGAATCCGGCGACCAGAGCTTCGAACGCATCAGCGCCTTGCCGCAGTGGAAATAGACCTCGCGCACGGCGATATCGAGCACTGCGCGGGGCAGCTTGCCGAACTCAATCATGCTGGCCAGCAGGTCCGCATCCGCCGAAAGCGTTGCATTGCCGCCGACGCGCAGCGTTTCATCGAGGCCCGGCACGAAGAAGATCAGTTGCACATAGCCACTGCCTGACAGGACGTTGCGGAAGCTGTCTATGCGGTTGTTGCCAGGACGGTCCGGCATCAGCAGGCGTGTCTCGCCCTCAATGCGGACGAAGCCGGGATTGCCGCCGCGCGGGGAGGCATCGACGGTTCCGTCGGGACCGGCCGTCGCCAGCACGCAGAATGGTGACAGGCCGATGAAGTTGGCGGCGTGGCGGTCGATGCGCGGCAGTTGCTTCGCAATTACGCGGTCGGTGGGTGGGGCATAGATGATGCCGAGATCGTCAGGTCCGATATGCGCCACGCCATGCTCCTGTTCTTGCAATACTATCGTTTAACCCAATCCGCCGCGTCGTGCAGCACGGTCATTCCGGGGCGCGGGTTCCGGCGAGCGGACCCGGAATTTCGGAGAAATAACGATGAACTCATCTGGATTCCGGATCGGCTTGCTTCGCAAACCGTCCAGAATGCGGGGCTCTTCTCAAAGTCCAGTTTAGATCGATTCCAAATACAGACATGAAGATCGAGCCAGTTTGGAATAACTTAAAAGTGGCTGTTTTCCTTTTGCATACGGGGCCTCGGTCCAATACCTGTGGACCAATGGTCCTCACAGGTTTTCCCGGCAGTCCATGATTGTTTGTTCCTGCAACGTCCTGACTGACCACGACGTGCGCAACGTTGTGACCCAAGCCAAGGATTTTCCGCGCACGGCTGGGCAGGTCTACGGCTGCCTGGGCTGTAGCGCCGAGTGTGGCCGTTGCGCGCGAACCATCAAGAAGATCATGGACGAAGCGCTGGGTGCCTGCGCCAAGGCTTGCTGCTCTGGATGCCCCCACAGCCAGCATGAAGCGGCAAACGAAGATCAGCAGCCGGTGGTCCTTCTGGCCCAGGCCGCCTGCTAGACACCTTCACTCATTCAAGTTTTCCCAGTCTGCCCCGGTCCTTTCGGCCGGGGTTGTGCTTGCCTGTAATCTGATTTAGAACGTTTCTAAATTGAATGTGGGCCGTTTAGCGATGGCCTTGCAATGGAGTGCATCATGAAGGGCGACGCGAAGGTTATAGAGTTCCTGAACAAGGCGCTGCGCAGCGAACTGACCGCCGTCAGCCAGTTCTGGCTTCACTACCGGATGCTGGAAAACTGGGGCCTGAAGGATCTCGCCAAGAAGTGGCGCAAGGAATCCATCGAGGAAATGGAGCACGCCGACAAACTTATCGACCGCATCATCTTCCTTGACGGCTTCCCGAACCTGCAGGTGCTCGATCCGCTGCACATCGGCCAGAATGTGAAGGAAATTCTGGATTGCGACCTCAAGGCCGAGTATGCGGCGCGCGAGCTTTATGAGAAGGCCGCGACCCACTGCCATAGTGCGAAGGACTACGTCTCGCGCGATCTGTTCGAGAGCCTGATGAAGGACGAGGAAGGCCACATCGACTTCCTCGAAACCCAGATCGACCTGGTCAAGAAGATCGGTGTCGAACTCTACTCGCAAAAGCACATGGGTGGACTGGAAGACGGACACTAGGCGCGTCGGCTGTCATTCCGGAGCGCGAGCACAGCGAGCGAACCCGGAATTCAGAATTTATGAGAAGCTGACGCTCCCTGGATTCCGGGTCCGCGCAAAAGCGCGTCCCGGAATGACGAACTGCAATCAAGCCCGGACCGCTCATCGCGTTCCGGGTTTTCTTTTGGCTCTTACTTCCGACGAAAATGCCTTAGCTTCATCAACAACAAGAAACATCCGGGAGAAACGCGATGACCTATGACTGGCCTGCGATCGTTGGCGACCTCGACTCGCTGCTGAAGCTGCGTTCGATCCCATTCGGCATGAAGATGTTCGCGCGGCGCGAGGACATGGAGGCGATTCCGAAAATCCGCCGGCCGCAATCGGTCCATACGCTGGATCAGATCGTGGCGCAGGCGGCGCGGATCGGCTGGACGGTGGGCATCACCAGCGACGATCTGGTCGGTGCGCAGTGCCGCGCGGTGGTTGGTCTCGGCGGCGCCAAGACCGAGACCTGGCAGTCCGGTCAACACATGACCGGCGTCTGGTTCTCGACGCAGCAGGATGCGCAGGCGCACCAGGAAGCGATGCATTGCGTGCCGGACGGGAAGTACGACGCGCTCGCGGTCGGGCCGCTGTCGTCAGGCAAGCTCGATCCGCCCGACATCGCGCTGTTCTACGCGACGCCCGGCGCGATGATCTATTTTATCAACGGATTGCAATGGTCCGGCTACAAGCGGTTCGACTGGAGCGTGGTCGGTGAATCCGCTTGCGCGGATTCATGGGGCCGCGCGCTGACCACACGATTGCCAAGCCTGTCGATCCCGTGTTTCGCCGAGCGCCGTTATGGCGGCGTGCTGGATGAGGAAATGCTGATGGCGACGCCGCCGGAATATCTCATCAGCGCCATCGCCGGCATGAAGGCGCTGTCGAAGAACGGCTTCCGTTATCCGTTCGCCCAGTATGGCGTGCAGCAGGATGTGCGTGCCGGCATGGCGGTGAGTTATCCGGGCAGGGCGTAGGGACTTAGTCATCCTGAGGTGCGAGCCGCATTTGCGGCGAGCTTCGAAGGATGGCGTTGCCGTCATCCTTCTTCGAGGCTCGCAGGTACTTGCACCAGGATGACGACTTTCATCACACCACTCACGACCCGTCCGCCGGCACGAAGCATGTAATCTCGATGTTGCCGCGTATGGTGACGTACCACACCACCGCGCCGCCGGTGGGATTGCCGCCGGTGCGGATGATCGCCTTCTCCGGCACCATCCACCAGGTGCCTTCGATCGGTACCCAGTAGTTGCCGCTGCGCACATCGTAGTCGGTGCGATGTCCATCCGACACGTCGCAGCACGGCACACCCGTCGGACTGCGCGCATCCTTGAACCATTTGCGGATGTGTTCGGGGACATCGCCGAATTGTCCGCGATCGACCGCGAAGGCCATAGCGGCAGACAGCGTCAGCGGAATCATCAGGGCAAGGCGAAGCGGCCACCTCATGCGATCCTCCGCGATCAGAATCGTCAGGAGTTTCGGACGGTCATCTGAAGGCGTCCAGACACACCCGCGCGAGGCGCGAAATTCTTCCAGCACATAGTTGAGGCACGATGCAACGCAGCATCGAGGTCGCGGCGGGTTTATGCCGGGCGCGTTTCCTCGATGCGGATCACTGCGGCGGCGAAACCGACGGTGACCGAGAGCGCCAGACACCAGAAGCCGACATAGACATACATCACGGCGGCGACCGCGCAGCCGGACGCGAAGAAGCAGATCGCAAGCGCGAGGCGGCTAAAACGGGTTTTCACCGGCACACGATCTTCGGGCTTGGTGCCGGTGATGAGATCGACGGCGTCCAGTGTGACCTGCACGGTGGAGCCGGTCATCATGGTGGACGGCGGCAGGCTGGCCATATGCACGCGCTGCACGGCATTCTGCATCGCCATCGCGGCGACGCCGGCAAACCCGGTCAGCAGCGCCATCGGCGTGTTGGCGTCCGGAAACGGACCGTAGCGCACGGCGAGAAGAAAGAAGGCCAGCAGACATGCGACCTTCACCCCGAGCAGTATTTGCATCGCGGGCAGGTTGTGCGCACGCAGCGCAATGCCTGCGAGCCGGGCCAGCGCGATCACCGCGACGAATTCGGGCAGCGCCAGGATCTTGCCGACGATGCCGTGGCTGCCGTGGACCAGCGCCGCGCCGAGCGTGACGAAGTTTCCGGTGACGTGCGCCGTGAAAAGTCCGGCCAGACCGAGGAAGCCGGCGGTATCGACGAAGCCGCCATTGAACGAGAGCAGCGCCGCGACGACGTTGGACCGGCTGATTTTCGTCATGGGTCTGCTCTCCTACGAGTCGCATCGCGTTGCAAAGCCAGAGTAATTTCGGGCCGTGAGGGAAGCGGATGGAAGAACAAGGGCGATCCGGCTATTCAGTCGGTCGCGACGAACAATCCCACCGCTTCACGCACCGCGTCGATCGGTTGGATCGCAGCCGACCAGAAATCCCATTCCGGCGCGAACAGATCGGCCGTCGTGTCCTCGCCGCGCGCCCAGGCGTAGAAGAATTCCTCCGGCTCGAAGGCGCCGGTGGCGGAGCCCGCGACATCATTGAGCGGGATGCCGAGATGCCAGCTCAGGATCACCGGCAGCACGTGTCCCGACATCGCATGAGCGCGATGCATGGTCGACGTAAGCGTCGATGTCAGCAGTTCGCCGCGCGGCGATGTATCGTAACCGGCGAGAATGTGCGTGGAATCGTGCGGCACGGCGAATTCGAAATTGAGCGCGGTCGGCTCGCCGGGATAGGCGTAGCCGTTGGCTTGATAGAAGATCGCAAACGCGTGCCCGAAGGTGTTCTCCGGCAACCGCGCCAGCGCATGAAACCGTGTCGCCAGCGCGGGGTCGGGCTCCGCGTCGTAAGGCTGCAGCCACGGGCCCATTTCGGCGATCGCCCATGCGCGGCCTGTCACGCTCTCGAGATTGGCCTGGAGCATGTGGGTCTTGGCGTCCTTCAGATCGCCCAGCGCGATCCGCGCGAGGTCATGGACAAACTCGTCCTTGACGCGGAGTAAGTCCGCAAGCTTCACGACGCCGCTCAGCTTCGCGGGATTGATCGTCCCATCGACGAACGCCATGACCGCGGCGAAGCTCGCGGCCTGCGCGGCGAGGGCAGGGTCGTCAGAGAGTTCGGCCTGCCGGTAGGGACTGAGCGGTGTCAGCCCTGCGAGACCGAACTGCGGCTCGAGATGAAAAATGAAACGCGTGGCCGCGGCGATGGTCTCATGGTCGATCGTGGTTGGCGATCCCTCGGTGGCGGCAATGCCGAGCATCACGGCAAGGGTGCTGCGGGCCTGATCCAGCGTCGCGGGAATGTGCATGGTTTCTGCCGCGTTCCTACCTGAACTGCGTTTGGCAGAGTGGACCAAGCTTTCTGACGTTCTTCTGCATGCAGGCGGTGATGCGTTTCACGTCCGGGACAGACTCCTGGCAGAATTTTATCGCATCCTTGCGGCAGGCCCAGCGCTGCTCCGGCGTGCCGGCCGCATGCACCGCCGAGGCGGGGAGCACGGCGATGGCCGCACGGACGGCAAAGGTTCTGGCGAGCAGTCGGGTCATGATCAGGTTCCTGTGAGGGAACCGTAACCTGATCATTCCCGTCCATCAAACAGTAAACACGACCGCGCGAATTCCAGCTTTTCGTCTGGCATAATCTTGGACCAGCCAGGCCCTTAGTGATGCGCCGGCACCTCGGCGCCGTCCGCCGAATACTGCCGGATCTTGTTGCGCAGCGTGCGCACCGAGACTCCGAGAATTCGGGCCGCGTGGGTGCGGTTGCCGTCGCAGCGCGCGAGCGTTTGCAAAACAAGTTCGCGTTCGATTTCCTGGACTGTGGCGCCGATGAGCAGCGGGACCACCTGGTCCGGTGCCACGGCCGGCGCATCCGGCAATAGCCCCGATGCGCGTATGTGCATTTCCTGAGTCATCGAGACCTCCTGACCAATGCTGCACCTGTCAGGGACGCAGACTATCTCCAAGGTTCTCCGATCTCAGCCCGGGTAAAGGGTGAGCCGATATGGTTAACAGAACCTTAATTTCCGGGATAACCTGTTCATGGAACTCGCGAATTGGAACTCGATGGAACCGCCCGGGATCGCAGGAGAAATCGGGCTGGCTGCGATGGGACTCCCCAAATTTGCGCGGCTCACCGCCGGGAATTAAGTGAGATGTAGGCCCGCGCCGGGCGTGAGGGGAAGAAGCATCATGTGCCGCAACATCAAAACGCTGTTCAACTTCGAGCCGCCCGCCACCGATGACGAAATCCACGCGTCGGTCTTGCAGTTCGTGCGCAAGCTGTCCGGCTTCAACGCGCCGTCGAAGGCGAATGAAGAAGCGTTCCACCGGGCCGTCGCTGAAGTTTCCGCCAGCGCGCGCAAACTGCTGACGTCGCTGCACACCCACGCGCCTGCGCGCGACCGCGACGTCGAAGCGGAGAAAGCAAGGGAGCGGAGCCGGGCACGGTTTGGCTAAACGCAAAACGGGCCAGCTTTCGCCGGCCCGTTTTCTTTTGCGTTGCGAAGTGCTTCAGGAGCGCGGAATAGCGATCGGCACGAACCGGGGATCGCTTGCGCGGCGGTCGAACGCTGCTACCCGCAGCAAAGCTTCAAGCTTCAATAGAAAGATTTCCGCCAACATTGTCATGATCCTTCCGGTCGACTGTATGGCAGTTGGACGCCGACTCAACGCCGTGCGTTCAATGTCTGAAATAAAAACTATGCCTTGCTGTTGAGCTTCGCAATGGCTTTGCTGCCAGCTTGCTACAAGTTAACCTTACGCAAGACCGCGCCCGCCGGGAGGCATTTGATGAAACGTGTCGCCGTACCGCTGCTGTTCGTCCTTTCGCTGCTGACTGGTGCCATGTCCGTCGCCGAAGCTGACACATCGGATCGCTTCGCCATGGGCGGCTGGATCGAGAAATTCCAGCCGGCGATCGATCAGGCCAACGCCAGCGGCGAACTGTTTCGTATCCGAGGTCATTGCCAGTCGAACTGCACGCTGTTTCTCGGCGTGCGCAATGTTTGCGTCGAGCGCAGCGCGCGGCTGCTGTTTCATGCCGGTCATGGCCGCGGGCCCAACAGGTACGTCATCAACGCCGGTTCGACCCAGCGGATGCTGAATGCCTACAACGGAAGGCTGCGGCAGTACGTCGTCGAGAAAGGCTACCTCACGAGGCTGGAGTTCAGCACGATCTCCGGCGCGCGGATCATCGATGAGTTCGGCTATAAGGAATGTCCGCGCGGAGGGTGATGCCGCGCGTCACGCTGCGCGCTGCGCCAGGAAGCCCCAGTCCCACGGCAGCTTCTTTGACAGCCGGGGTTTGCGCAGACCATCCACCGACCAGGGGTAATACACCCTGGCTATCCGCGTGATCTCGAAGCCTGTTCCGGACACGGTGGAGATCAATTCGTCGCGCTCGTAAAATTTCTGCCAGACGCCGTCACGATGGACGAGGCCACCGGCCTTGATCTTGTCCGCCGACGCGCCGAGCTTGTTGACCATCAATTGCGATTCCATCGACGGCACCACCACCAGCGCAAAGCCTTCTGGCTTGGTGACATCGGCCATGGTCGACCACAGTGCATCGCGCTTGGCCTGGCGCGGCGAGGTGATGACGTTCAGACAAACTGTCAGGTCGGCGACGGTGCCGAGGACTTTCGCGGACTCGCATACATCCATCGCGAGCCATTTTGCGTTCGGGAGGTTCGCGCATCGCTTCTTCGCGCGTGCGACGATACGCGGCGCGAAATCGATTCCGGTGATCCGGTCGAAGCGGTGTCCGAATTTCTTGACGAAGCTGCCGACCCCGCAACCGAGATCGACCAGCTCAAGATTTTTCCTGGAGCGGCAGGCCGCAGCGACGAAGCGTGGCATCTGTCCGCTCGTCTCGTCCGTCACGATATCGCACACCAGCGACTCGAACTTCGCCGCGTGCAAATCCCATTCGACTCGATTCACAGGAACCCCTTTCGGTCATTGTGAAGCCCGAATCGATTAAACAACAGAAATCGGCGCCGCGATATGCAAAGCGACGCCGAATCTGTTGATCAATCATGCGTCTTCAGGGTTCCTCTTGCGTCATTGGCGTTTTACGAATCTTCCGCATGCGCTAGACTTGATTCGGCTTTGTCGATCCGTTCGCAGCATCCGCTGCTCGCATGCCTTGCTCACACCAATCCGGAGAATCCATCATGCGTTTGTCATCTGCCATTCGCGCCGCGCTGATCGCTGTGACGGCGCTCATCGGAGCCGGTCTGTCATCCGCCCATGCCGACAGCGGCACCGTGTCGCTCGTCATCTACAAGGCCGGATGGTTCATCGGCGGATCGGGCGGCAGCGGCACGCTCAATTTCCGCGGCAGGTCCTATCCGCTGTCCACCGGCGGAATCGACTACGGTCTGGTGTTCGGCGGATCGAAGACGGTGCTGCGCGGCCGGGTGAGCAACATCAATCGTCCCTCGGATGTGGCTGGCGTCTATGGCGCCGCGGGCGCTGGCATCGCCGTTGGCGGCGGCGCACGCGCCATCGTTCTCACGAACCAGAAGGGCGCGGTGCTCGAACTGTCCGGCCGTCAGGTCGGATTGATGGCGAACGCGGACCTCAGCGGACTTGCGATCACGCTGAAGTAAGACGCGCAACTATAGCGCTTGCTCAAGGAAAAAGGCCGGACATGAGTCCGGCCTTTTGTTTGTTGTCGCGAGCTCCGCTTCCAGCGCCGTTGTTACTTCCTGTCCTTGCGATGCTTCTTTTTCTTCTTGTGATGATCGTCGCCGTCATCGCTGTCGTCGTCGAGCGCGCCTGCCGCGAGGGCCGCGGCATGGCGGGAGGCGGCTTCCTGCTCCTCGCGCTCTTTCGCTTCCTGCTCGCGCTTCCGGCGATGCTCTTCCCATGCGTCGAAAATCGTCTCCAGCCATGGAAGGATTTCCTCGAAGGAGGGCAGGCGGCCGGGCGGACCTTGTTCGCCGCGCGGGCCTTGTGCGCCCACCGGGCCCTGCTTGCCCTGAGGCCC